>QFOL01000033.1 GCA_003241215.1 Agrobacterium fabrum
CGAATTCGTCGAGCGCGACGTTGACGCCAAGGGCGCAGCCGACAAGGCTCGCGTTGCCGCTGAAGCTGCTGCTGCCGAAGCTGCATAAGGTTTGACGCCTTTTCGGGCGTCATGAGTAAAAAAAGCCGGGCGAGAGATCGCCCGGCTTTTTGCGTTTGGGTTGATGAAGGAGCAGCGTGAGAAGTCTAGCTTCTCCTGAGCACTCCGGCGCACGCGCTCCAGCTCTCGCGCCTTGCGGGACGATATGGGCAATCCGCGGGCGTTTTGTGGGAGAGCCCATGCTACTCCGGAATGTGAATGCGGGCCTTGATATGCTTGAGGTGTGCGACAATCGTGAAAGTCATGATGACCAGCAGCGACCATGAACTCCATTTGCCGATATGCACGACGGACCAGGCGCCGAGCTGATCGGGATATTTCCAGATGCCGAAGAAGGTGGAGATATTTTCCGCCAGCCAGACGAAAAAGCCGATCAGGATGAAGGCGAGAAGTAGCGGCATCTTTCGATCCCGATCATAGGGGCGGAAGATCACCGTTGCGCGGGAGTAGAGCCCGATGGCGCAGGCGGCGATGTACCAACGGTAATCGCCGATGAAGTGATGGGTGAAGAAGTTGGCGTAAATGGCGATGCCGATGAGGGTCGCCATCCAGTAGGTGGGATAGTGGCGAATGCGCACATCCAGCAGCCGCCATGCCTGAATGATGTAGCTGCCGACGGCGGCATACATGAAACCGGAAAAGAGCGGCACGCCAAGGACTTTGCTATAGGCGAAATCCGGATAGGACCATGACTGGATGGCGCTTGATGTCTTGAACACTTCCAGTGCGAAGCCGACGATATGGAACAGCAGGATAGCCTTGGCCTCGTCAAGCGTTTCGAGCCTGCTCCAGATCATGAAGAACTGGATGGCGAGCGCAATGATCAGCAGCACGTCATAGCGGGGAATGCCGAGCACGCCGCCATGCGGCACCACGAAGATGGAAACGAAGAACAATCCCGCGAACATGCAGGCGCGGGCTTCCTTGATGCCGAAATACAGAAACTCGACGATAAAACGACTGATGCCCTTGAGTTCGCCCCAGGGATAGGTATCGCAGAGCAGATTGTCCAGGACGGAGAGGCGGCTTGCGGCCGGGCTTGGTGCTGTGCTCATTTCCGTCCCCGATCTCGGTTCGTCACCTTTCATACGAAAACCCAAAGGAATCCATATGGGCCTGCCGCGCATATCCCCATCTTGTTTCGCCCGCATCCGGCTTCTGGCGGCGGCGATGGTGGTGATCGTCTGCGGCCTTTGCCTGCGGAGCTTCGGTTACGACGTGGGACTGCCGTTCGTGGCGGTAAAATATGGCGGATCCGTGCTCTGGGGTGCGATGATCTATTTGCTGCTGGCAGCCTTCTTTCCATCCCGTTGGCGCGGCTATGAGGTTCACATCGCCATTTTTGCCGTCATCCTCGTGGAACTCATCCGGCTTGTTCATTTTCCGGCGCTGGATGCGTTTCGGGCAACGACGGCCGGTGCTTTGCTGCTCGGCCGTGTTTTTTCTCTGTGGAATATAGGCTGTTATGTCACGGGGATTGGGGTTGCCGCCATTATGGCCGGACGGGTCTCGCGCGTTTGGCTCTCTTCATCGACATGATCGAAGGCCGCAGCAGCCGATAGCCGAGCAATACCACCATCGTGCTGATATAAAACACCGGCTCCAGCGTGATCGACTTCCGCGCCAGCACGAAATGCAGCACGCCAACGATGAGCACGAGATAGACGAGTTTGTGCAGCGTGTTCCAGCGGCTGCCGAGTTTGCGGATCGACCAGCGGTTGGAGGTGAGCGCCAGCGGTATGAGCATGAGGAGCCCGGCCATGCCGAGCATGATATAGGGGCGTTTCAGGATATCGCCGGCGATGGAGCCGAGGATCAGGCCGCGATCCAGCACCAGATAGACGGTGAAATGGGCTAATACGTAATAAAAGGCGATCAGCCCCAGCGCCCGGCGATAGGCGATGAGGTTGATGTTGAAGAGATCGCGCAGCGGCGTCACCAGAAGCCCGAGGCACAGGAAGCGCAGCGCCCAGATGCCGAGCAGGTGTTCGAAATCCTTGACCGGATTGAAGCCGAGGCCGCCGGTTGCGGCGAGATAGAAATACCAGACACCCGGACAGAGGCCGATCACATAAAGCGACCAGATGGCCGCCGGCTGATAGCGCTTCGGCAGCGAGGGAAGAGAGGGCAGGGCGAAGGCCATGGTCAATAATTCGCTTTCAGGTCCATGCCGGCATAGAGGTTTGCCACCTCATCATAACCGTTGAACATCAGGGTAGGGCGGTTCTGCGTGCCGAAGAAGCCGCCTTCGCCGATGCGCTGTTCCGTCGCCTGGCTCCAGCGCGGATGGTCCACATGCGGATTGACGTTGGAATAGAAGCCGTATTCGCGGGCATTGGAGTTTTTCCAGGTCGTTTCCGGCTGTTTTTCGACCAGCGAAATGCGGACGATGGATTTGATGCCCTTGAAACCGTATTTCCACGGCACGACGAGGCGGATCGGCGCACCGTTCTGGTTCGGCAGGGTCTCTCCATAAAGCCCGACGGCGAGAATGGTGAGCGGATGGCGTGCCTCATCAAGGCGCAGGCCTTCGACATAGGGCCAGGAGAGCGGCTGGAACAGCCCGCTTTGCCCCGGCATTTCGTCCGGCCGCACCACGGTTTCGAAAGCGACATATTTCGCGCTGCCAAGCGGCTCCACCTTGTCGAGGAGGGTGGCGAGCGGGAAACCGATCCAGGGAATGACCATCGACCAGCCCTCGACACAGCGCATGCGATAGGTGCGCTCCTCGAGAGGATTTTTCATCAGTTCTTCGATGCCGAATTCCTGCGGTTTGGAGACGAGGCCGTCCACCTTTACCGTCCATGGGGTCGGCTTGAACTTGCCGGAATTTTCCTTCGGGTCGGATTTCCCGACGCCGAATTCATAGAAATTATTGTAGCTGGTGACGGCGTCGAGCGGGGTGAGCTTTTCATCCAGCTTGTAGGCGCCGGGTTTTGCGGAAAGCGGTGCGGCAATCGCTTCGCGGCCGGCCAGCCCGATTGCCGCCAGCCCCGCCGCCGTGCCGAGGAAGCCACGTCTGGACAGGTAGATATTCTTCGGCGTGATTTCATTTGCCGAGATGAGGGGCGGGCGATAGGCGGGCATTTCAACCTCCACAAAAGCCGGGTGCATCGGCGATAAATCGATTATGATAGTCAATACGGCCGCTGCACAGATATGTTTCAGCGCTCCGCGGAAAAACAACGGTCGGGTGACGGAAATCGCGCATTTGTGATGACGGCACGGTCCGATAGCAGGATGAAGATGAAGCGTACCGTACCGAACCGTACTGTTTTGCCCGAAGGTGACAGTGACAGGGCTTGCGGTTTGCGCTAGAAAAACCGCAAAATAGGGCAGGAGCTCTTTTTACCGCCTTAGCGGAAATGCGCTCCTCTGCCCAAGAGATCGAGGAAAACACCATGCCAGCCTATCGCTCCAGAACGACAACCCACGGCCGCAACATGGCGGGCGCGCGCGGCCTTTGGCGCGCCACCGGCATGAAGGACAGCGATTTCGGCAAGCCGATCATTGCTGTCGTCAATTCCTTCACGCAGTTCGTGCCGGGCCATGTGCATCTGAAGGATCTCGGCCAGCTGGTTGCCCGCGAAATCGAGGCGGCCGGCGGTGTCGCCAAGGAATTCAACACCATCGCGGTCGATGACGGTATCGCCATGGGCCATGATGGCATGCTCTATTCGCTGCCCTCGCGCGAGATCATCGCGGATTCCGTTGAATACATGGTCAATGCCCATTGCGCCGATGCGATGGTGTGCATTTCCAACTGCGACAAGATCACCCCCGGCATGCTGAATGCGGCGATGCGCCTCAACATCCCCGCCGTCTTCGTCTCCGGCGGCCCCATGGAAGCGGGCAAGGTCGTGCTGCATGGCAAGACGGTGGCGCTCGATCTGGTCGATGCCATGGTTGCGGCTGCCGATGACAAGATTTCCGATGAGGACGTCAAGATCATCGAGCGTTCCGCCTGCCCGACCTGTGGTTCCTGTTCCGGCATGTTCACCGCCAATTCGATGAACTGTCTGACCGAGGCGCTCGGCCTGTCCTTGCCCGGTAACGGCTCGACGCTCGCCACCCATTCGGATCGCAAGCGCCTGTTCGTCGAGGCCGGCCATCTGATCGTCGATCTGGCGCGCCGTTATTACGAGCAGGACGACGAAACCGTTCTGCCGCGCACCATCGCCAACAAGGCGGCATTCGAAAACGCCATGTCGCTGGATATCGCCATGGGCGGCTCCACCAACACGGTTCTGCATATTCTGGCGGCGGCGCATGAGGGCGGCGTTGATTTCGGCATGGAGGACATCGACCGTCTTTCCCGCAAGGTTCCCTGCCTTTCCAAGGTCGCGCCTGCCAAGCAGGACGTGCATATGGAAGACGTTCACCGCGCTGGCGGCATCATGCGCATTCTCGGCGAGCTGGAACGCGGCGGTCTCATCAATCGCGATACCTATACGGTGCATGAAGCGACGCTCGGCGACGCCATCGACCGCTGGGACATCACCCGCACCAACAGCGAAACGGTGCGCCAGTTCTTCAAGGCGGCCCCCGGCGGCGTGCCGACGCAGGTGGCTTTCAGCCAGTCCTCGCGCTGGGACGATCTCGATACGGACGGCGAAAACGGCGTTATCCGCTCGGTCGAGAAGCCTTTCTCCAAGGATGGCGGTCTGGCCGTGCTTTACGGCAACATCGCGCTTGATGGCTGTATCGTGAAGACGGCGGGCGTCGACGAATCCATCCTGAAATTCACCGGCCCGGCGGTCGTCTACGAAAGCCAGGATGCGGCCGTGAAGGGCATTCTCGGCAATGAGGTCAAGGCGGGCGACGTCGTCGTCATCCGCTACGAAGGGCCGAAGGGCGGTCCGGGCATGCAGGAAATGCTCTATCCGACCAGCTACCTGAAATCCAAGGGCCTCGGCAAAGCCTGCGCGCTGATCACCGACGGTCGTTTTTCGGGCGGCACGTCCGGCCTTTCCATCGGCCACGCCTCGCCGGAAGCGGCGCAGGGCGGCGCCATCGGCCTCGTGCGCCAGGGTGATCTGATCGAGATCGACATTCCGAACCGCACCATCAACCTGAAGGTCACCGACGCGGAACTGGCTTCGCGCCGTGCCGAGCAGGATGCGCAGGGCTGGAAGCCGGAAGCGCCGCGCAAGCGCAATGTCACAACGGCGCTGAAGGCCTATGCCGCCTTTGCATCGAGTGCGGACAAGGGTGCGGTGCGGATTTTGCCGGAGTAAGGTTCGGTCTCGGTTGGGGAAGGACCTAACCGCCCCGTTGTGCCGGACGGTTTGAGCTTGCTGACAAAGGTCGAAAAGCTCTCATTTGTCATGCCCCGGGCCTGGCCCGAGCCTCTGCAACCGTTTGATTTATGTGATGTGGTGAGATCCTCGGGACGGGCCCGAGGTGACGCCGACTGTGGCGCGAGATTTATCATCGTTCAATCAGCCGCTCTTTGAGCGGCTTTTTGCTGCCCTGAAACCGGTGTGCGCTTTCGTTCACAAACAGATTCAATTGCCTCAGAAGATGATTCTTTATCCTCCTTCAACCTGCTGTTTTAAAAATGAAAATTTGAAAATGCGGGTTCGCTGCCTCCCGCCCGGCAGTCACATTGGAGTGATGTTCAGCTGTCGGGCCTTTTCCAGAACTCCGCGATGCCTAACTTGATCTGCATGAAAAGACGAACCGCACTCGCCCTTATCGCATCCCTGCCTTTTGCGCCGCTTGCCCGCGCGCAAAGCACCGGCAATGGCATCCGTTTCGATCCGTTGCTGCGGGATGCGGATGCGCTTTCCAGCCTCAAGGCTGTCATCGTCAGCATCGACGGTGCGGAGGTCGCCAGCCGTGCCTATCATGGCGCCAGCCTTAACGGCTCCACCAACATCAAGTCGGCGTCGAAATCGGTCATTTCGGCGCTGGTCGGCATGGCGATTGACCGGAAGATACTGTCGGGTGCCGAGCAGCCGATTGCGACCATCCTGCGCGGCGATTTTCCGCAGAACCCCGATCCGCGGCTGGAACGGGTTACCATCGGTAACCTGTTGTCCATGCAATCCGGTCTGGAGCGCATGTCCGGCCCGAATTACGGCCGCTGGGTTGCCAGCCGCAACTGGGTGAGAATGGCGCTGGGCTCGGGTTTTGCCGGGGAGCCGGGCGGCGGCATGCTTTACTCCACCGGATCCACCCACCTGCTCTCGGCGATATTGACCAGGGCATCGGGCCGCTCGACGCTTGCTCTCGCCCGCGACTGGTTCCGGCCGCTCGAGGGATTTTCCATCGGCGGCTGGGAGCGTGATCCGCAGGGCATTTATCTCGGCGGTAACCAGATGGCGATGACGGCGCGCTCATTGCTGGCATTCGGTGAGCTTTATCGTCTTGGCGGCGTGACATCCGGGGGTGAGCGGCTGATCTCGCAAGGCTGGATCGACCAGTCCTGGCAACAGCGCACCAATTCGGTCTTCAACGGCGACGGTTACGGTTATTGCTGGTTCATCAAGGAGATGGCGGGAGAAACTGTCTATTACGCCTGGGGTTATGGCGGGCAGATGCTCTACATCGTTCCCGCCAGACGGCTGTCCGTGGTTATGACCTCGCGTGAGGATGCACCATCGGCCAGAACCGGTTATCGCGATCAGCTGCACGGCCTTATGGAGAATATCATCCGCGCGGCCTGACTGGCGCTGTATCGATCAGAGAGGCCTGTTGATGCTCTGGAAGGCTTCGCCGAGCTTCTTCATCCGCTCGTCATAAGAGCCGGTCAGGCAGGCGACATCCGCTGCGCATTCCTGGCGTTTCTTCAGCCATTGGCTCTGCTCGTCGCGCAGCGTGTCGCGGGCGCCCATGGCCATAAGCTGGGTGAGGATGTCGAAGGTGGTGGCCATCTTCACATCCTGATCGTTCAGGGCGCGGTTGTCGCAGATCGCCTTTTCATCCGACGCCAGATCGGGCTTCGTGCAATCGAAGCTGGCGGCGCCAGCGGGGGAGCCGAGAGCGACGGAAACGAGGAGGAGGCCGCAGGCCAGAAAAGTCTGTTTCAGATGCATGTGTCGTCTCTTTCAAGGACAGTCGATGCGGATGAAACCAAAAAGGGGGGCCGCTGGTTCCAGCTGCCGCAACCGGCCTGAACAGGGAAAAGGCCGGCCATCATCTTGCCGCTCTTTGCTTTACAGGCTTTGGCGTTATAACTCCATCATACTGATGACGATGAGGAATCACATGCGAAGCGTGTTGAAGTATCTGTCCACCGGCTTTCTCGCCGCGCTCGTGCTCCTGCCCGTGGGGGCTGCGGCGCAGGACAACAGGGCCGTGCCATCGAGCCACACGGAAATGCAGCTTTCCTTCGCGCCGCTGGTAAAGCGCACCGCAGGCGCGGTGGTGAATGTCTATGCCGAACGCGTGGTGCAGCGGCGTCTTTCGCCCTTTGCCGGGGATCCTTTCTTCGAGCAGTTTTTCGGCCAGCAGATGCCGAACCGCACCGAAAAGCAGTCGTCGCTCGGCTCGGGTGTGATCGTGACCGCCGGCGGCCTCGTGGTCACCAACAATCACGTCATCGACGGTGCTGACGACATCAAGGTGGCGCTTGCGGACGGGCGCGAGTTTTCCTCCAAGGTGCTGCTGAAGGACGACCGGGTCGATCTCGCCATTCTGCAGATCGATGCGAAAGAGCAATTCCCGGTGCTGTCGCTCGGCAATTCCGATGCCATCGAGGTCGGCGATCTGGTGCTGGCCATCGGCAACCCCTTCGGTGTCGGCCAGACGGTAACGAGCGGCATCGTCTCGGGCCTGGCGCGCAACCAGGTGACGCAGGGCGATTTCGGCTTCTTCATCCAGACCGATGCTTCCATCAATCCCGGCAATTCGGGCGGCGCGCTGATGAACATGGCGGGTGAACTGATCGGCATCAATACCGCGATCTTTTCCAAGGGCGGCGGTTCGAACGGTATCGGCTTCGCCATTCCCGCCAATCTCGTCAGGGTTTTTGTCGCCGCCGCCGAGCGTGGCGATGCGAGTTTTCAGCGGCCCTATATTGGCGCGACTTTCGATCCGGTAACCTCGGATGTCGCCGAAGCGCTTGGCCTGCATCGCGCCCGCGGCGCGCTGGTCGTCAGCGTCGTCAAGGACGGCCCGGCGGAGAAGGCGGGCATCGAGCCGGGGCAGGTCGTCACCGCCGTCAACGGTTTCGAGGTGGAGCATCCGGATGCTCTTGGTTATCGCCTGACGACGGCCGGTATCGGCAAGTCAGCCGAACTGACGGTCATGGACAAGGGCAAAGAGAAGAAGCTGACCATCGCGCTCGATACTGCGCCGGAAACTGCGCCGCGCGATGAACGCCTGATCGAGGGCCGCAATCCCTTCGCCGGCGCGACCGTCGCCAATCTTTCGCCGAAGCTTGCCGACGAATTGCGCATGCCGTCGCAGGTGACGGGTGTTGTGATCACCGATGTGAAGCGTGGCTCGCCCGCCTATCGTGTCGGCTTTTTGCCCAAAGACGTGATCCTGTCGCTGAACGGCGCGGATATCGGCTCCACGGCTGCGGTTGAGAAGGCGCTGGACGACAATCCCGGTTTCTGGCGTGTGGAAATCCTGCGAGACGGGCAGCGCATCCGGCAGTTCCTGCGATGAGTGACGATCTCTTCGCCCCGCAAGTGCCTGTCGAGGTCGCCAACAGGCGGCCTCTTGCCGATCGCCTGCGCCCGAAGACGCTGGCGGAGGTGAGCGGGCAGCCGCATCTGACGGGCGAAGAGGGCGTTCTGCGCCGCATGATCGAGAGCGGCTCCCTGGGATCGATGATCTTCTGGGGGCCGCCCGGAACCGGCAAGACCACGGTTGCCCGCCTGCTGTCCGGCGAGGCGGGGCTTGCCTTCGAGCAGATATCGGCGATCTTTTCCGGTGTCGCCGATCTCAAGAAGGTATTCGAGGCAGCGCGCGCCCGCCGGATGAACGGTCGGCAGACGCTGCTTTTCGTCGACGAGATTCATCGCTTCAACCGGGCCCAGCAGGATAGCTTCCTGCCGGTCATGGAGGATGGCACCATCATCCTGGTGGGGGCAACCACTGAAAACCCGTCCTTCGAGCTGAATGCCGCTCTCCTGTCGCGGGCGCGGGTGCTGACGTTCCGCTCGCATGACGAGGAAAGCCTGAGCGAGCTTATAAAGCGTGCGGAGGAGGCGGAGCAGAAGGCCCTGCCGCTGACGGAAGAGGCGCGGGCCAGCCTGATCCGCATGGCCGATGGCGATGGCCGCGCCGTGCTGACGCTTGCCGAAGAGGTCTGGCGCGCGGCGCGCAAGGACGAGACCTTCGATACCGAAGGGCTGACGCGCATCGTGCAGCGGCGAGCGCCGGTCTACGACAAGAGCCAGGACGGCCACTACAATCTCATTTCCGCGTTGCATAAGTCGGTGCGTGGTTCGGATCCGGATGCGGCGCTCTATTATCTCGCCCGAATGTTCGATGCCGGCGAAGACCCGCTCTATATCGGCCGGCGGCTGGTGCGCATGGCGGTGGAGGATATCGGCCTTGCCGATCCGCAGGCGCTCGCCGTCTGCAACGCCGCCAAGGACGCCTATGACTATCTCGGTTCGCCCGAAGGCGAGCTGGCGCTGGCGCAGGCCTGCGTCTATCTTGCGACCGCGCCGAAATCCAACGCCGTTTACGTGGCCTTCAAGGCGGCGATGCGGGCAGCCAAGGAAAACGGCTCGCTGGTGCCGCCGAAACACATCCTGAACGCGCCGACCAAGCTCATGAAGGGTGAAGGCTATGGCGACGGTTACCGTTATGACCATGACGAACCGGACGCCTTCTCCGGGCAGGATTATTTCCCCGAAAAAATGGGGCGCACCACTTTTTACGATCCGCCGGACCGGGGGTTCGAGCGGGAAATCCGCAAGCGCCTCGACTGGTGGGCGAAGCTGCGCCGCGAGCGTGGGGCGCGCTAGGGTTTTCGTGGTCGGGGTGAGAGCCGCATTGCGCGGCGATCTTGAGAATAAGAATCAAGCGGCTGGCAAAAAGAGTCGCGAAACCGCGGCAACCCACTGTTTTTAAATAAAATCAGGATGCCTTGCGGTGGGCCGCCGCCTGCGGTTGCGCCGGCAGCATCTTGACCGAGGATTCCGCCAGACCGTTATGGCCTTCGGCATCAATGATGAGATGCCACTGCATCGTTTCGGGAATGGCGATGCGGATCGGCGATTTCTTGGCGACGCCGCCGAGATATTTGAAATCGAGCAGTTCGGTGAAGCGCTGGAAATTTGCCGCCGTCATCAGCCGCACGTTGTTGACGGCCGAAAGGGATATTTCAATGGTGGTGCCAGCCCGCAATTCCTTCAGGTCATAATGCGTATAGCGGAAATTCGGCCGTGCCATCGCGTGCCTCCCTGTATCCGTATTTCGGCAAAAGAGGATAGAACGCCAGGGTTAACACCCCCTTTAAAACGGAATGGATTTCGACAAATCCCCCGGCTCTGTGCCGGTTTCTGACATCTGCGAACCCGTATCGCGGGTGCCGGCGAAGATACGTGAAATAATACTAATGTATAACAGGCATGTTTAACGATAATAAATTTTTCAACTTTAACCTCGGCTGGTCGAACTACATCATCGACTTGGGGGGAGTATGAAAAACGTCACGATATCCATGCGCCTTTATGCGCTCGTCGCATTGTTTCTGGCAATATTGACCGCGGCCCTGACTTTCAGCCTGTTTGAAAGCTACCACAAGATGGAACGTGAGCGGAAAGCGGGACTGGCGGCGATGAATGAAACTGCCGTCGCCATTCTCGATCAATATTACCGGCTGGAGCAAGGCGGCAGCCTGAGCCGGGAGGCGGCGCAGCAGCAGGCCAAGACGACGATTGCGGCGATGCGTTATGGCAATGGCAGCGGCTATTTCTGGATCAACGACATGCATCCCAAAATGGTGATGCACCCGATCAAGCCCGAAATGAACGGCACGGATCTCACCGGAAACAAGGACCCGAACGGCAAGGCGCTGTTCGTCGAGTTCGTGAATACGGTGAAGGCGGGCGGTCAGGGTTTTGTCGATTATTACTGGCCGAAACCCGGTGCGCCGGAACCGGTCGAGAAATTTTCCCATGTTGCCGGTTTTGCCCCCTGGGGCTGGATTGTCGGCACCGGCGTTTATGTCGACGATCTCGAGGCGGCTTTCTGGAACGACGCCTATTTTTATGTCGGCCTGTGCGTCCTGTCCGGTCTTGTCGTCATTGGCGTGGCTGCCGCCGTGGTGCGCAGTGTGACGCGGCCGATCGACCTTATCCGGCAGAGCATGAAGCGGATTGCCGACGGTGACGGTACGGCCGAAATCCAGTTCGCCGGCCGTCGCAATGAAATCGGTGCAATTGCCAAGACGCTGCTGGTCCTGCGCGACAGCGTCAACGAACGCAGCGCCCTGCAGGCTCGCGAAGCGGATCAGCAGCGGGCGCTGGAGGAGGCGCGGCAGGGCAACGAGATGGTTCTGCGCTCGGCATCCGAGCGGCAGGCGCATGCCATGGATCGGCTGGGACATGCGCTGGAGGCGCTTGCCAATGGCGACCTCACCGTCTCGCTTTCCGATATCGGTGCAGATTATGAAAAGCTGCGCATGGATTTCAACCGCGCCGTGGGCGCGCTTCACGACGCCATCGAGGCGATTGCCAGAACGGGCGATGTCGTCAACGACAGCGCCTCCGACATCAGCGGAGCAACCGGTAACCTTTCCCGCCGGACCGAACAGCAGGCGGCAGCGCTGGAAGAGACGGCGGCGGCCCTTGATGAAATCACCGCCACGGTGCGCACGGCTTCCGAACGGGCCAATGAGGCCCGGCAGATGGTGCAGGACACGAAAACCAGCGCCGGCCGTTCGGGCGAAATCGTGCGCAATGCCGTCGAGGCCATGGGCCGCATCGAGGACTCCTCGAAACGCATCGGTCAGATCATTTCCGTCATCGATGAGATCGCCTTCCAGACCAACCTTCTGGCGCTGAATGCCGGTGTCGAGGCGGCGCGTGCGGGTGAGGCGGGACGCGGTTTTGCCGTGGTGGCGCAGGAGGTGCGTGAACTGGCGCAACGTTCCGCCAATGCCGCCAAGGAGATCAAGACCCTTATCAACCGCTCTGCGGAAGAGGTCGGCGGCGGCGTCGCACTTGTACGCTCGACGGGCGATGCGCTGGAGGAGATCGCGGCGCTGGTCAACCGTGTCGACGGTCACGTCAACTCCATCGCCACGGCGGCGCGGGAACAGGCGACCGGCCTGCAGGAGATCAACACCTCCGTCAACCACATGGACCAGATGACGCAGCAGAACGCCGCCATGGTGGAAGAGACGACGGCGGCGAGCCAGACGCTGGCCGAGGAAAGCCGCCAGCTGCGCGCGCTGCTGTCGCGTTTCGAACTGGGGCATGCGGCGGGACGCGAGGTTTCACGGGCGGCTTGATTTTGTCTGTTTCGGGCAAACCGGAGGGCGTGGTTTTGGCTGCGCCCCTGGATGACTGACAAGCTCTCTTCACACTCGACGTCATCCTCGGGCTCGCCCCGAGGATCAACAACCGGGTGCGACCATGGATCCTCGGGTCAAGCCCGAGGATGACGGAGGAGACGTTTGGGCGCCGGGTGACGGAGGAGGGGTTTCGGTGCTGGATGCTGGAGGAGAGGCTTCAGCATTTCTGTCATCGCCTTCGACCCAATTTCGATCGTGCCGTCTTCATTTGCAGCTTCACGCAACAGCCAGGTTCGTTATTTCCCGCAACCAATAAGGTTTCGTTTACCTCATTTCTTTAAAATTTATCCTGTATTGCCGCGAATTGCGGCCGCTGAAGGTACAGGTTCTCGTATGGCGTATGTTTCCCTTCCGCGTCGTCTTGTGACGTTGCTGATGATTTCCACGGTCATGGTGTCATGTTCGGCGGAGGGCCTCGTGCCGCCGGCGGAGGTGGACGGCACCACGCGCGTCAGCGCCATCCGCTCCTCGCGGCAGCAGGGTTACAGCGCGCCGGCGGGTGCGGTGTATCAGGCCGAGCAGGCCGGGCAGGGCGCCGATTATCCGGCAGCCGTTTCACAGCCGATGCCGGAGCCATACGCCTCGCAGGATCCCCTGCTGCAATCGCCGCAGGGCGGGCAGGGTTATTCAACGCTCGATTCCCAGCATCAGGCGCGCATGGCGGCCAGCGGCCATGCCACTGCGCCGGCGCAGGCAATGCAGGGCGAGATCATGCCCGCGCAGCAGATGGCCAGCAACCAGATCGCCGAGGGTGAGGGTGGTGTGAACATGGATTCCATGCTGGGCGTGGAACCGGTCCGCGGACTTGCCGAAGAACAGGATGCGGACATTGCCGAAGGCGCTTCGGCACAGCCGGTGGTGGATGGTATCGGCACGGACAATCCGGTGGCCATCTCGCCTCCGCGCCGGCAACAGACCGCAAGCCAGTCGCGCCTGATACCGCCGCCGCCTGGTTCTTCTTCCCGCCGCCAGCCGGTAGAGGAAGTCGCCATGCTCATGCCGAACGATCCGATGGCGGGCGGCGGGCTGCAAAGTAACCGCTCGATGCCGCCCGGCGTCATGCCATCCTCCGAAGTTGCCTGCCGCTCCGAACTGCGCCGCCTTGGCGTCGCTTTCCGGGATGTTGCGCGCATTGCCGACGGGCCGACCTGCGGTATCGATTATCCGATCGAACTCAGCGGTCTCGCCAGCGGTGTCGCCATCCGGCCGGCGGTGAAGCTCAATTGCCAGGTCACGCTTGCCTTCGCCAAATGGGTGAAGTTCGAGCTGGTGCCGTCCTCGCGCTTCCGTTATCTCTCCGGTGTCGGCCGCATCACGCCGATGGGCGGTTATTCCTGCCGCAAGATGAATTCGCGTTCCAGCAATCCGTGGTCCGAACATGCGCGCGGCAACGCCATCGATATAGGCACCATCACGCTGAAGAACGGCAAGGAAATCGACGTGCGCAGCAAGAGCTTCTTCGCCTTCCGCGAGAAAGCGCTGCTGAAGGCGGTGCGGTCCGACAGCTGCAAATATTTCTCCACCGTTCTCGGACCGGGCAGCGATCCCAATCACTGGAACCATTTTCATTTCGACCTACGCACGCGCAAGTCCGGTTACAGGCATTGCGACTAGCGGAAGGCCGTTGCTGTCAGCAGCAACTCCAGCGCATGCCTTACACCTTGATCGCATCCCAGCACATTTGCGCAAATAGCTGCCTGTCCTCCTCGGAAAAGGCACCATAGCCGTCGCGGCGCTTGAGTGCATTGCGTACGGCGCCGCGCAGGAAGCTCATCATCAGTTTCGCGGACCCCGGACGAACCATTCCCGCCGCTTGCGCCTGCATGATCAGTTCGGCACCATGCGTCACAAAGGGTCCGAATATCCAGGCGGCGTTGCTGGAAATCAGCGGCGTATTGTCGAGATAGCTGAAAAGCTTGGCCCGTTCTTCGTCTTCCCCGATGAAGTGAACATAGCGTGAGAAATAATTGCGCAGCGTCTGGCCAGGATCGGGATCGGCGGGAACCATAAGGGCCTCGCTCATCTGCAACGCCACCCGCTCATAAAGCCCGCGCACCAGCGCTTCCTTGGAGTCGAAATAATTATAGAGCGAACCGGTGGCCACACCGGCCTCATCGGCAATGGCCGCCATGGAGCATTGCAGACCATTGCGGACAACGAGGCGTTGCGCCGCCGCCAGAATACGTTCGCGCTTGTCGGAAGTCATATCCATAAACTGAATGAACCTTCATTCACTTGTCATCGACGCAAGATACCGATGCCATCGTTCCAGCGCAAGAGGGCATGCACCGTCGGTGTCGTCAAACGCGGAAACCAAGCGGAGCCGGCCACTCCCCGGCCGGCTCCATCCACAGGAGCAAGCCATGTCCGAACCCGTCAGGTTCATTCACCTAACCGACCTGCATGTCGGCGACCCGGCCGTCAGGGATGAACATCTCTATTCCGATACCAATGCGACGCTGGCCGCAATTCTTACCGATGTCAAAAAGCTTGTTCCCGCTCCCCGATTCGTCGTCGTCAGCGGCGATCTCACCAATCGCGGCGATGCGGGCAGCTATGAAATGCTCAAATCCATTTTCGCTGAAGCCGACCTTGCCATGCCAGTGCTTTTCGCGCTTGGCAATCACGACCGGCGCGACGGCTTTTATCAGGTCATGTTGGGCAAAACGGACCATGACGATACCCCTTACGACCATTCTTGCGTCATCGACGGCATTCATCTGGTCGTCCTCGACTCGTCCCTGCCGGGCAAGGTGGGCGGGGGTTTCGAGCCGGGCCAGATCGACTGGCTGAAGGCCGAGCTCGAACATCACGCGGACCTCCCGAAACTCCTCGTCACGCATCACGCTCCCACGCTTGATGCCGATCCGGCGACGGAATGGGAGGCACTCTCGATCAGCGATACCGAGGTGCTTCGCCAGACAGTCGCCGGCAAGAATATTCTCGGCATTCTGTCGGGCCATGTGCACTACGACCGTGTTTCCAACTGGTACGGCGTGCCGGTGGTGATCGGTATCGGCCAGCATGGCCCGACCGACGTGCAGTGGCTGCATGAAGGCATACGCATGCTCGAGGGCGCTTCTTTCGTCATCGGCGCCGTGCGCCCCTCCGGCCTTACCGTCACTTTCGCCCCATTGCGCAAGGAAGTGCGTGAATTGTCACGCTCCACCCACGTGGAGATGGTCGAATTAATTAAATCATTTGAAACCGGCCAGCAGGCCGCCGAATAAAGGACCCTCCAAATGAAACGCAAAAGTTTTCTTCTTGGCGCCGCCGCGCTGCTGTTCGCCTTGCCCGCTCTCGCCCAGACGATGCCGGCTGCGGTCGACAAGCCGGTGACCATCACCTTCTACAATTACAATCTGAAATCGACCGGCATCGGGGCCGAGGCCACGAAGAAGCTCATTGCCGAATTCATGGCCGCCAATCCCAACATCACAGTCAAGGGCGTGCCCTATGCCTCGGCGGACAACAGCCTCATCCAGGCCGATCTCGCCGCCCGCCAGCCGGTCGACCTCGTGCAGACGATCTTCTCCGACCTCGATTTCGCCGTTCGCAATTTCGACGCCAAGGCGCTCGAGGATATTATTCCGGCCAATGAACTGGCCGCTCATTTCGAGGGGATGAACCCCAGAGGCCTGAAGCTCGGCGTCCTCGATGGCAAGACCTATGGGCTCGCTTACGTCTTCTCCACGCCGGTCATGTATTACAACGTCGATCTGTTCCGCGCCGCGGGCCTCGATCCCAACCAGCCGCCCAAGACCTGGGCAGAGGTCAAGCAGGCCGCTCTCGCCATTCAGAAAAAGACCGACGCCAAGGGTTTTGGCGGCGCCGTCGTCGGCAAGGGCGCGCTCGACTGGATGCTGCAGAACATCGTCCGCTCCAACAACGGCACGGTGATCTCGGATGACCGCAAGACGCTCAAATTCGCCGAGCCGGAATCCGTCGCAGCGGTTCAGATGCTGCGCGATCTCTTCGACGCCGGCGTTTATGAAAATCTCGATTACAACGCCGTCGCCGATAACATGAACGCGGGCAAGCTGGGCATGTTTCTGGCGACCAGCGCCCAGCAGGCCGGTCTGATCGCCGCCGCCAAGGGCAAATATGAGCTGCGCGCCACCACCATGCCGCGCTTCGGTGACAAGCCGACCCGGCCGAACAATTCGGGCTCGGCGCTGACCATCCACACCTCCGATCCGCAAAAGCAGCGCGCCGCCTGGGAGTTGATGAAATTCCTCACCGGCAAGCACGGCTACACGGTCATCACCTCGGAGATCGGCTATCTGCCGCTGCGCCCCGCGATCATCAACGATCCGCAATATCTCGGCCAATGGGTCAAGGACCATCCGATGATCCAGCCCAATCTTGAGCAACTCGAGCGCATCGAACCCTGGGTTCCCATGCCCGGTCCGAATTATCGCCAGATCGTCAAGACTATGCTGGATGGCGTCGAGCAGGCCATCTATGGCGGCGTCGATGTCGCCTCGACCCTCAAGGACGCCCAGACCCAGGCTCAGGCCCTGATACCCTGAAACTGAACACCCTGAAACGACCGGCGTCCGCCCGATGGCGGGCGCCCCCTTTGGACAGGATACACCATGGCGGACCTCGCTCTCTCTCCCCCGGCCGTCGCCGAAAAAACCCGCAGCCCGCACTCTGCCATGGGACGTGCGCTCAAAATTGTGTCGCGGCATCTCTCGCCGTGGCTTTACCTCGCCCCCGCGCTGATCACGCTTATCGCCTGGATCTACTGGCCGCTTGTCGATGCCGTGCGGCTGAGCTTCCATCAGTGGAACATGCTGCCCAATTCGCCGATGACCCTGGTGGGCTGGAGCAATTACGAGCGCATATTCGCGCTGCCGAAATTCTGGCAGGCGCTGCGCAACACCGGCGTCTATGTGCTCGGACTGCTGCCGCTCGCCGTCCTGATCCCGCTGGCGCTCGCCATCTACACCCATGACCTGCCGGCCCGCTGGCGCAACATCTACCGCGCCATCATCTTCGTGCCGATGATCATCGCCCCGGTCGTCGCCGCCGCCGTCTGGCGCTGGCTGCTCGACCCCGGTTTCGGCATGGTCAACCTGATCATCAAATGGCTCGGCTTCAAACCGGTCCAGTTCCTGAGCGACCCCCAGATCGCCATCTGGACGGTCATCGCCATCACCGGCTGGAAGCTCATCGGCTTTTCCACCCTCATCCTGTCGGCCGCCAACGCCAATATCAATCCGGCGCTCATCGAGGCGGCCCGCATGGACGGCGCCTCCAAATGGCAGATCGTGCGCGACATCCGGCTGCCGCTGCTCGGATCATCGATCCTCTTCATGGTGATGATGACGATTTTGCTCGGCGCGCAATGGAGTTTTACCTATATCAACATTCTCACCCAGGGCGGCCCGCTCGGCAGCACCACCAATATCTATTACCTGCTGTGGGATTTCGGCTTTTCCTCCATGTCGGTCGGCTGGAGCTCGGCCGCGGCCGTCATCCTGTTCTTAGGCTTCAGCGCCTTCGCCTTCCTGCTCTTCCGTCTCATCGACAGGTATTCCTTCCATGACAATTGACGCTGCCATCTTCGTTCCTGTTCCGCCGCCGGCGCGCCGCAAGGCCGTCGCCGGTGCATTGAACAGCGCCGCCGGCCATCTGGTTATGGTGTTGCTGTCGATCATCTGCATCTTTCCCGTCTATTGGATGATCGCGACCTCGCTTCGCGCCCCCAATGCCCTGTTCGAGATCAGCCTCTGGCCGACGGCCGTGTCGCTCGACAATTACATTTACGCCCTCAATGCCATTCCCATCGGCCGCATGTTGTTCAACACGCTTCTGACCTCGACAGCGGTGACCCTGATCCAGTTGTTCACCGGGCTGCTCGCCGCCTATGCCTTCGCTCGCTGGCGCTTCCCCTTCGACAAATTGTTCCATACCGCTGTGGCGCTCACCTGGCTGGTGCCGTTTCAGGTGGTGATGATCCCCAATTATCTCCTCGTCGTGCAGATGGGCCTGCTCGACAGCCTGATGGCGCTGATCCTGCCGCATTTCACCTCGGCGCTGGCCATTTTGCTGCTTGCCCAGGCGATGCGCAGTTTTCCAAGCGAGGTGATCGAGTCGGCCCGCATGGATGGCGCGCGCTCATGGCGCATTCTGTGGGAAATCATAATGCCGAACCTGCGCGGCACGGTGGCCTCGCTGGCCATCCTCATCTTCATCTCGACCTGGAACGAATATTTCTGGCCGCTGCTTTTGTCGCGCACCGCCGAAAACAGCGTCATTCAGATCGGCATTCAAATGTTCATGACCGCCGAAGGCAATGAATGGGGACCATTGATGGCCGCTTCGACGCTGGCCAGCCTGCCGATCCTCATCCTCTACATCGTCTTGCAGCGCCAGGTCGTGCAATCCTTCATGAAATCCGGAATCCGCTGATAGCGTTGAGAGCAGTTTGTCTCGCGGTGCTGACAGCGTCGACTGAACCCGGCTCCAAGCTGGGGCGGCGAATCAGAATTCCGATTTGCTGCGTCGTTTCTTTATGTGCACAAAAAAAAGACCGGCCCGAAGGCCGGTTGAAGAAGACAGCCTTATCGGGGGGATATCGGCGTCTTTGCAAGGGCATGAAAATGGGAAACGATCCCATTGAGTGGTCCATCCGGCACGGATATGCGGCAAAAGACATCGCGCCGTACTGACCTGCGGCCAACATGGCTTGCCGCGCTCTTCTGATACGATATGAGGGTCACATGTTTGTGACAACGGCCTGCGGGAGCGAGCTTTCATGCCCCCTGTTTCAGAGATAATGATCTTTGCCGCAGCACTTGCCGCCGCGGGTGTGGTGGCCGGTCTTCTGGCGGGGCTGTTCGGTATTGGCGGCGGCGCGGTTCTGGTGCCGGTCTTTTATCATGTCTTCGGGCTGCTGGACGTGCCGGAGACGGTGCGCATGCATCTCTCACTCGGCACTTCGCTTGCCATCATCGTGCCGACTTCCATCCGTTCGTTCCTGGCGCATCGCCAGAAGGGCGCGGTGGATATCGATCTGCTGAAGGGCTGGATCGTTGCGGTGCCGCTCGGCACCATCCTCGCATCCGTGGTGGCCGCCTATGCCTCGAGCGTTGCGCTGCGCCTGATCTTCGCCTTTATTGCGCTGGTGCTCGCCTTCCGGATGATCTTCAACCGGGCGAGCTGGCATCTCGGCTCCGACCTGCCGCAAAACCCGGGGCGATTTCTGGTCGGAACCGGCATCGGGCTCTTTTCCGGCCTGATGGGCGTCGGCGGCGGGGTGATGAACAACACCTTCATGACGCTTTACGGACGCAGCATCCATCAGGCGGTCGCCACGTCTTCGGGTGTCGGCGTGCTGATTTCGCTACCGGGGCTCCTTGGATATATCTGGGCCGGCTGGGGCGATGCGGGCCTGCCGCCGTTTTCCACCGGCTTCATCAACTGGATCGCCGTGGTGCTGCTGATCCCCATCACGCTGCTCGTCGCGCCCTATGGCGCGCGGCTGGCGCATGCGCTGAGCAAGAAGCAGCTGGAGCGGGCTTTCGGGGTGTTTCTGGTCTTCGTCGCAGCGCAGTTTTTCTATAGCGTCTACGGCTGATTTTCCCTCTCTGCCGAACGCAGTGTTCAGCCCGTCGGGCTGGCATTTGCAACCTCTGCGGTCTATATGGCGTTCATCTTACTCGGTTTTCGAAAGAATTCGCCATGAATGCCATTGTTTCGATACGGAATCTGACAAAATCCTACGCAAACGGCTTTCAGGCGCTCAAAGGTGTCAGCCTCGATATCAGGGAGGGGGAAATCCTCGCCCTTCTCGGTCCGAACGGTGCGGGCAAGACGACGCTGATCTCCATCGTCTGCGGCCTCGTCAATCCGGGTGAAGGCTCGGTACTCGTCGGCGGGCACGATGTGGTGAAGGATTTTCGCCAGACCCGCGCGCTCATCGGCCTCGTGCCGCAGGAGCTGACGACAGACCAGTTCGAGACGGTGTGGAACACCGTCAGCTTCTCGCGCGGCTTGCACGGGCAGAAGAAGAACCCTGAATTGATCGAGCGTATCCTGAAGTCGCTTTCGCTCTGGAACAAGAAGGACAATATGCTGCGGGAGCTTTCCGGCGGCATGAAACGGCGTGTGCTGATCGCCAAGGCGCTCGCGCATGAGCCTAAAGTGCTGTTCCTCGACGAGCCGACCGCAGGCGTCGACGTGGCGCTGCGCCGCGACATGTGGAACGTGGTTTCCGAGTTGCGCTCCAGGGGCGTCACCATCATCCTCACCACGCATTACATTGAAGAGGCGGAAGAAATCGCCGACCGGGTGGGTGTCATCAATGGCGGCGAATTGCTGCTGGTGGAAGAAAAGACGGCGCTGATGAAGAAACTCGGCCGCAAGCAGCTTTTTCTCGAACTCGCCCAGCCGGTGGAGCAATTGCCCGAAAGCCTTCTCCCCTTCGGCCTCACACTTTCCGAGGATGGCTGCACCGTCACCTATGAAATCGAGGACAATGGCGAGCAGGGGCGCATTGCCGATGTTCTGAGCGCCCTTTCCGCCGCCAACATCCATTTCAAGGATATTTCAACGCGGCAGAGTTCGCTTGAGGATATCTTCGTTTCGCTGGTGGGAGGCCAGAAATGAATTTCGAAGCCGTCAAGGCCATCTATCTGTTCGAAATGGCCCGCACCCGTCGCACCCTGCTGCAGAGCGTGGTGTCGCCAGTCATTTCCACTTCGCTCTATTTCATCGTGTTCGGAACGGCGATCGGTTCGCGGATTCAGGAAGTTGGCGGTGTTTCCTATGGCGCGTTCATAACGCCCGGCCTCATCATGCTGACGCTGCTGACACAATGTATCGCGAACGGTTCCTTCGGCATCTATTTCCCGAAATTCACCGGTACGGTCTATGAAATCCTCTCCGCCCCGGTGGCGATGACGGAAATTCTTGCCGGTTATGTCGGGGCGGCGGCGACCAAGGGGCTGATGATCGGCACGATCATCCTGATAACCGCCTCCTTCTTCGTGGATATCACCATCGCCCATCCGTTCATGATGATCCTGTTCTTCGTGCTGACGGCTGTCAGCTTCAGCCTGTTCGGTTTCATCATCGGCATCTGGGCGACGAATTTCGAGCAGCTGAACCTCATTCCCATGCTGGTGGTGCCGCCGCTGACCTTCCTCGGCGGCAGCTTCTATTCCATCGACATGCTGCCGCCCTTCTGGCAGACGGTCAGCC
>QFOL01000295.1 GCA_003241215.1 Agrobacterium fabrum
GGGCGGTAGAACATGTCGCGGTTCATCTGCGCCTGCCAGGCGCGGTTGTCGGCGCGGCGGTCCATTTCCAGATCGAGAAGGCAACCGGCCATCGGGTCCGTGCCGGGGCGGAAACCATAACCCCGGCAGGTCGCCTCATCCCGCGCCCGGCGCTCTTCCGGCGTCAGCGTCTGGCAGGCGGTGAGCGCCAGCATGGCGGCAAGCGCACCGAAGACGATGGAAACGCGCATCTTGTTTCTCCCTTAACATGACTGCCGTACGGCACTTTTATTGCCGCGATTGATACGCCTGTTTTGATACGGGGAAAAGCCGCGTTGCGCGGAAAGTTGCATCAATCCGTCGCGGAAGAACAGCCCGGCAGGATAGACCTCGACCCATTCAGGAATTGGACAGGAAAGAAGGTGGGAAGAACCCTTGCAGAATAAGCCAGTCGCTCAATAAGAGCGTGAGGATGGCGATGAGGACGATGCCGCCGATAAATGCGAAGAGGCCGAGCGTGGCGCGCGTCCACCGGCGGGTTTGATAGAGGTAAATCGCAAGCCCGATGGGTGCGAGCAGAACGGTGGTGATTTTGGCGGCGGAGCTGCGCTGGAGGTCCCGCTTTTCGGCATCCTCTATCTGCCACCAGGCAAATAGCGTGATGATGCCGATCATCTGCACCAGGTCGTTTGCGGTAAAGGATGCTGGAGGCCCGGCAGGCCAGACGGCCGCATCTATGAGAAGCCCGAGGGAGATGAAAGCGAGCAGGCCGACATAAATCCAGTTACGTTTCGCCATGCACAGTTTCCCCTGAAAGTTGCGCTCTCGTCCGTGCTGTTATCGCTATCGATTGAACCGGCTCCGTCAACCCCAAACTCTCATGAAGTAACCGAAGCGGCCGCTGTGGGGCATGTCCTTTTTACCGGAACGCCCCACGACGATCATTGTCAGGCCGCTGCCACTTCCCGGTCATCGAGCGCATCGATGTCCTTGGCGTTGTTATAAACGGCCTCATCGAGAATACCCTCGCGCTTGGCGACGATGGTGGGCACCAGCGCCTGACCGGCGACGTTGACCGCCGTGCGGCCCATGTCGAGGATCGGGTCGATGGCGAGCAGCAGGCCGACACCTTCGAGCGGCAGGCCGAGCGTGGAGAGCGTCAGCGTCAGCATCACCACCGCGCCGGTCAGGCCGGCGGTTGCGGCGGAACCGAGCACGGAGACGAAGACGATCAGCACATATTCCTGGATGCCGAGCGGCACCTGGAAGAACTGCGCGATGAAGATCGCCGAAATCGCCGGATAGATGGCGGCGCAGCCGTCCATCTTGGTGGTGGCGCCGAGCGGCACGGAGAAGGCGGCATATTCGCGCGGCACGCCGAGGCTCTTTTCCGTCACGGTTTCGGTCACGGGAAGCGTGCCGATGGAGGAACGCGACACAAAGGCGAGCTGGATGGCCGGCCATGCGCCCGCAAAGAAACGCGACGGCTTCAGCCCATGGGCGAGCAGCAGCGCCGGATAGACCACAAAGAGCACCAGCGCCAGACCGATATAAACGGCCGCCGCATACCAGCCGAGCTGCGACAGCGTCGTCCAGCCATATTGATCGACCGCGCGGCCAAGCAGGCCGATGGTGCCGATGGGGGTAAGGCGGATGACCCACCACAGGATTTTGCGCACGATGGCGAGCAGCGACTGGTTAAAGGCGAGGAACGGCTCCGCCGCCTTGCCCGCTTTCAGCGCCGCGACGCCGAAGGCGATCGACACGACGAGCAGCTGCAGCACGTTGAAGTTCAACGAGGTGCTGGCCGCGCCATTATTGAGCTTGGTAGACGCTTCGAGGCCGAAGACATTGGCGGGAACCAGCCCCTTCAGGAAATCCAGCCAGGAACCGGTGGAAGAGGGTGCCGCCGCTGCCGTATTGGCAATCGCCGTGTTGACGCCGGGCTGAATGACGAGGCCGAGCACGATGCCGATGACCACGGCGATCAGTGCGGTGATGGCGAACCAGAGGAGTGTCTGCCAGACGAGCTTCGCCGCATTGGAGAGGTTCTTGAGATTGGCGATGGAGGCGACGATTGCCGTGAAGATCAGCGGCGGAACCAAAGCGCGCAGGAGCTGTACGAAGATGCTGCCGATGGTCTGCAGCGTTACCGACAGCCAGTTCGCGCTGCCGGCGGCATCGGGGCCGATGTTGCGCGCAATAAGCCCGAGCAGCAGGCCGATGACCATGGCGATCAGAACCTGAAAGCCGAAATTGCGATAAAAGGGTTTAGGCCCGGAGGGCCCGGCGGACGTCGTTGCCTGTGACATGACATGTCTCTTTATTGTGCAAGAAAACGAGAATGTTGCACGTTTTACACGCATTCTCGAGGGAGGTCGCCGAGGATACGCCGATTTCCTCAGCAATTAAGGGATGAGCTTGCGTATTTGTTGCACTACCGGTGCATTATTCTCTTAAGGCGAGACAATGCGGAAAAATATTCCGGTCTCTTGTCGCCGTGGACCTCTCAGTCAGTCGAAGCGGTGCCGCAGGCCTGGAACCCATGGTTTGGCAGTGTCGTTGCCTCATACTCTGTCACCCGGATCAGGTACCGCATGACGCAGGAAAGGTTTGCGCACTTTAGCATCGGATCAAACCCGTCCTTTATTTTCCTCGCTGCAAATCCGGTCTATGACATCATATGCAGGTGATTCCCCGCCAGAATTCGGGTGCAACGCTTTTTAGCCAATGCGATCTTACGGATATCCGCTTTCATGACTGTGCGTTTCGTCCGGCCTTTTTCGGTAGCAGCCTATCTTTCCCGCTATCTGGGTCTTGCGGCGCTTGCGCTGTTTCTCATCGCCGCCTGCATTCATCGTTTCGGGCCGCTGACGACGCCGGATCTCGTCGGTCTGTTCATCATCGCCGCCGGCATCGCGCTGTTTGCCGTGCTGCTGGCGCTGATCGGCCTTGAGCGGCTGTGGACCAAAGGCGCGCGCGGCGGTCTTTCGGCGTTGACGGCACTGCTCCTCTCGGCCCTGCCGCTCGGCGTGGTGGGTTACGGTGCTTTTCTTTACTGGCAGCAGCCGAAGATTTACGACATTTCCACCGATCTGGCCGATGTGCCGGAATGGCTGGTGATACCAGCCGCCAACCAGCAATGGCTGGTGAGGCCTGCGACCGTCACCAAAGCGGATCGCGACGCGCAGGCCGAGGCCTATGCGAGCCTTGCCGGCCGCCGTTACGAAGGCGCGATCGACCGCATCTATGCCGCCGCCAAAAAAATGGCCAATGCCCAGAATATCCGCATCACCCATACGAAGGGGGTGATCGGGGCGGAAGATGCGCCCTCCGTCGGCGTTCCGGAGCAGGACAGGACGCAGCCTGCGGAAGAGGGGCCGGTGGAGGATCTGCCCTCCATCGTGCCGGTACCCATGGCCCGGCCGACCGACGCGCCGTTGCCTACCTTCTTTAATGGCAGCGGCGTGGTGCTGATGCAGGGTGAAACGCGCACGCGCATCTGGGGCCTGCGTTTCGATATTCTCATTCGCCTCAAGGAAGAGGCGGAAACCACCATCGTCGATGTCCGCGTCGCCTCCCGCTACGGCCCGCATGATCTCGGCATGGGTGCTGCGATTGCGGAAGCCTATCTCGATGCGCTGGATGCGGAGATGCAGGGGTTGAACGACAATTGATGTGTAGCTGACGCCACGCTCTTGATGAGAAACGAGAGTGTGCCGCCTGTTTCTTCTCCCCGCCGGGGAGAAGGTGGCCCGAAGGGCCGGATGAGGGGGAACCCTCGCCGAACATAGTGACCCTTGCCCCCTCATCCCGCTGCCGCGGACTTCTCCCCCTCGGGGAGAAGAAACAAGTGGCATCCGCTCGATCCAATCAAGGAGTAGAGTGAGAGGCGAGGTAACAACACGCCCTGAAATCTCGCGTGCCAGAAATATCCGCTATGCCGGAAAATACTCACCCGTGAGCGAAGGCGCACCATCCGTCCGCACCTCGCCTTTTTCGATCAGGTCCTCGATATGCGCCAGCACGGAAAGTGCGGCCGCGCCATGCAGGCGCTTGTCGGTGCTGGCGTAGATCACCTTCACCATGTCGGCGATCCGCCGGTCGCCTTCGCGGATACGCTTCAGAACCGCCTTTTCCCGCATGCGGCGGTGGGCGCGCAAGCCCCGCATGAAGGCGGCGGGGTCGGTGACCGGGCCGCCATGGCCGGGCAGGAACAGCCGGTCGTCGCGGGTAAGCAGCCGTTCCAGCGAGGCCATGTAATCGCTCATCGCCCCATCCGGCGGCGCGACAATGGTGGTGGCCCAGGCCATCACATGATCGGCGGAAAAGACGATACCGCTGCCATCGAGCGCGAAGGCGGCGTGGTTGGCGGTGTGTCCCGGCGTATGCAGCGCGGTAAGCGTCCAGCCATCGCCGGAAAGGCTTTGGCCGTCGCCAAGCGCGATATCGGGGACAAAAGCGGTGTCGGAGCTTTCGGCAAAAGGATTGGTCTCCCCCGCATGCAGCGGACGGGCGGCCCGGTGCGGGCCTTCCGCCACGGTCAGCGCCCCGGTCGCCTGCTTCAGCCGCCGGGCAAGCGGCGAGTGATCGCGATGGGTGTGGCTGACGAAGATATGGGTGACCTCGCGGCCGTCAAGCGCCGCCATCAGCGCCTGAAAATGCGCCTCATCCTCGGGGCCGGGATCGATGACGGCGACGGAACGGTCGCCGACAATATAGGAGTTGGTGCCATGGAAGGTGAAGGCGGAGGGATTGTTGACGGTGATGCGCTGGATCAGCGGGGCGACGGGAACCGCCTCGCCATAGGCCGGCTGGAAATCGAGATCGAATGCCGGGTCCGCCATCGAGACC
>QFOL01000034.1 GCA_003241215.1 Agrobacterium fabrum
CCGCCAAGGGTCTGGAATTCGACACCGTCTTCCTGCCCGGCTGGGAAGAAGGCCTGTTTCCGCACCAGCGGGCGCTGGACGAAGGCGGCCGCTCCGGTCTGGAGGAGGAACGCCGTCTCGCTTATGTCGGCATCACCCGCGCCAAGAAGCTCTGCCATATCTGGTTCGTGTCGAACCGACGTATTCACGGGCTATGGCAATCCACCCTGCCCTCGCGTTTCCTCGAAGAACTGCCGCCCGCCCATGTGGATGTGGCGGCGTCCGACAGCAATTACGGCGGTTATGGCGGACGCAGCGGTTATGGCCAGTCGCGTTTCGACAAGGCCGACCCCTTCGCCAACAACTATTCCACCCCCGGCTGGAAACGCGCGCAGCAGAACCGCAGCGACGCCACCCGCGACAATTGGGGCACCCGCTCCGGCCATGCGGTCGAACGCATCGGTTATGGCGAAAGCGGCCCGCGCAGCCGCACGATCGACGGCGAACTGGTGGCGAAATCCGTCGCCGACACGCCATCGAAATTTTTTGTCGGCGACCGCGTCTTCCACCTCAAATTCGGCAATGGCAACATCTCCGCCATTGAAGGCAACAAGCTGACGATCGACTTCGATCGCGCCGGCCAGAAGCGTGTGCTGGACGGATTTGTGGAAAAGGTCTGATTCGACAACCATGAGTGCCTGAAGGCTGCTTTTTCCATAGCCCACGTCACGCCATTGCAATAAAGGAGTTGCAATGGGGACCTGAGAACCGGGCGAGGACTGCTTTGCATATATTACCGAAAAGTCAGCGCAGGCTCGCCGTTTTCCTGATCAATATGGACAGCGCCACCAAACGCCTCGCGGATATGACCGCGCGCCTCGACGCCATGGGGCTCAAGGCGGAGCGTGTCCCCGGCGTCAATGGCAGGGAACTAAATTACCCGATCCCGGAATTCAGCGAGATTTCCTATATGCTCATGCATGGCCGCCGCACCTCGCCGCCGGAAATCGGCTGCTATCTCAGCCATGTCGCCTGCGCCATAAATTCATGGCGGGTGATGCAGATATCGCGCTCATCCTCGAGGATGACGTGGTCTTCGACGATGATTTTCTCAACGCCATAGACGAGGCGGTGCAGAACGGCGACGACTGGGATCTGCTGCGGCTCACGACCGTCAGCAATGGCCGGAAATTCCCGTTCCGCCCGCTTTCCAATGGTCGTTCGCTCGCCATTGCCATCACGCGGGAAAAAGGGTCGGGAGCCTATCTCGTCAACCGCCGCGCCGGAAAATGGATATCGAAGCTGATCCCCATGCGGCTCGCCTATGATATCGCATTCGATCTCGAATATCTCGCGGGGCTGAAGGCGGCCTTCCTCTACCCGCTCTGCGCCACACAGGATGCGGACGGGGAAAGCCAGATTCAGAACAATCTGCGCATCTATCGCCTGCCGCGCTGGCGTTATTTCACCGTACTGCCCTATCGTGCCTTTCTGGAAACCAGCCGGTTCCTGCTTCGCGGCATCCGTTATTTAATGGCGAAGACACGCGTGGCGATGGAACGCGGCAAGAACACGACCGCCCCGGCCGGTCATTGATCGATCCGCCTTATACTTCGCCGGGCGTGAAGCCGACCAGATAGACCGCCGCGACCACGGCTGCGAGAATAAAAAGCGAAATGACGAAAATCGTCATCCGGTTCAATGGTTTGCGCGTCGTTTTCTGCATACTGCAATAATGCGTGGCAGGCTCGCTTGTTCCGTAGCGCACAGGATAATGTCGCCCGACGCGGCAAAGCGGTGCAATTCGATTCCGCTTCAGGCACATATCGGCTAAAGCTCGGGTTCCTCTTCAGCTTTCCGGCCCGCCATGACAGATACGACGCATCCCCGCCTCAACCCGCTGCATCTTGCCGCCGCCTTCGCCAGCGGCTGCCTTTTGACATTGATGGTGCATTTCAACGGTCAGCTCGCCCACTACGGCAATGCGTTGTTTTCCTCCTGGACGGCGCACGGCACCGGCACGGTGGCGGCGCTGATCTATCTCGCCATCGTGCGCCCGAAAAAAGACGCCGCGGCACCGGCAAAGCCGAAAGCGCCGCTCTGGGCCTATTGCGGCGGGGTCGTGGGTGCGGCCATCGTCATCCTCACCTCCACCGCCGTCAATTCGCCGCTGGCGCTTTCCGGCACGATTGCGCTCGGTCTCGGTGGACAGGTAATCTTCAGCCTGCTGGCGGATCTTTTCGGCCTCTTCGGCCTGCCCAGAAGAAAGCCGGACCTGCGGGACATGGCGGCGGTGGCGCTGATCCTGTGCGGCAGCGCGCTCATCATCCTTGTCGGGAGAACGGCATGATTGTCTGGATCGCCATGGCCTTTGCCGGCGGCGTCTTCGTGGCGCTGAGCCGCCAGATCAACGGCCGCCTCAGCCTGTCGAATTCGCCGCTGATCGCATCGTTCTGGAACCACATTGTCGGTTTTGCCGTGCTGACGGTCATCGGCCTCATCGTCGGTGGCCTCATTCCGCCGGGCGCGGCCGATGCCCCCTGGCTCGCCTTTATCGGCGGCCCGATCGGCGTCGTCTTCATCGCTTCGGGAAGCTGGCTCATTCCGCGCATCGGTGCGGTCAATACCGCCCTTCTGGTCATCAGCGGCCAGATGGTTTCAGGCGTGGCGCTCGATCTTTTCAGCGATCACCCGCCGAAAATCTGGGCAAGCGCACTCGGCATCCTGCTCATCCTCGCCGGCATGGTGCTGACACAGCGGCGCGGTCGCTAGAGCATTTCCATTAAAAAATGCGCTGCGGTTTTACGTCCGGAAAATGCGTGGAACGAGGAAAGCTTAGGAATCGCTGCCGCGCGAGAACATGCCGAGCAGCGTCTTGCCGCCGCTTTTACCGCCACTGCTGGCCAGCGTCGGACGGTTGCCGTTCAGCTTCGGCACCACGACCATGCGCTTGACTTCGCCGCGCTTGAAGGCTGCAAGGAAGCGCGGGTAATCCCGGAACACCACGCAGCCATTCGATTCGCCGCGTTTCGCCAGCATGTAGGTATGCGCCAGAAGACCGTCGCGGCCATGCGGGTTGACGCCGTTTTCCGGCGTCAGGCGAATGGCCTCGACGCCATGGAACCGCGCCTCGCGCATCGTCAGACGATAGCTGGAAGGCGGCGTCGAACCGCGCATTCTCACATGCACATAATCGGGGTTGTCGCGCATCTTGCCAATGCCGGAATGCGCTTCAAGCTTCTCGCCATTCGGCATGTGCACCACGCCGGAGGAAATATCGTAGATCGCCGTGCCATTGCCGCGATCCGGCCACGGAACCGCATCCATCTTGCTCGGCTCGCGCATCGGATTGTCAGGTTTCGCAAAGGCCAGCATGGCGCCGGTGCCCTGCTTCGGCGGCGCAGGCGCCCTCAGGGGAACCGGCGCATCGAAAGCCGGCGCCGAAGCGACGGCCGGAACATGTTCCTCGACCTTGGACGGTGCTGCGGGACGCGGTGACGGCTCAACCGTCTGAGCCGTCGCAACCTCGGGACGGAAGCTCGGCAGCGGCACATCGTCGGGCAGCAGGCTGCTTGCCTCTTCCTCGATCTGCGGCCGCGCCAGCGCCACTTCAAATGCCGGATGCTGCGGAACCGCGCTCCGATAAGCAACCTCGGAGGTGCGTCCAAGCGCCGAATCGACGATCGCCGACGGCTTGAGCGCAGCAAGCTGCTTCACGGTCGCCTGCCCCTTAGCGTTGGCAGCCGCGCCGAAGCGCTCGCCGAATTCCTTCGCGCCGATCTCGGGCATGATGCCGGCAAGTCGAACCGCCTTCTGCTGGCCCTGGCTATGGTCGCCCAGGCGGGAAAACTTGCGGACGTGAATATCCCGCGCAGCCGTGTGGACAATCGCCGTCTCAGTGGAAGCTAGTCTCGTCACCAGCGTCTTTTCAAACTGACCGACACCATGCGAAGCGGCGGCCATGCTGTGCAGCGAGGCAAAGGCGGCGAAGGCGAAAAGCCCGGCAAAGGCGCCGCCGCCGAGAAGGGCGGACATTCGGCCGAACGCAAAGGATTTGCCTCTCTTGACGGAAGACGAACCGGCAAGACCGGCGCCATTATAGGCCGCAGCAGAAAACGCCATGATACTCGTTACTCGAACCGTTCACGCACACCCGGCCGATGCCGGTGGGATTTTGGAGCATCCGAAAAGCGGGCGGACACCACGCCGGTTTCGGAACTGACTGGTTCGAAGCATGACGAATTATGGTAACCAAAGTGTTTACGAGTCCCTGCAAAAATAATTCGTTAAGGTCTGCGCATTGTCAGGCGAAGGCAAAACAATGACTTACGCGGGTACTGCGTGCATCCGCACCGCATCGTCCCGGGAAATGCCCCTGAGGGCGTCATCGGCCTTTAAAATTTCCGTCGCCGCATCGTCAGGTAAATTCCGACTTGGCCGGAAGTTTGCTGCAAATACGGCAGGACTGCGGCTGGGCGGCTCCTGCCCGAACCCCGTGCCTGCCGGATAGGTCGAAAGGGGCTTGATCCGTCAAAGCCGGCTTGGCATCCTGCGATAAAAGGGAGGCCCATCATGAAGGCGCTGCTGCTCATCGATATCCAGAACGGTTTTTGCCCCGGCGGCAATCTGGCCGTTGCCGATGGCGACAGGGTCGTGCCCATCGCCAATGCCCTGATCGACAATGGCGGCTACGATCTCATCGTCGCCTCGCAGGACTGGCACCCGGAAAATCACGGCAGCTTCGCCTCGCAACATCCCGGCAAGAAACCCTTCGACATGGGCGAACTCTCCGGAAAGCCGCAGATGATGTGGCCGGACCATTGTGTTCAGGGCACGCCGGATGCGGAATTCCATCCCGACCTCAAGACGGACGCCTTCGATTACATCCAGCAGAAGGGCGAAAACCCCGCCGTCGACAGCTATTCCGCCTTTCGCGACAATGACCAGGGGGCGACGACGGGACTGGCCGACTATCTGAGCCGCCAGGGCGTCACGCAACTCGACGTCTGTGGCCTTGCCACCGACTATTGCGTCAGTTTTTCGGTGATCGATGCCCTCGACATGCTACCCGGTGTGAATGTCCGTTTCATCGAGGACGCCAGCCGCGGCATCGATCCGCAGGGCATCAAGGCGGCGATTGTGACAATGCGGGAAAAAGGCGCGGCCATTCTCAAAAGCCGCGACATATTGCGGGACTGAGAGACGAAGCACCCTTAACGCGGCTTCGGCTTCTCCAGCACGTCGATATCGCCTGCCGCATCCTCAAGGCGTCTCAGGATCGCGGCATGCGCATCCCTGAGCCCCTCATTATAAAAAACATGCCCCAGCTCCTCGGCCAGAAAATCCACGAAGATTTCCGCCTGCAGCAGGCCGATTTCGGCTTCGGTCTCACGGGCGAGATAATCCCTGATGCGTGCGGCCAAAGCGGCCTTTTCCTGCTTTTCCAGCATCGATCTTCCAAAATCTGACTATCGAGGCGCACGGAGGAAGCGCAAGGCCCCTCCATCGCGCCAACCGCAAGAGGCGTTACCGTAACGGAAGCTTCAAGTTAATCAATCGATCCATTCATGCAATTCGTTTGTCAGCCGGACGTGACGACGATAGAGCGGCGGACAAGGAGTTTCCAGAAATGTTCAATGCAGATTTTCGCGAGGGATTGAAGAGCGGTTTCCCGATCGCCCTCTCCGCCGCCCCCTTCGGTGCGCTGTTCGGCGCGGTTGCAGTCGATAACGGGCTGAGCATTACTGAAGCCACGATCATGAGCGGCACCGTCTATGCGGGCGCGAGCCAGCTCGTGGGTATCGAATTGTTCGGCCAGAAGGTTGCCCCCTGGCTGATCGTTCTTTCCGTCTTCGCCGTCAATTTCCGCCACATCCTCTATTCCGCCGCCATTGCCCGAATGATCTCGAACTGGTCGTTCCTGCAGAAGGCCGCGGGCTTCTTCGTGCTGGTGGATCCGCAATTCGCCGAATCGGTCAGGAAATACGAAAATACCGGCGCGGTCGGCTTTTCCTGGTATATGGGCTTTGCCGCACCGGTCTATGTGCTGTGGCTGGCCATGACCATTCTCGGCGCATCGCTCGGCAACCTCGTCGGCGATCCGAAAGCCATCGGTCTCGACGTGCTGCTGCCGATCTATTTCATGGGTATGGTCTTGAGCTTTCGCCAGCGGGAGAATTTTTATCCTGTCATGCTGGCCAGCGCGGTTGGCGCAACGGTCGCCTATCATTTCGTCGGCTCGCCCTGGCATGTCAGCCTCGGCGCGGTCGCCGGCATTCTCGTCGCGGTCCTTTATCCGCCGAAACCGGAAGCCGCGACGGATTCTGAAAGCAAGGTGGAAACGCCATGAGCGACATGCTGCACGCCGATACGCTGATCCTGATCGCGCTCGCCGCCATCGCCACCTATATCACCCGCATCGGCGGTTACGTGCTGATGACGCGGATGAAATCCATACCGCCGCGCATGGAGGCGGGGCTGAACGCCGTACCGGTGGCGGTCCTGACCACGCTGGTCGCACCCGCCTTTTTCGAAGGCGGGTACGAGGTGAAGATCAGCATGGTGGCCGCCCTTCTGGTCTGCCTGCGGTTTCCCGGCCTGACGATGCTGACCATCGGCTGGGCCATCGTCATCCTCATCAGGCACTTCTCGCTGCTTTAAGCGCTCCGCTCCAGTGGCTTCGTCGCGGCAACCAGCCACGCCCTTACGTCCTCATCGGTGACCAGAGGAGAGAGCTTCTCCAGAACCCGGGCGTGATAGGCGTTCAACCAGCCCAGCTCCTCGTCGGTCAAAAGCGCCGCAACGACAAGCCGGCGGTCAATAGGGCACCAGGTCAGCGTCTCGAAGGACAACATCGGTTGATCGCCACCGGCAACCTCTTCCGCCTCGCGAACATAGATCAGGTTTTCGATGCGGATGCCGAATGCGCCGGGGCGGTAATATCCCGGCTCGTTCGACAGGATCATGCCCGGCAACAACTCCTGCGTCGAAAGCCTGGATATGCGCTGCGGCCCCTCATGCACGGAGAGGTAGGAACCGACACCATGGCCGGTGCCATGGGCATAATCCGCCCCCGCCTTCCACAGCGCGATACGCGCCAGCGGATCGAGATCGCAGCCGCGCGTTCCCTTCGGAAACCGCGCGGTGCTGATGGCGATCACGCCTTTGAGCACCAGCGTGAAGAAACGCCGCTGTTCTTCCGGCACCGCGCCGATCGCGACGGTGCGGGTGATGTCGGTGGTGCCGTTGACATATTGCGCGCCGGAATCGACGAGGAACATCTCGCCATCGGCAAGCGTGCGGTCCGTATCCGTCGTGACGCGGTAATGGATGATGGCGGCATGTTCGCCAGCGCCCGAAATCGTGTCGAAAGACACATCCTTCAACGGGTTCTGCATTGCTTGCCCCACCTTCACCCGTGCGGCTTCCAGCGCCTTGACCGCGGCGATTTCGGTGACGCCGCCCGGCGGCTGACGATCCAGCCAGCAGAGATATTCGACCATGGCCGCGCCATCCTGCACATGGGCGGCTGCCGAGCCGGCAAGCTCCGCCTTGTTCTTGCGCGCGCGCGGCAGGCGAACGGGATCGGCCTCCTCGATAAGCGAGCCGCCCGCCGCCGTGATTGCGCCGGTCAGCGCCACCGGGGTCAGATCGGCATCCACCATGACGCGGCCTTTGGCGCTCGCAATCGCATGCAGGCGGTCGGCGATCTTCGATGGCGGCAATTGTGTCGCAAGCTGCGCCAGATAGGCCTCGGTCTCGATGCCGGTCTTGCGCTTGTCGAGAAAAATATCCGCCCTGCCATCCGCATAGATGATGCCGCGGGCAAGCGGGTGTGGTGTGTGCGGCACGTCATTGCCGCGAATATTGAAAATCCAGGCGATGGAAGACGGGTCGGTGACCAGCAGGGCATCCGCGCCTTTGGCCGAGACCGTTTCCGCCAGTGAGGCAATCTTTTCCTTCGCCAGCACGCCGGTAAAGCTCTCCGGCTGGATGACCACGGCTTCCAGCGGCTCGGCGGGGCGATCCTGCCACAGGGCATCGAGCGGGTTTTTCTCCAGCAGAACGACCGATCCGCCCTTGCCGGCCAGCACCTTTTCCAGCCGCTTCAACTCCGCGCCGGTGTGCAGCCACGGATCGATGCCGAGCCGGAAACCCTGCGGACCATGTTCCGCCAGCCAGACGGAGGGCGGCGCACCGACCAGATCGCCGCCGCTGAATACCGATTGATCGACCTGTGACTTGAGCTGCGTCGTATAACGGCCATCGACAAACACCACCGCTTCGGTACGCGTTACCAGCGCAATGCCGGCGGAACCGGTAAAACCGGTCAGCCATGACAGGCGCTCGGCGCATTCGGGCACATATTCCCCCTGATATTCATCGGCGCGCGGCACCAGAAAACCGTCAATGCCGAGGGCGTCGAAACCGGCGCGCAGCGCCTCGACGCGGGCCTTGCCGAATTGCGGCGCGGATTTGTTTTCGAAGGTCTGGAACATGGGTGTCTTTCGGGAACTGTCATGGGAAAAGCTATTCAGTCGCGCCATCAAATCACTGACGCGCAACGACAATGCCATGCGGACAAAGCCGGTTTCAAGCCATATATGACAGACCGGATTGCGGCGATAAATTGTGCATATTTTGCGAAATAAGTAATACTCAAGGCAATAAGACATGCGAAATTCGCATATCTACCGTGAGATATCTCCCCTAACCAAACAAAAACACATCGCTTATCTTTGGGTCAACACAGCGAGAGAGACACTCTCCTGGCAAACAAGGATTTGAAGCAATGGCAAAATCTTTCCTCCGCAACGCCTTCGATCGCGTTGTTGAAGCACGCGAGCGTCAGGTCAGCCGTCATGTCAACGCCGCCCTTCTGAACCTCGACGACAAGTCGCTGGAAGCACTCGGCATGAACCGCGCCGATCTGCGTCGCAAGGCAAAGTCCAGCTACGTATTCTGATCACGTCGGGCGCGGCGATCCTCCCTCCACCGCACCCAACAGGAATACGTCGACCCGCTTGAGCAAGCTCCTCCCATGCTCGCGGGTTTTCAGGCGGCGCGAAAGCGCCGCCTTTTCTTTTGCCCGAAAGGGATGTTGCCGCAGGTTCAGTCTTTGCGCAGATGCAGCGTGACCCAGCCGTTGCGCCAGATGGTGCGGACATGGGAAAGCCGCGCGCCGTTAAAGGCGGAAAGCACCTTCCAGCGCTGCGACGCCAGAATGCCTGACAGGATGACGGTGCCGCCGGGCGCCAGATGCGTGACGAGCTGCGGCGCCATCTTGATGAGCGGCCGGGCCAGAATATTGGCGATGATGAGATCGAACGGACCGTGCTTGCGGAAGGCGTCCGAGTGGAAGCCCGGCGCAGTCTCCAGCGCCATCCCGGAGACGATGCCGTTCAGCCTAACATTCTCCTTCGCCACCTTCACGGCGATGGGGTCGATGTCCGTCGCAAGTACGGGAATGGGACGCATCTTGCGAACCGCAATCGCCAGAACGCCGCTGCCGGTGCCGAGATCAAGCGCATTGCGCACGGTCCGCGCCCGCAGAACCTCCTCGATCATCTCAAGGCAGCCGGCCGTGGTGCCGTGATGGCCGGTGCCGAAAGCCTGTCCGGCCTCGATTTCGATTGCCAGATCGTTCGCACGCACCTTGTCCCGATCATGCGCCCCATGCACGATGAAACGCCCTGCCCTGACCGGCTTCAGCCCTTCAAGCGACTTGGCGATCCAGTCGACATCAGGAACGATCTCCTTCTCGATGACAAGACCGGGAAAGGCGGGAGCAAGCAGGGCTTCGACACGCTCGCGAAACTCCTCTTCCTGCTCGGCCATCAGATAGACGGAGGCTTCCCAGATGTCGCGTTTCTCATCCACCTCAGTGGTAGCAATCGCAACATCCTCCTCGCCGAAATAGTCCGACATGAGATCGAGGATTTCACCGGCCTTGATTTCGGTCGTGGTGACGTAAAGTCGGATTTCGCTCACGGCGGGCTGCTTTCTCTGGATGAGGTTATTGTTCTTGCCTTTGCCACAAAACCTCGGCCAGTCCAATAAGCCCGGCGCAATTATGCCGCCTCTATCAGCCCTTCAGAAGATTCTGGAGCTTCTGCTCGGCAACCTCGGGGTTTTCGCCATAAGCAATGGTGCCGGAAAAACGGCCATTGGCATCGAGCAGGATGACGGACGCGGTGTGATCCATGGTGTAGTCGCCATTCGGATCCTTCTCGTCCACCGGCACCTTCTTGGCATAGATGCGGTAGCCCTTCAGCGTTTCGGCGATCTTATCGGCCGGGCCGGTGATACCCGTGATGCGCTTCGAGACGTTGGAGACATATTGCTGCATGATTTCAGGCGTATCGCGCTCGGGATCAACGGAGACGAAATAGGCCTGAAGCTTGTCGCCCGCCGGGTCCACCTTCTCCATCCAGCCGTTCAGCTCGAAAAGGGTCGTCGGGCAGACTTCCGGGCAATGGGTGAAACCGAAGAACAGCGCTGTCGGCTTGCCCTGAAACGCCTTTTCGGTGATCGGCTGGCCGTTTTGTGCCGTGAGTTGGAAGGGCACGCCATAGGCCGTCTCCACCATTTCATTACGCGTCTTCGTCATTTCGATCGTCAACCAGCTGACAACACCGGCGAGAACGAGCACGACGGCCCACAATACGATGCGAATATTTCTCATTGTCCAATCCTACCCCGAAAGCCGGCGGCATGTCGCTGGCCCTGGCCGACTGATAACGAACGGCGGCGGCAACGGCAAATCAACTGGGCGTATTTGCGGGAACCGCGCTGATTTGTCACAAAGCGCAGACGGCCAAAACGATCACAGACACCAGGCGATGCCGCTCTGCACCGTGGACAGGAAAATATCCGTGCTGTGCCGGACCCAACCGTCGAAGGCAAGAAGCACGACGGCAAGCGAGGCCACAGCGGCAAGACTTGCCAGAATAAACTTCAGCGGATGGGACGTGAGCGCGTTCATGCGCCTGTTATAACCTGTTTGCACCGGTGCGAAAACCGCCAAAATACTGGGTTTCGGCGCTCCGGCGGCGGCAATTGTTAGGGAAAGTTTAAAATCTTGCTGTGCATGATGACAGCAGCGGTTTTTAAAGCCTCGACATGATGTCTCCCGGTCCATTCTCCGGCCACCGCATAAAGCTCAATCCTGCGCGGGCCTGTTAGAGAGCCATCAGAGGAAACCTGCCGTCATGTCCAACGCCATCAAGCAATCCGGCGCATATCTCGAAATCGTCTCCTTCCATCTGGGCGATCAGGAATTCTGCATCGACATCATGGCGATCCGTGAAATCCGCGGCTGGGCGCCGGTTACCCCGATGCCGCACACCCCGCCTTATGTCCTCGGCCTCATCAACCTGCGCGGCGCCGTCATTCCCGTCATCGACATGGCCGGCCGCCTCGGCATGAAAATGACCGAGCCGTCCGAACGCTCCGCCATCATCGTCACCGATATCGGCGGCAAGCTGGTCGGCCTTCTGGTAGAACAGGTCTCCGACATGATGACCATCCGCTCCGAGGATTTGCAGCCCGCGCCCGATATCATTCCGGAAGAACAGCGCAGCTTCTGCCGCGGCATCGTCGCGCTGGAAAAGAGCATGGTCTGCTTCCTCAACCTCGACACCGTGATTGCGGACGAGCTGGCACGCGAAGCGGCCTGATCGACACCGTCGATCATTGCCAGCTGCATGCGTGAGAAATCTTGCGGTTTGCAGGGGAGCAGTGATGGAGAAAAACGTATCTCCACACACGTCGTCATCCTCGGCCTTGCGCCGAGGATCCATCAATGCATCATCGAGTCGCTAGGTCGTGGATTCTCGGGACAAGCCCGAGAATGACGGCGAGAGATTTACCACTCCAAGCTTCATAGAAGCAAACCTTCACGGCTTGCCCTTTTGCCATGTGACCTGCTGATTATAGAGCGGCACCGTGGAAATCGCCATCTTGGCCGAACCGTCGGTCAGCTCCCGCGCATGCACCAGATAGATCAGCGTGTCATTCGCCTTGTCATAGACGCGGCTGACAACGAGCTTCTTCCAGACCAGTGACATGCCCTGCCGGAACACTTCTTCCCCGCCCTTCGACAGATCGATGTCGCCGATCTCCACCGGTCCCGTCTGGCTGCAGGAAATGGCGTTGTTGGAAGGGTCTTCGAACCAGTTGCCGTTCTTCAGGCGGTCGATGACGCCGCGCTCGAAATAGGTCACATGGCAGGTCACACCCTTGATCTTCGGATCGGCGATCGCCTCGATGACGATATCGTTGCCGATCCAGTCGACGCCGACCTCACCGACCACCTGCGAATGCGCCGCTGTCACCGGAAGTAACGCCAGAAAGCCCGCAAACAAACCCGACAGAGTTTTCATCGTCATCGCATCTTCTCCGTTACGCTGCTTCAAACATAGGTGGAAGCCACCGTTACGCAACCCGGGAGACGGCGCGTTTTTTCATGCTACAGGGCTGGTAACCGGTGGAGGTGAGACGCCCCGCGACCATGCCGATCTTTTCCGGCAGTTCGCGAATATCGGCGACGCGCAAAGCCTTGGCCGCCGCAATCGAAGCGGCCGCGCAGACGACGGCATCTTCGGCGGCATTGTGATGCACGAAACGCAGCTGGAGGTGATGGGCGATGACATTCAGCTTGTGCGACGCCAGATTGGGCCAGACATGCCGGGCGATCTTGACGCTGCATAGATAGGAAAGATCGGGATAGGACTGCCGGTATTTATCGAAGGACGCCCGCATGACGCTGAAATCGAAGGCGGCATTATGGGCGATCATGGTGGCGCCGTGGAAGTCGTCGATGAACTCCTCCATCACATCAGGGAATTCCGGCGCATCTTCGACATCGGCCGGGCGGATGCCATGCACGGCGATGTTAAAGGGCGAAAACCGCATGTCCTTCGGCCGGATCAGCCGTTCCTCGACACGAACGATCTCGCCGCCCTCTATCCATGCAAGCCCGACGGAGCAGGCGCTGCCCCGTTCCTCATTGGCGGTCTCGAAATCGATGGCGATGGTTTTCAAGAGTGATTCCCGTTGTTTCATTCCGGCATAGACCGGATTGACGTCAAAGAGAACCGGCCTCGGCAGAACCCGCCTCCGAAAGCATCCAGTCGATGAGCGTCACCAGATCGGGATTATCCAGCATACGCCGCGGATAAACGAGGAAATAGGCGAGCGTGCTGGCCATGTCCTTGCCGAAGGGCGCAATCAATGCGCCTTCCGCAAGCTCGCGGGAAACCAGCGAACGCCGGGTCAGCGCAATACCGTGCCCGGCCTTGGCCGCATCCAGCGCACCATTGCTGTCAATGAAGACAGTGCCGCCGGAGGCATCCACGTCCGAAGCCCCCGCGGCCTCCAGCCAGCGTCGCCATTCATTGCGGTTTTCATCGTGCAGAAGCGGAATGGATTTCAGGTCCCCCGCCTGCTGAAGCGACCCATATTTTTCCAGAAGTTGCGGCGAGCAGACCGGCAGGGTGCCGTCATCGATGAAGCGGATGCTCTCCAGGCCTTCATAGCGACCAGAACCATGCCGCACCGCCAGATCGACATCATCCCTCGAAAAATCCACCAATCGGTTCGTCACGCTGATGCGGACATCCACCTGCGGGTGTTGCTGTTGGAAGGCAGGCAATCGCGGCATCAGCCATTGCACGGCGAAAGTCGGCGTGCAGCTCAGCGTCAACACTGTAATCTCGGAGCGCGCCGTCAGTTCGGCCGTCGCCTCCCGCATCATCCGGAAGGCGGTGCGAAGCGCGCCGTAATAACGCTCCCCTTCACGCGTCAGCTGGATGCTGCGCGGCTTGCGGAAAAACAATTGCACGCCAAGGCGCGCCTCCAGTTCCCGGATTTGCAGGCTGACCGCACCGGGCGTGACATTCAACTCATTGGAAGCGAGCGTGACGCTGCGATACCGTGCTGCGGCCTCGAAGGCCTGCAGCCCTTTCAAAGAAGGAAGTTCAGCCGCCATGATTTAGCTCACCTCAATTATTGTGCGAGAAACAATCGTTTGAAAATACAATAAAACGGAGAGTAAATAGACGCAACAGGACATGAAACGCAGCAGGAGACGCCGACTATCAGCTTGAGATAAACTCAACCGATATCGGGTGGATGACAGCGATCCCGTCTGCGACAATGTCGATATTCATGCTGTGGGAGACGACGATGGCGATACAGAAACAGATGGACACCGGTGAATGGGCGCTGCTCATCGCGCTTTCGCTTCTTTGGGGCGGATCGTTCTTCTTTGTCGGTATCGCGGTCAAGGAACTGCCGCCCGTCACCATCGTCACGCTGCGCGTCAGCCTGGCGGCAATCGCGCTTCTCATGGTCTGCCGCATCATGGGCCTGCGCCTGCCGCGAGAATGGCCGGTGTGGCGTGCGTTTTTCGGCATGGGGCTGCTCAATAACATCATCCCTTTCTGCCTGATCGTCTGGGGCCAGACCCACATTGCCAGCGGACTAGCCTCGATCCTCAATGCCACCACGCCCCTCTTCACCGTCATCGTCGCCCATTTTCTCACCGCCGACGAGAAGATGACCGGCAACAAGCTCGCCGGCGTGCTGATCGGCTTTGCCGGCGTGGCGACCATGATCGGCCCGGCCGCCTTCACCGGCTCATCCGGTCTCTGGGGCCAGATCGCCATTCTCGGCGCGGCCGTATCCTATTCTTTCGCAGGCATATTCGGCCGCCGTTTCAAGGCCATGGGCGTGCCGCCGCTGATGACCGCCACGGGCCAGATTTCATCTTCGACCCTGATGCTGATCCCGGCCGCCCTTCTTATCGATAAACCATGGACGCTTGCCATGCCGAGCCTCGGCACCTGGGGCGCGCTTGTCGGCATCGCCCTGCTGTCGACGGCGCTCGCCTATCTCATCTTCTTCCGCATCCTTGCCAGCGCCGGCGCCACCAATCTTGCCCTCGTGACCTTCCTCATACCGGTCAGCGCCATCCTGCTCGGCTCGCTCATCCTCGGCGAGCAACTGGAAATCAAGCATTTCGCCGGCATGGCGATGATCGCCGCCGGTCTTGCCGCGATCGATGGCAGATTGCTTTCCAGATTGCGCCAGCCTCGCCAGCGGCTGCAGTGAAGACCGGAAGAACGAGGCCGGCCTGCAAGGCAACGACCTCGTTCTTCCCCCCGATATTTTCGGAAATGAACCCTGCCATGCCGTCTTGACGCCCGGCGGCTCCTCTGGCCTTATGCCGCCATGACCGGCTTTGTTACCCACATCCATCTTACCGTGACCATTCGCCCCGCAGGGCGCGTGGCGGTGTCGGTGCGTTAATCAACCGGCCATCCGTCCACCACCCTGCCGCATATTGGCAGGGTTCGGTGTTCCCGCTCTGCCTCGGCTGAATATCCAAGGAGAGCAGACATGCCGGAATGCGATATACCCTCACCGCTGGACCCCGATGCGCGCTGGCCCGAAGGTCTGAGCATTCGCGCCCGTACCCCGGCGGATGCGCCGGGAATAACGGCGCTGCATAACATGGCCGGATATCGCTACGGGACATTGCGCTGGCCGCATCACAATCCAGAGGATATTCGCAAGGGGATCGAAACCCAGCCCGCCAACAGCTTTGCGCTGATCGCCATCCTCGACGGCAAGATCGTCGGCGATATCGGCTTGACGCGCCACACCAACCGCCGGGCGCATGCGGGCAGCATCGGCATGGGTGTTCATGATGCCTATAAGGGACGGGGAATCGGCAGCGCCATGATCGGCGAAATCCTCGCCATTGCGGATCGCTGGCTGAACCTGAAACGGATCGAACTGACCGTTTTCACCGACAATGAAGCGGCGCTGGCGCTTTATCGCAAATTCGGTTTCGAGGTCGAAGGACACCTCAAATCCTTCGCTTTTCGAGACGGTGAATATATCGATGCCTATTGCATGGCACGACTTCGATAGGTCCGGTCAGTTGCCCAGGTGATCCGCGAACACTTCCCGAATGGTCCGCCGCGACCATTCGGCCATTTTGTCGTTACGCCCGCGCTCGGCATCCAGCACGATCAGCGCCTTCCACAGCGCCCAGCCGCGCCCGCGCTGCCATGTAGCCTCATCCAGATCCAGCACTCGGCGAAAAACAGCGCGGCTTTCTGCATCGAGCACATTCCAGGCGAGGATGAGATCGGAAGACGGATCGCCGACGGCGCAACTGCCGAAATCGATGACGGCTGAAAGCCGGCCGTCCTTCACCAGCAAATTGCCCTCGGCAATATCGCCATGCACCCACACGCCCTGCCCCAGCCAATGGCTGGAAAGCGCCAGCTGCCATATTTCCATGGCCAGCACCTGATCCACCTCATCGGTAAGCCGCGCCGCCGAAGTCTTCGCCTCCCCGTCATAGACCGCAAGCGAGCCGCCGCGATGGAAATTATGCGCACCTGCGGGTGGGCCATCCGAAGCATCCACCCCGTGCAATGCCCTTAAAAACGCGGCAACATCGATGGCGATGGTTGAAAGATCAACGCGATCCAGATACCGGGCGAGCGGTTCGCCCTCAAGCCAGCGATAGACGGACCAGCGGAACGGATAACCCTGTCCCGGCTGCCCGAGCGCCAATGGCGCAGGGATCGGAAAAGGCAGCAGCGGCGCAAGCGCCGGCAGCCACCGATGCTCCTTCTCCACCTGCGCAACATACCGGGCGGCACTTGGCATGCGGATCAGCATCTCATCGCCAAGACGAAAGCTGCGATTGTCCCAGCCGCTCAGTTCCACCGGCCGGATATTTAACCCCGCCCATTGCGGAAACTGGCTGTCAACCAGCGCCCGGACCTGCTCTGTGCTGACGACAATGCGGTCATCCATGCTGCGCTCTCCGTGTCAGGCGCAAAGCTCTAGCGGCAGAGGGCAACATCGCCATGACGGTCTCGTCAGCCGCCGATCAGCGCCAGCCACTCGTCCTCGTCCATGGTCTGCACGCCCAGCTCCGCCGCCTTGGCAAGCTTGGAACCGGCCCCCGGCCCCGCCACCAGAATATCGGTCTTTTTAGAAACGGAACCGGCAACTTTCGCTCCGAGGCTCTCTGCACGGGCCTTGGCCTCATCGCGAGTAAATTTCTCCAGCGAACCGGTAAACACCACCGTCTTGCCCGCCACCGGGCTGCCGTCAGTGGAAGGCTTTTCGGCCTCCTTCGGGCGAAGCTCCCGTATCAGCCGGTCGATGACATCGAGATTGCGCGGCTCCCTGTAGAACTCGATGATGGCACGGGCCACCACCTCGCCGATACCGTCGATGCTGTTCAGTTCGGCCCAGGCATCGCTCGCCGGATCGGCTGCCGCTTTCATGCTCTCTTCGAAATGCTCATAGGTGCCATAGGAGCGCGCCAGAAGCTTCGCCGTGGTCTCACCCACATGGCGAATGCCGAGCGCAAAGATCAGCCGGTGCAGATCGATCTCGCGGCGCGCATCGATGGCGTCGAACAGCTTCCTGACGCTGACCTTGCCGAAGCCGTCGATATTCTCGAGCTTGGTCAGCTGCGAGGCTTCCTGCCGCGCCTTCAGTGTGAAGATGTCCGGCGCGGTCTTGATCGAGAGCGCCGGATCGTCACTTTCGAAGAAGAAATCGATCTGCTTGGTGCCAAGCCCTTCAATGTCGAAGGCATTGCGCGAGACGAAATGTTTCAGGTGCTCCACCGCTTGCGCGCGGCAGACGAAACCGCCCGTGCAACGCGTGACCGAATCGAGCTTGCCCGTCTTTTCATTGCGCTCCCGCACCGCATGGCTGCCGCAGACCGGACATTTCTCCGGAAACGCATATTTCACCGCTTCAGCAGGGCGCTTTTCCAGAAGCACGTCCAGCACTTGCGGAATGACATCGCCGGCGCGCTGCACGATCACCGTATCGCCGATGCGGATATCGTGATCTTCCGGGCGGATACGCTCGCCGCTATTGCCGATGCCTTCGATATAATCGGCATTGTGTAGCGTCGCATTGGTGACGACGACACCGCCGACGGTGATCGGGGTGAGACGCGCCACCGGCGTCAAGGCACCGGTGCGTCCCACCTGGATTTCAATATTCTCGACAGTGGTAAAGGCCTGCTCGGCCGGAAATTTATGGGCGGTGGCCCAGCGCGGGCTGCGCGAGCGGAAGCCCAGCCGTTCCTGCAGATCGAGCCGGTCGACCTTATAGACCACGCCATCGATATCATAATCGAGATCGGGCCGGGCGACGCCGATTTCATTATAATGTTCAAGCAATTGCTCGGCGGAGGTGAATCGCTTCATCAGCGGATTGACCGGAAACCCCCACTCCCGGAACTTCTCGACGATGCCATATTGCGTATCGGCAATCCGCGCCGGCTGGCCGCCATTCGAAACCTCGCCCAGGGCATAAGCGAAGAACCGCAGCTTGCGTTTCGCGGTCACATTGGCGTCGAGCTGGCGCAGGGAGCCGGATGCCGTGTTGCGCGGGTTCACATAGGTCTGCTTGCCTTCGGCCTCCATCTGGGCATTGAGCGCCAGAAAGTCGCTCTTGGCCATATAGACCTCGCCGCGCACCTCCACCACATCGGGCGCATCGGCGGACAACTCCTCCGGGATTTCCTTGATGGTCCTGATATTGGCGGTGACATTCTCGCCCGTCGTGCCGTCACCACGCGTCGCCGCCGTCTTCAGCCTGCGGTTCTCGTAGCGGATCGACATGGAAAGCCCGTCAATCTTCGGCTCGGCGGTGAAGGCGATGGAATCGTCGGGCAGCTGCCCGAGGAAGCGATAGACGGAACTGACGAAATCCCGCAGATCTTCTTCCGAAAACGTATTGTCGAGCGACAGCATCGGCCGCGCATGCACGATGGGCGCAAAGGTCGGAAGCGGTGCGAAGCCGACTTTCCTCGACGGGCTATCGGCCCGCACCAGCGCCGGAAAAGCCGCCTCTATGGCGTCGTTGCGACGCTTCAGCGCATCATAGTCCGCATCGGAAATCTCCGGCGCGTCCTTGCCGTGGTAAAGCGCATCATGGCGCGCAAGCTCGGCTGCCAGAAACGCAAGCTCGGAAGAGGCTTCAAGCTCGGTGAGGTTTTCGACGGATTTCTGGTCTTTCGACATGACGGCCTCTCTTCGGAATTACCGAACGCTTTTAGCCGAAATAACAAACATTAAAAACAGTTTTGCCGCTGGACTCACAACGCCGAAAGGCACTCCATCGGCATTGTCGCGAGCAGTCAGTCCTTGGCCGCCAGCAGGCGGGCCGCCGCAGCCCTCGCCTCGTCCGTCACCGAAGCACCGGCGAGCATGCGGGCAATCTCTTCGGTACGGTGTTTCGGCTCCATGGTCGCCACGCGGGTGGCGATACGCTCGCTGCCGTCGCCGGATGGGCCCTTGGAAATGAGAAGATGGGTTGCCGCCCGTGCCGCCACCTGCGGCGCATGGGTAACGGACAGAACCTGCACGGTTTTCGACAGGCGGCGCAGCCGCTGGCCAATGGCATCCGCCACCGCGCCGCCGACACCCGTATCGATTTCGTCGAATACCAAAGTCGGCGCCGAACCGCGATCCGCCAGCGCCACTTTAAGCGCCAGCAGGAAGCGGGACAATTCGCCGCCCGAAGCCACCTTCATGATCGGTCCCGGTCGTGTGCCCGGATTGGTCTGGACGTGGAATTCAACCGTGTCGATGCCGTCGGCCGTCGCCTGTTCGGCATCGGAGGTCACCTCGACGGTAAACCGCGCCCGCTCCAGCTTCAGCGCCGGCAATTCCGCCATGACAGCATTGGAAAGCGCATCCGCCGCGTGGCGGCGTTTGTCGGAAAGCGATTGCGCGGCACGGTCGAAATCGGCCTTCACCACCCCGAGATTGGCCTCGAGCTTGCCGAGCTTTTCTTCGCCGGCATCGAGATCGGCGAGATCGGCCACCATTTTTTCGGCAAGGGCCGGCAGGTCTGGCACGGCGACATTATATTTGCGTCCGGCGGCGCGCAGGGCAAACAGCCGCTCTTCCACCCGCTCCAGTTCACGCGGATCGAATTCGGTGCGGCGCAGCGCCGCCTCCACTTCCATCTGTGCATTGGAAAGGCTGTCCAACGCGGCATCCAGCAATTGCACCGTGTCTTCCAGCAAACCGGGAGCTTCGTGGCTCTTGCGCTCCAGACGGCGCATCATCGAGGCGATGACAGGCACAGGCGACGCATTGCCATTCAGAAACTCGCTGGCCTCGGCGATATCGCCGGCAATGCGTTCGGATTTCTGCATCACCGCCCGACGTTCGGCCAGCTCGTCTTCTTCACCGTCGCGCGGCGAGAGCGTTTCCAGTTCCTCGACGGAAGAGCGAAGGTAATCCGCCTCGCGCGCCGCAGCCTCCACCTTGGCGCGGTGCGTCTTCAGCGCACGCTCGGCATCCTTCCAGGTGCGGTATAGGCCCTGAACGGTGCGAGCCTCATCGCTCAGCCCGGCAAAGGCGTCCAGCAGCGTGCGGTGTGCATCGGTATCGACAAGCGCGCGATCATCATGCTGGCCATGGATTTCGACCAGCAATTGCCCGAGCTGGCGCATCATCTGCACGCTGATGGCCTGATCGTTAATATAGGCCTTGGTGCGACCGTCGGAGGATTGCACCCGGCGGAAAATCAGGTCGCCATCGTCATCAAGACCGTTTTCGCGCAACAGGAGCCGTGTCGGGTGATTGTTCGGGACTTCGAAAGTGGCGGTGACCTGCCCCTTCTCTTCCCCGTGGCGCACAAGGCCGCCATCGCCGCGGCCGCCGAGCGCCAGCGAGAGACTATCGAGAAGAATGGATTTGCCCGCACCCGTCTCGCCCGTCAAGACGGAAAGGCCCGCCTCGAAACCGAGGTCGAGCCTTTCGATGAGAACGATATCGCGGATCGAGAGCTGGACCAGCATGGCCTATGCCCCGTCTCAAGCGCCGATGAGCTTCTTGCCGGCGCGCGAAATCCAGGACCCCTTGTTTTCTCGCGGTTCCAGCCCCTGACCCTTCAGCAGCTTGTAGGAATCCGCATACCATTGGCTGTCGGGATAATTGTTGCCGAGAACGGCGGCGGCTGTCTGCGCTTCGTCCACCAGGCCCATCGCATAATAGGCCTCCGTCAGACGCGCCAGCGCTTCTTCGATCTGGTTGGTGTTCTGGTACTGCTCGACGACGATGCGGAAGCGCGAAACGGCGGCGAGATATTCCTTGCGTTCCAGATAATAACGGCCGACCTGCATTTCGCGGCCGGCGAGCTGGTCGCGGGCGAAACGGATCTTGGCCTGCGCATCAGCGACATATTCCGAATCGGGATAGTCGTTGACGACCTTGTTCATCGCCTCGACCGTGCGCTGTGCTGCGCGCTGGTCCTGCGTCACGTCGGAAATCTGCTTCGAATAGGCAAGGCCGATCATGTACTGAACATAAGCAGCATCCTTGGAACGCGGATATTGTCGCAGGAAGCGGCTGCCGTTCGTGATCGCCACATCGTTCTTGTTGGTGCGCGTGGCAATGAAGGTCTGCATGACAAGCGCCTTCTGGCCCCATTCGGTGAACGGGTACTGCTTGTCGATAGCCTCGAACTTGCGGGAGGCTTCCGTCATATTGCCGGCGTTCATGTTGGCAAGGCCCTGCTTGTACAGAACGTCAGGCGGATCGGTCTCGACGCCGAGCTTGGTAATGTCGATATCCGGATCGGACTGGCAGGCCGTGACGGCGACACTTGCACCGACCAACAACAACGAAACGGCGATCCCCCGCATCGTACCCTTCATTGCACCAGACCCTACATGCTTCATTCGACAGTTCCCACTTCCCGCGCAAATACATAAGCATCG
>QFOL01000296.1 GCA_003241215.1 Agrobacterium fabrum
CGTCTGCGGCATTCCGCATCTGCAGAAGGGTGAGTTCACCGAAGGCGCAGGCCCGGCCATCGACATGTATTCGATCCGCCAGCCGGTCGGCATCGGCGCGGGTATCACCCCGTTCAACTTCCCCGGCATGATCCCGATGTGGATGTTTGCGCCGGCAATTGCCTGCGGCAACGCCTTCATCCTCAAGCCTTCCGAGCGCGACCCATCGCTGCCGATCCGTCTTGCCGAACTGATGATCGAAGCCGGTCTTCCGGCCGGCATCCTGAACGTCGTCAACGGTGACAAGGGCGCAGTCGACGCCATCCTGACCGATCCCGATATCGGCGCGGTCTCCTTCGTCGGCTCGACGCCGATCGCCCGCTACGTCTACGGCACAGCCGCCATGAACGGCAAGCGCGCGCAGTGCTTCGGCGGCGCGAAGAACCACATGATCATCATGCCCGACGCCGATCTCGACCAGGCCGTGAACGCATTGATGGGTGCGGGTTATGGCTCGGCCGGCGAGCGCTGCATGGCCGTTTCCGTTGCGGTTCCGGTTGGTGAGGAGACGGCAAACCGCCTCGTCGAAAAGCTCATTCCGCAGATCGAAAGCCTGAGAATCGGCCCCTATACCGACGACAAGGCCGATATGGGTCCGCTCGTCACCAAGGAAGCGCAGACGCGCGTCAAGGGCCTGATCGACAGCGGCGTCGCACAGGGTGCGAAGCTTCTGGTCGATGGCCGCGACTTCAAGCTGCAGGGCTATGAAGACGGCTATTTCGTCGGCGGCTGCCTGTTCGACCACGTGACCCCTGACATGGACATCTACAAGACGGAAATCTTCGGACCCGTTCTCTCCGTCGTTCGCGCCAAGAACTACGAAGACGCGCTGGAACTGCCGATGAAGCATGAATATGGCAACGGCGTCGCTATCTACACCCGTGACGGCGATGCCGCCCGCGACTTCGCAAGCCGCGTCAATATCGGCATGATCGGCGTCAATGTTCCGATCCCGGTTCCGCTTGCCTATCACTCCTTCGGCGGCTGGAAAGCTTCGAGCTTCGGCGACCTCAACCAGCACGGGACGGATTCGATCAAGTTCTGGACAAAGACCAAGACGATCACCTCGCGCTGGCCGTCGGGTATCAAGTCGGGCGCCGAATTCGTGATGCCGACAATGAAGTAAACGGGCAGAGCCCTCTACATTACAAAGAGCCTCGCTGTTTTCACGGCGGGGCTTTTTCGATTAAAAGATAACTTAAAAAATCAAGTTTTTCCTTCAAAATATTTCCACTTAAAGCTGTTATAGCGTAAGACAGCCGTGCGGCGTGGGGACGCTGCCAAACCGACGATAACGAGGAAGCCTGCAAACTCAATCTGCCCGGAGAGGGGCATGTCATGAGGAACTATTATGAGTGATATCTCAGTGAGTGCGGATCAGCGCGCGCTTGAACGCGGCTCGTTCAGCGGAAATGCCAAGGAATATTTCGGAATCTGGATCGTCAATATTCTGCTGACGATCATCACCATCGGCATCTATTCCGCCTGGGCAAAGGTGCGCCGCAAGCGTTATTTCAACGGCAACACCGTTCTGGCCGGTCGCGCCTTCGGTTATCACGCCACCGGCGGGCAAATTTTCAAGGGCCGGCTGATCGCCTTTGCCTTCATCGTCGTCTCGCAGCTCGTCGGCCTCATCCATCCATTCCTGGTTTTTGTGCCGGCAATCCTGCTGATGATCTTCTTTCCATGGCTGATCACGCGCAGCATTCGTTTCAATGCGCGGGTGACGAGCTATCGCAATGTGCGTTTTGATTTTGTCGGCACGGCATGGGGAGCTTTTGTCTCCATCCTGCTCGGCAGCCTCGTTGCATTCTTCTCCTTGGGTATTCTGGCGCCGCTGTCCAGCCGCTGGGCGAACCGGTATATTTTCAGCAATCTGCGTTACGGCGACCGGCCCTTCAGCGCCGATCCCAAAATCGGGAAACTCTACCGGGTCTGGATCATTCCCGCGGTCATGGTGGTGATCGGCGGCATCGTGGTCGGATTTTTCGGCATTGCTGCCTTTGCGGCCAATAGCGCGATGCTCGAAGATGAGACGGCAGCCATGGCCACGGCGCTGGCCTCCATCTATGTCGGCCTTTTCGGTGCATTTCTCGTCTATGGTCTTGCCGGTGTCGTCTATCGCACCGGCGTTCGCAACGTCGTCATTTCCTCCATGCTGCTGGACGGAAAGCACGACCTGCACAGCGACCTTCATCGCGGACGCTATCTCTGGATAGTCATCTCCAACCTCATCGTCACCGTCTTCACGCTTGGCCTGATGCGGCCATGGGCGGCGGTGCGCGAGGCGCGTTATACCGTTGAACGCACAGCAATCCGTTTCAATGGCGATGTCGGCGAGGTGCTCTCCTCGATGGAAGCAACTGGCGCCGCCGTCAGCGCCGAATATATGGATATGGAAGGTTTCGAATTTGGTTTCTGATACCGGCGAAACCGTTGCGGGCGAGTGGCATGCCGCTCGCTCCAACCTTTCCAGCGCCGCCAGGCTGAAGCTTGGCGGCACGGTTCTTCTCGTGCTCGACGCGAAGGACAATCACGTCAGAACCCAGGCCGAGATAAAAACGGTAGAGATCAGCCATCGGGTCGCCGCCATCCCCCGGGAGTTGCATTTTCCCGACGGGTCGCTGTTCGAAACCCGTGACAATGACGGCGTGGACCGGCTGCTTGGCCAGCACATCACCAAACGTGCCGGCCTCGTGCACTGGCTCGAACAGTTCCGCCCGCGGCTGATCGGCATCGCCGCCGCAGCCGTTTTTCTGGCTTACGGCACCTACAAGCTGGCGCTTCCGGCGCTGGTGGAACTGGCGGTCGCCGTAACCCCGCCCATCGTTCCGCAGGTCATGTCGGCCAGCACCATGCAGGCCTTCGACCAGGCGGTTTTTTCTCCAAGCGAGTTACCGCAGGAAGAGCAGGACGCTATCCGCGCCGAATTTGCCCGGATTGCCGCCCATGCGGAAGGTTCGCCCGAGGACTACAAGTTGAATTTCCGCAAGGGCGGTTATATCGGCCCCAACGCCTTTGCGCTTCCGGACGGTACGCTGGTACTGACGGACGAACTGGTGGAACTGGCCGGTGACGACAGGCAGATGATCACCGGGGTTCTTGCCCATGAAATCGGCCATGTGGAATATGAACACAGCCTGCGGCAGCTTTACCGCGCCGCCGGGGTTGCCGGTCTCGTCATGCTGATTGCCGGCGATGTCGGTTCGGCGATGGAAGATATTCTCACCCAGGGCGGCGGTCTTCTGGCGCTTTCGCATTCGCGCGAGGCCGAGCGGCAGGCGGACCAGCGCTCCGTCGAACTGATGCGCAAGGCTGGGCTCGACCCCACCGCCATCGAACGGTTCTTTGCGCTGCTGGAAGAGAAACTGGGCGACAAGGGCGGCACCAGCATTGTCTCCACCCATCCCGGAACGCCGGAAAGGCGCAAGGCTATCCTCGACTACAACGCTGCACTGGACAAGAAGCCGGCGGGTAACTGACCCGCCGGCATCAAAAAAACGCTGTCAGTTGGTCGGGCCGTCGTTGAAACCCACTTCGTCCACCAGTTCGGATGCCTGCTTGCGATGGGCGGCGATATCCGTCAGCGGCAACTTGTCCGGATTGATGGGGCCGAAGCCCTTCACCACATCGGATGGCTCTGCACCGGGCAGCACCGGATATTCGAAGACCTGCTTGGCGTAGATTTCCTGCGCCTCGCGCGAGGCCAGGAATTCCATCAGCTTCAGAGCATTATCCTTGTTGGGCGCGTATTTCGTCAGGGCCATGCCGGAAATATTCACATGTGTGCCGCGATCGCCCGCATTGGGGAAGATCACCCGCACGGATCCGGCCCATTCCTTTTCTTCCGGCTCGCGATCATTGGTCAGCATCAGGCCGACATAATAGGTGTTGCCGAGCGCGATATCGCATTCACCGGAAAAGATCGATTTCGCCTGGCTGCGGTCGGTTCCGTCAGGCTTGCGGGCGAGATTGTTCTTCAGGCCGGTCAGCCATGTGCGGGTATAATCGACGCCGTGATGGGCGATCATCGAGGCGATCAGCGCGATATTATAAGAATGCTGGCCATCGCGAATGCAGATCTTGCCCTTCCATTTCGGATCGGCAAGCTCCTCATAGGTGATGTCCTTCTGGGTCACCCGCTCCTTCGACGCATAGACCACCCGGCCGCGCGTGGTGAGACCGAACCATTCGCCCTCGGGATCACGCAGATTGGCGGGAATATCCTTTTCGATGACGGGATCGTTGAGGACCGGCTGGGTAACCTTACCCTCCTTCGCCTCGACGAGACGGGCGATATCGACCGTCAGCAGCACATCGGCCGGCGAATTGACGCCCTCGGCCTGGATGCGTTCCACCAGCCCCTTGTCGAGAAAAAGCACGTTTGTCTCAATCCCGGTTTCCTTGGTGAAGGCATCGAGCAGCGGCTGGATCAATTCAGGCTGGCGATAGGAATAGACGTTAACCTCCCCCTCTGCCAGAGCGACGGGCGCAGCGACAAGGATCGTCAGCCCTGAAAAAACGGCAGCGGAAAAGCATGATTTCAAGCTTGCCATTATGAATGCCTCCATTACATTCCGATTCTTGACTTGTTTGTTCATGAATCCTCAGAACGGTCAACAAGGCTGTTCGAGAAATATCGGATGGGTGCCAGTTTTTTCAGTTTCTGGAATTGTTCTAAACTGAAAAAGAGACTATATAACTCCACATTGAGAGTTAGGAGACCAGCATGCGCTTGACCAAACAGACCAACTATGCCGT
>QFOL01000297.1 GCA_003241215.1 Agrobacterium fabrum
AATGATTTCGAGAATCCGGTAAAAAAGATTGATGGTCTTTTGCATTTTCCCCTCCCGAAGAAATATCTAGAGCAGCCCTCGTTTCGCCAGGTTGCGCATAAGGGCCGCGGTGCCGAATGTCCATTCCGGGCATTCGTCGGTCGTGGTGACCCAGTTGATCAGCTTGCCGAGCTTGGGCGTGGAGATTTCGACACGGTCACCCTTTGAATGGGTGAAACCGAGGCCTGGGCCATGGCGGTCCTTTACCGGCGCGAACATCGTGCCAAGGAAAAAGACTGCACCGTCAGGATATTGATGGTTGCGGTTCAAAAGCTGCGAAGCGAGGTTTTCCGGTGTGCGGCTGATCGCTTCCATGGGGCTGACGCCCGTCATGGTGAAGCCGTCTTCGCCTTCGACCAGAAGCGAAATCTGCGACTTCTTCACGTCTTCGATGGTGAAGTTGCCGTCGAACAGGCGGATGAAGGGACCGATCGCGCAGGAGGCATTGTTATCCTTGGCCTTGCTGAGCAGCAGGGCGGAACGACCCTCGAAATCGCGCAGGTTGACGTCGTTACCGAGCGTCGCGCCGATGATGCGGCCGTCGGAGGTAATGGCCAGCACTACTTCCGGCTCCGGGTTGTTCCACTGCGATTTCGGGTGAACGCCGATCAGTGCGCCGCAGCCGACCGAGGCCATGGCCTGCGCCTTGGAGAATATCTCCGCGTCAGGGCCAATACCCACTTCCAGATATTGCGACCAGAGACCCATCTCCTGGAGCAGTTTTTTCACTTCGGCGGCTTTTTCGGATCCGGCCTCAAGTCCCTTGAGGTTGTCGCCGAGAACCGGCGCCAGCCTTCCGCGAATTTCCTGCGCACGCAGCGGGTCGCCCTTGGCCTGCTCCTCGATCACGCGTTCCAGCATGCTGTCGGCGAAGGTGACGCCTGCGGCCTTGACAGCCTGAATATCGTTGGGGGCCAGAAGCTCACCGGCGGAGCCATCGAGGAAGGCATCGAGGGCGCCGAGCGCCACGAATGTGCCGGTATCGGCAAGCCGTTCCACCAGATCCGCCTTTTCCAGAAGCTCCGACATGGTGGGTGCAATGGAGGTGAGGTCGTAGAGCACGCCATCCTTGAGCAGGACCGGGCAGGGACCGCCTTCGCTTTTCGACCAGACACGGCCGACCAGCAGGGCGTTTTCATAATCTTCAGGCAAAATTGCAGTAGCGTCGATAGACGTTGCGCCGGTCATGTATGTCCTCCCCTTCAGCCTCCGACAGGCCGCCTCCTGCGGTCTTATTGTCTGGATGTCTGACAACCTAATCCTATCCTTCTTAGTATGACTTTTGCTACGAGTCTAGCGGCCTTGCCGACAAAATTATCGTCTTTCGCGTCTCAATCCCCGGAAAGCCGTAAACCTGTCCTATAGCTTTGCCGGCTGCGCCTATTCGCCGCCTAGAATATATCCAGATCGAGATTGACCCGACTTGCTGCGCCGATCAGGTGCTTGCGCATGGCGTTCTTGGCGGCGGTTGCATCGGCCTTCTCGACCGCCTCGTAGATAGCGACATGTTCGGCGATCGTCACCTCGAGAATTTCCCCGAAAACGGCGCGCGAGAAGGCGATGTTGATGGCGGAGCTGATGCGTTCGGCAATGAAGCCGAGGAACATCAGAAAATATTCGTTCTCGGTCGCTTCCGCCAGAATGCGGTGAAAGTCGAGATCGGCGGCGACGCCCTCCGTCGACCAATCATCGGCGGTTTTCATCTTTTCCAGCGCTGCCGCCAGCCGCGCCAGCTGCTGCGGGCTGCGGTGCAGTGCCGCCAGCCCCGCTGCCTCGATTTCCAGCGGCATGCGAAGCTGGAAGAGGTCGCGGAAATTTTCCGGGTCGTTCAGGCGGGACCTTTCGATGCGGATGGATAGTCTCTGCCGGGGATCGGTGACGAATGCGCCGACGCCCTGGCGCGTTTCGACAAAGCCCTCGTTGCGCAATTGCGCGATCGCCTCGCGAATGACCGAGCGGCTGACGCCGAAGGTTTTCGCCAGAACATGTTCCGTCGGCAGCCTGTCGCCCGGTCCGAGTTTCGAATCATTGATCTCGCGGGCGATCTCCGCGGCGATCCGGCCGGGCAGATGGTCGTTGCGATGTATCTGATTGAACTCCAGCGTCATGGTTGCTCCCGTGCCATAGAAACGATTGGTTCGTTTTTCCCGCGGCAGCGACTTCCTCCTTCGCCGCCAGCGGGGTTTTCAAAGGCGGCGTCTGCGGCCGCCTTTGCCATTTCTCGATTAGCTATCCGGTTGCAGGCTTATCTGGCAACCGGGATTCATCCGCAGATCGGGATCGAAGGCGTTTTTCAGGCCTGCGATCATCCGGCGCTGCACATCAGATAGCCGGCTCTCGAAATCGGAGCGCTTCAGGCGGCCGATGCCGTGTTCGGCGCTGATGCTGCCGACGTAACGGTCGAGGACCTCGTTGACGAGTGTCTTCGACTTGTAGATGAACGCCTCGCGCTCTTCCGGCGTTGCGCCATTCGGCGGCAGCACGTTGAGGTGGACATTGCCGTCTCCCACATGGCCGTAGGACACTGCGAGGCATTCCGGCAGCTTTTCCGAAAGTTCTGCCTCGGCCTCGGCAACGAAAGCCGCGAGTTTGGAGAGCGGCACGGAAATATCGGTGCGCATGTGGCTGCCGCGCAGCGCCTGGCCCTCGTTCATGCCCTCACGGAACAGCCAGAGCGATTGCGCCTGGGCACGTGAGGAGGCGATGACACCATCCAGCACCAGGCCATCTTCCATGACGCCCTCGAGGAAACGTCCCATCAGGTCGGCCGTGTCCACCAGGCCCGAGCCTGATATTTCCATCAGCACATAGGCCGGATAATCGCCGGCAATTGGCATTTTCAGGTCCGGAATTGCTTCGATCGCCAGAGTGAAGGCGACCGGCGGCATGAATTCGAAGGCAGACATCAAGTCGCAGCATTCGCGGCGGGCGCGGCGATAAAGCTTGATGGCATCGTCAAGCGAATTGAGGCCGAGCAGCGCCGTTTCGATGTGTTCTGGATTGGGGTAAAGTTTGACGGCAACGGCCGTGATGATGCCGAGCGTTCCTTCCGCGCCGATGAAAAGCTGCTTCAGATCGATGCCGCGATTGTCCTTGCGTAGCGTTGACAGCCCGTTCCAGATGGTGCCGTCAGGCAATACCACTTCGAGACCCAGCACCAGTTCGCGGGTCATGCCGTAGCGCAGGACATTGATGCCGCCGGCATTGGTGGAGACATTGCCGCCGATGCGGCAGCTGCCCTGTGCGCCAAGCGACAGCGGGAAGAACATGCCCTTGTCCTGAACCGCATCCTTGAATTCCGAGAGAATGCATCCGGCTTCCACGACAGCGGAAAAATCGTCGTCGTCTATGGTGCGGATGGCGTTCATGCGTTCCAGGCTCAGCACGACCTGATGCTTGGGGGCATCGGGAATGCCGCCGAGCACCAGCCCGGTGTTGCCGCCCTGGGGAATGATGGCGAGTCCGAGTTCAGCGCAGGCGCACACCGTGTCGGAGACTTCCTTGGTCGAACGGGGGCGAATAACGGCCACGGCGGAACTGGTGACGTCGCCATGCCAGTCGCGGCAATAGCGCAGCATGTCTTCCTGCGATGTCAGCAGCAGAGCCTCGCCTAGCCTGTTTTTCAGCGAGAACCGCAATTCCTCGATATCGTGTTCGCTCACGATCGTCATTCCACCCTCTCCGTCCAATCCGCCCAAAAGTGCCCGGGCAAGGTCTTTTGCCCTTGCTTTTACCGGTTTGTGAAAAAATACTATTTTCAATCCGATCATATAAGGTTATCAGACAACCTTACAAGCTAATTTATCGGTCGGCTGGCCGATGAGGTTTTTTCGGTCTCGGGAGAATGACCGGGACAAAGAGGAGGAAGACATGCATATCGCAATCATCGGCGCCGCAGGCATGGTTGGCCGCAAGCTGACGCAGCGTCTCGTCAAGGACGGTGCGCTCGGCGGCAAGCCGGTCGAGAAATTCACGCTGATCGACGTGTTTCAGCCCGAAGCGCCTGCCGGTTTTTCCGGTGCCGTCGATGCGCGGGCGGCAGATCTGTCCGCGCCGGGCGAAGCCGAAAAGCTGGTGGACGCCCGTCCGGATGTCATCTTCCATCTCGCCGCCATCGTCTCCGGCGAAGCCGAGCTCGATTTCGACAAGGGCTACCGCATCAATCTCGACGGCACACGTTATCTCTTCGACGCCATCCGCATCGCCAACGGCAAGGATGGTTACAAGCCGCGCGTGGTCTTCACTTCGTCTATCGCCGTCTTCGGCGCGCCGCTTCCCTATCCGATCCCCGATGAATTCCACACCACGCCTTTGACCAGCTACGGCACGCAGAAGGCGATCTGCGAATTGCTGCTGTCCGATTACAGCCGTCGCGGTTTCTTTGACGGTATCGGCATTCGTCTGCCGACCATCTGCATTCGCCCCGGCAAGCCGAATGCGGCCGCTTCCGGCTTCTTCTCCAATATCCTGCGCGAGCCGCTGGTCGGCCAGGAAGCGGTTCTGCCGGTGCCGGAAAGCATTCGCCACTGGCATGCCTCGCCGCGTTCCGCTGTCGGTTTCCTGATCCATGGCGCAACGATCGACGTCGAAAAGGTCGGCCCGCGCCGCAACCTGTCGATGCCAGGCCTCAGCGCCACCGTCGGCGAGCAGATCGAAGCGCTGCGCAAGGTCGCTGGCGAAAAGGCCGTCGCCCTCATTCGCCGCGAGCCGAACGAGATGATCATGCGCATGTGCGAAGGCTGGGC
>QFOL01000298.1 GCA_003241215.1 Agrobacterium fabrum
ACCGAAACCGACACAGACCGGCAGTTCCGTATGCGCCTTGATACGACCGACAGCGCCCGAGATCAACGACGGATCGGGAAGCGCTGAACCGGTGATACCGTTCATCGAGACGTAATAAACGAAACCTGAGGTATTTTTAAGGACGGCAGGCAGGCGCTTGCCATCCGTCGTCGGCGTGGCGAGACGGATGAAGTTGATGCCGCGCGCAAGTGCCGGGATGCAGAGTTCATCGTCCATTTCAGGCGGCAGATCGACAACGATCAGACCATCGATGCCGGCCGCGATTGCGTCGTCCAGAAATTTTTCGACGCCGTAGATGTAGATAGGATTGTAATAGCCCATCATCACGATCGGCGTCGCGTCATCTCCCTTGCGGAACTCGCGAGCAAGATCGAGCGTGGTTTTCAGCGTCTGGCCGCCCTTCAGCGCGCGCTGGCCGGCCAGCTGAATGGCCGGGCCATCCGCCATCGGGTCAGAAAAGGGCATGCCGAGCTCGATAACATCAGCGCCCGCTTCCGGCAGCGCCTTCATGATGCCGAGCGAGGTTTGGAAATCCGGATCGCCGCCCATGAAATAGGTAATCAGGGCCGGGCGATTTTCAGCGCGCAGATCGGCAAAGCGCTTGTCCATACGTGCAGTCATGATCTTATACATCCATTCCAAGGAACTTGCTGACGGTGTGGACATCCTTGTCGCCACGGCCGGAGAGGTTCATCAGGATGATTTCATCCTTGCCCATCTTCGGCGCGCGCTTGATGACCTCGGCCAGGGCGTGGCTCGGCTCCAGAGCCGGAATGATGCCTTCGAGGCGGGTCAGCATCTGGAAGGCGTCCAGCGCCTCATGGTCCATGATCGGTACGTATTCCACACGGCCGATATCGTTCAGCCAGGAATGTTCAGGGCCGATGCCGGGATAATCGAGGCCCGCGGAGATGGAATGGCCTTCCTTGATCTGGCCGTCCTCATCCTGCAGCAGATAGGTGCGGTTGCCATGCAGCACGCCCGGCGAACCGGCGGTGATGGAAGCGCAATGCTCGTCGCCCGAAAGACCCTTGCCACCGGCTTCGACGCCGACGATGCGGACATTCTTGTCATCGAGGAAAGGATGGAAGATGCCGATAGCATTCGAACCACCGCCGACGGCCGCGACGACCAGATCCGGCAGGCGGCCTTCCGCCTCCAGCATCTGCGCCTTGGCCTCCTCGCCGATAACGGCCTGGAAATCGCGGACCATTTCCGGATAGGGATGCGGGCCGGCCGCGGTGCCGATCAGGTAATAGGTATCCTCGACATTGGTAACCCAGTCGCGCAGGGCTTCGTTCATGGCGTCCTTCAGGGTGCCGTGGCCAGCCGTGACCGGCTTCACTTCAGCGCCAAGGAGCTTCATGCGGAAAACATTCGGGGCCTGACGGGCAACGTCCGTCGCGCCCATATAAACGACGCAGGGCAGGCCAAAGCGCGCGGCCACGGTAGCGGAGGCAACGCCGTGCTGGCCGGCACCGGTTTCGGCGATGATGCGGGTCTTGCCCATGCGCTTGGCAAGCAGGATCTGGCCAAGGCAATTGTTGATCTTGTGCGAGCCGGTGTGGTTCAGCTCTTCGCGCTTGAAATAGATTTTCGCGCCGCCAAGTTCCGCCGTCAGGCGTTCCGCAAAATAAAGCGGGCTCGGGCGGCCGGTATAGTGTGCGCCGAGGTGCTTGAGTTCCGCCTGAAACGCGGGATCGGTCTTGGCCTTGTCCCATTCCGCCTGCAAATCCAGAATGAGCGGCATCAGCGTTTCGGCAACGAAGCGACCTCCGTAAATGCCGAAACGGCCGTCCTCATCGGGACCAGCGCGAAAAGAATTGGGTGTTGGCGCGTCGTTCACTTCAAGCTCCCTTTGGGCCTTTCGACCAATCATTCACCACATCGAAAAATGCGTCGATCATGGACAGATCCTTGACGCCCGGCGCGCTTTCCACACCGGACGATAAATCTAGTCCGCTTGCCCTGGTCTCCGCCAGCGCCTCGGCGACATTGTCCTTGTTCAATCCCCCGGAAAGCATGTAATCCACACTTCCGTCAAGTGATCGCAGGATGGTCCAGTCGAAGGAGACGCCGTTGCCGCCCGGCAGCTCGGAACCGGCGGGCGCCTTGGCATCCAGCAGAAAACGGTCGGCTATTCCAATATAAGGGTCGATTTTGGCAAGATCAGCGGCATCGCGAATGGAAATCGCCTTCATGACAGGAAGACCGTAAAGCGCCTTGATGTTCAGCAGCCGTTCCGGGCTTTCATTGCCATGCAGCTGCAGGATATCAGGCTTTACGAGATCGACAATTTCATCGAGATAATCATTATCGGCATTGACGGTAACGGCAACCACTTTGGCGGCGCCACGGGCGCCTTCCGCCAGCCTGCCGGCAATATCTGGCTCGATGTTGCGCGGGCTTTTCTCAAAGAAAATAAAACCGACATGGGACGCGCCGCGCCTGACGGCGCGCTCGAGCGCTTCCGGTGTCTTCAATCCGCAAATCTTGATATCCGGTTTCATACCCGCGACCTGACATGAAATGCGACAAGAGTCGAGCCAAATCGCATGCATTCCCGATGGAATGTTTCACGTGAATCCAGATGGCGATCCGCGTTACCGGTTTCAATCGAAATCGATGGCGTGAAGTCTGGAGCCGTGGCGTTTCAGCCAGTCCTTGGCTTCCTGTGTGTGCGGACACAGCTTTTCGCACAGGGCCCAGAATTTCGGGCCGTGGTTCATTTCCTTGAGATGGGCAACCTCATGGGCGGCAAGATAATCGATAACCTTTTCCGGAGCCATGACGATGCGCCACGAGAAACTCAGATTTCCACCGTGGGAGCAGGAGCCCCAGCGGCTACGTGTATCCTTCATGCTGATGGAGCGCACCGGCCGGCCGGCGGCGTGCGCATGAATGGCGACCAGCCGTTCCAGATCGGCCTTCGCTTCCTTTTTCAGAAAGGTCGCTATCCGCCGTCGCAGATGTTCCGGCGCGCCGCTGACCTTCAGAATGGCCGTACCATCCGCATCCGTGGAAGCATGGGTGAGGCCCCGCAAGCTGCCCGTATGGTCGATACGGTGGGATATGCCGCGAATATCGATTGTCGCTCCCGGACGCAAACCGTCATCGGGGCTGAATTTCAGAAGCTTGCCTTCCAGCCAGCCCTGATGCCTCTCGAGAAAATCATCGACCTGGCGGTGATGCAGGCCCATTGGGATCGTCAGCTTCAGCGCCCGGCCGCCAGGTTCTATGCGGAGCGTAATGCGCGTGGCGCGCGGATTTTCCCTGACCGTGATCGGCACCTGCCGGCCCGCCACCGTCACGGTGCGCTGGCTCGGCGCGACCTTCTTTGGCGCCGGTGACTTCAGGGATTTTCTGAGCAGCGAAAACATGAACCCTTCTTAGCCGATTCGTGCGTCGCTTGACCATGCAAATGCACTGCGCCGCCTGTCGCCACGCCCTAGGCGGTCTGGTGCTTGCCGATGAAATCCAGCATGCGGGGCACGATTTCCTTGCGAAAGCGCGAACCGTTGAAGACGCCATAGTGGCCGACATCCGGCTGCATGTAATGGGCGCGCTTGCCTTCAGGGATGTTCTGGCAGAGATCATGGGCCGCCCTTGTCTGGCCGACCCCGGAAATATCGTCATTCTCCCCTTCCACCGTAAACAATGCGACTTTGCGAATGGCCGCGGGATCGACCGCCCTGCCCCGGTGCAGCATGTTCCCTTTCGGAAGCGCATGGTCGATGAAGACCGTTTCCACCGTCTGCAGATAGAACTCCGCCGTCAGATCCATGACGGCCAGATATTCATCGTAAAATTCGCGGTGCTTTTCAGCGGAATCGCCGTCATTCTTGACGAGGTTGAGGTAAAAATCCTTATGCGCCGTCATGTGCTTGTCGAGGTTCATCGACATGAAACCGGACAGCTGCAGGAAACCGGGATAGACATTGCGGCCAAAAGCGGGCTGCGGCCACGGCACCTGCATGACGACATTATCGCGGAACCACTCTATCGGCTTGGCCTTGGCGAGACCGTTGACGGCAGTGGGGTTGATGCGCGTGTCGATCGGACCGCCCATCAGCGTCATGGATGCCGGCGCGAATTTGTCCTCATCCGCCTCCATTAACGAGACGGCGGCCAGTACCGGCACGGATGGCTGACAGACGGCGACCACATGCGTCCCTGGTCCGATCGCGCGCAGCATCTCGATGACATAGCTGATGTAATCGTCGAGATCGAAGGTGCCCTCACTCACCGGCACCGTTCGGGCATCGGCCCAATCGGTGATGTAAATATCCGCCGAAGGCAGCAGGGCCTCCACCGTCCCACGTAACAGGGTGGCGTAGTGGCCGGACATCGGCGCCACCAGCAGCACCTTCGGATCGGACTGGCGGGCTGGATCAAGTTCCTTCTTGAAATGAAGCAGATTGCAGAACGGGCGCGACCACACGGTCTCTTCGACAACATTGACGGTCTGGCCATCGACAATCGTATTTTCGAGAGCGAATTCCGGTTTTGCGTAACGGCGCGTCATGCGCTCAAAGACCTCAAAACCGGCATCGAGGCTTCTTCCAAATGCCGTGCTGGAAAGCGGATTGAGCGGATTGTTGCAGGCCTGGCGCATCATGTCGGCACCGGCGCGCAGCGGCGCCATGGCCGCGTGGTTCATTTCATAGAGGTGGTAGAACACTGATGACGCCTCCCTCGCGATCACGCTCTTTTTTTCAACCATAGCAGCTTTTCGCAGGTGCACAAAATCGTTTTTTCAACCATAGCAGCTTTTCGCAGGTGCACAAAATCGAAGGCGCCGGCGGGAAACCGCCGGCGCCTCACTTTCCGTTGAACGCCGTGGCGATCAGATATCGGCGACGAAAGTCTGCTTCTGGGAACCGAGGCCCTCGATACCGAGTTCCACGACATCCCCAGCCTTCAGGTAGCGCGGCGGCTTCAGGCCCATGCCGACGCCCGGAGGCGTGCCGGTGGAAATGACATCGCCGGGATGCAGCGACATGAACTGGCTGAGATAGGAGACAACGTGGGCGACGCCGTAAACCATGGTCTTGCTGGAGCCGTCCTGCATGGTCTGGCCGTTCACCTTCAGCCACATGCCAAGGTTTTGCGGATCGGTGATTTCATCCTTCGTCACCAGCCATGGGCCGATGGGACCGAAGGTGTCGCAGGACTTGCCCTTGGTCCACTGGCCTGCACGCTCCGTCTGGAAGGCACGCTCGGAAACGTCGTGCGAAACGCAATAACCCGCGACGTAATCGAGAGCATCGGCCTCCGAGACGTATTTCGCGGTCTTGCCAATGACGACACCGAGTTCGACTTCCCAGTCGGTCTTTTCGGAGCCGCGCGGAATGGTGACGTTGTCGTTCGGACCGACGATGGCCGAGGTCGCCTTCATGAAAATCACCGGTTCCGGCGGTACGGTGGCGCCCGTTTCGGCGGCGTGGTCGGAGAAATTGAGGCCAATGCAGATGAATTTTCCGGTTCCCGCAACGCAGGCGCCGATGCGCTCTTCGTTCAGCACCGGAAGGGTGGCAAGGTCGATTGCGGCGATCTTCTTGAGACCCTCGGGAGAAATGGCGTCGCCGCCAATGTCTTTCACATGGGCGGACAAATCGCGGACTTTTCCTTCCGCGTCGAGGATCGCAGGCTTTTCCTGGCCAGGCTGGCCAACGCGCATCAATTTCATGGAACTCTCTCCCGGTTGTCTGACAAGGTGATGCATATATGAACGATGCATTCATACTTGTCACCCCTTGACGACGCCAAGTTTCGAAAAATACCTTTTCCTTCCCGGCAACCAAAAGGACGTGACCCTCGTGACGAACAGCAATAACCGGCAATCCGAATATCCCGTCGATCCGCTTTTCCTTGATCGCTGGTCTCCCCGAGCCTTCGACGGCAGCGCCATGTCTCAAGAGCATCTGCTGACCATTCTGGATGCGGCGCACTGGGCGCCCTCCGCATCCAACTATCAGCCATGGCGGTTTGTCTATGCGCACAGGGAGAGCAAAGACTGGCCGCTCTTCATCGAACTGTTGATGGAAGGAAACCAGCGCTGGGCAAGAAACGCATCGGTGCTGCTCTTCGTCGTTTCACGAAGCTACAATATTTCGCGCGAAGGTGAGAAAAGGCCCTCCGCCACCCATTCGTTCGATGCAGGCGCAGCCTGGTTTTCACTCGCCATGCAGGCGCATCTGCTCGGCTATCATGCCCATGGCATGGCCGGCATCCTGAAAGACAGGATTGTCGAAGCGCTGGATATTCCGGAGGGTTACAGGGTGGAAGCCGGGATCGCCATCGGTACGCTGACCGACAAGTCCATTTTGCCTGATGATCTGGCGGAGCGGGAAGTGCCGAGCAAGCGGCTGCCTCTTTCCGAGGTGGCTTTTGAAGGACGCTTTACAGGCAAGGCCGACTGACATCCAACCATCCGCGTATAACAAAAGGCCCGGCGGGATATCGACCGCCGGGCCTTTTGTTAAAGTTTCGTTTCACGTGAATCGTTACGTGAAGTGCTTCACAAGATTAAATGTCGAGGTTGGCGACACTCAGCGCATTTTCCTGAATGAAGTCGCGGCGTGGTTCCACTTCGTCACCCATCAGGCGGGCAAACAGGCCATCGGCATCGGTCGCATCGCTCACTCTTACCTGAAGCAGGGAGCGGACATTGGCGTCGAGCGTGGTTTCCCACAGCTGTTCGGCATTCATTTCGCCAAGGCCCTTATAACGCTGCATCGACAGACCCTTGCGGCCGGCGGCGAAAATCGCATCCAGAAGCGCGCGCGGACCGGCGAGTTCCATCGTGCCATCCTTGCGTTGCAGCACCGGCGGCGTGGCGTAGATATCGCGGGTGCGGGCTGCGAGCTGATCGATATGGCGGGCATCGGCCGAACCGAGAAGGCCCATATCCAGGGTCGAGACTTCCTTGACGCCGCGCACCATGCGCTCGAAGCGCAAGCCGCCATCCTGCAGCACCGTTCCGGACCAGCCGCGTTCGGTTTCTTCCGCAATCATGTCGAGACGCCGGGCCACTTCGGCAACGGTTTCCTCGGCGCGGGCGGCATCGGCCGAAAGCTCGGGGTTCAGCGCGCCGGCAATGGCGGCCTGTTCCACGATCGAGCGGCTGTAACGCGAATGCAGCCCGTCAATCAGCGAGCGCATGCGCACCGCATCCAGAATGACTTCGCGAAGATCGGCGCCGACTCGCACTTCGCCAGAACCGAGCGTCAGCGACGCTTCCTCGATACCCATGGAGATCAGGTATTCTTCCAGCGCCTTTTCATCCTTGAGGTACTGCACGGATTTGCCACGTGTGACCTTATAAAGCGGCGGCTGGGCGATATAGAGATGGCCGCGCTCGATTAGCTCCGGCATCTGGCGGAAGAAGAAGGTCAAAAGCAGGGTACGGATGTGGGCGCCGTCGACGTCAGCATCCGTCATGATGATGATCTTGTGGTAACGCAGCTTGTCGGCGTTGAACTCATCCTTGCCGATGGACGTACCAAGCGCGGTGATCAGCGTGCCGATTTCCTGGCTGGACAACATCTTGTCGAAGCGGGCGCGTTCGACATTGAGGATCTTGCCACGCAGCGGCAGGATCGCCTGCGTCTCGCGCGAGCGGCCCTGCTTGGCCGAACCGCCAGCGGAGTCACCCTCGACGAGGAAGAGTTCGGATTTCGCCGGATCGCGCTCGGAGCAGTCGGCAAGCTTGCCAGGCAGAGAGGCGATATCGAGTGCGCCCTTGCGGCGCGTCAGCTCGCGCGCCTTGCGGGCGGCTTCGCGGGCGACCGCCGCTTCCACCACCTTGCCGACGAGGATTCTCGCGTCGGAAGGGTGTTCTTCCAGCCAGGTGGAGAGCGCTTCATTGACAAGGCTTTCCACGACCGGGCGCACCTCGGACGAAACGAGTTTGTCTTTCGTCTGCGAGGAAAACTTGGGGTCCGGTACTTTGACGGAGAGAATGGCCGTCAGACCTTCGCGGCAGTCCTCACCCTGCAGGCTCACTTTTTCCTTTTTAAGGATGCCCGAGGTTTCGGCATAGGAGGTCACCTGACGGGTTAGCGCCGCGCGGAAACCGGCCATATGGGTGCCGCCATCGCGCTGGGGAATGTTGTTGGTAAAGCAGAGCACGTTCTCATGGTAGCTATCGTTCCACCAGAGCGCGACCTCAACCGTAATGCCATCCTTTTCGCCCTTGATGGCGACTGGCTTGTCCACCAGCGGCTTCTTGGCGCGGTCAAGATAGCGGACGAAGGCTTCGAGACCGCCATCATACAGCAGCTCTTCCTGCTTGATATCAGAATGGCGCTTGTCGGTGAGCAGGATGCGGACGCCGGAATTCAGGAATGCCAGTTCGCGCAGGCGATGCTCCAGCGTGCCGTAATCGTAATCCGTCATGGTGAAGGTTTGCGGGCTCGCCAGGAAGGTGACCTCCGTTCCGGAGCGGCCTTCATATTCGCCAATGACGGAAAGCGGCGCATCGGCGACACCATGGGTGAAGCCGATTTCGTGCAGCTTGCCATTGCGGCGGATTCTGAGCTTCAGCCAGACGGAAAGCGCATTGACCACCGAGACGCCCACGCCATGCAGACCACCGGAGACCTTGTAGGAATTCTGGTCGAATTTGCCGCCCGCATGCAGCTGGGTCATGATGACTTCGGCGGCGGAAACGCCTTCGGAAGAGTGAATATCGGTCGGAATGCCGCGCCCGTTGTCCGTCACCGTCACGGATCCATCGGCGTTCAGCGTCACCGTCACCAGGTCGGCATGGCCGGCAAGCGCCTCGTCGATGGCGTTGTCGACGACTTCGTAGACCATATGATGCAGGCCGGAACCGTCATCGGTATCGCCGATATACATGCCGGGCCGTTTGCGCACGGCATCAAGGCCCTTGAGGACCTTGATCGAATCGGCTCCAGCCAGGTTTCCAGTGAGAGGGCCTGAAGCCAGCGAATCACTCAAATCCGACATGCGACTATAGAAATTCTATACCCAATCCCAAAGGCCACATGCTTCAGGATGCTGCATAAAGCAGGGGATAGTGGGGTTTCAATCGCAAGAACGGCTTTTTTGCAGCACGGCTGACAGTTCCTCTACCACACTCGGCGGCAGCTTGCGAATATCCCGTGCGAGACGGTTGGCAAAAGCCGTATATTGCGGCGGCAGGCCGATGGTGTCGATCACCACTTTAGGGTCGGACGAGCCGGCCAGAAAGAACAATTCCTCCGCCTCGTCCCAGATGATGTTGAAATATCCGGCAATGCGCTGGAGCAGATCGAAGCTCGGCTTGCCGCGCTTGCCATGCTCCAGGGCTGAAAGATAGGCCGGCGACACGCCGATCGCAGCGGCCATTTCCTTCTGCGTCACACCCTTGCGCTCACGCAGCTGCCGCACGGCCTCCGCAAAGGGCGTCATGATTTTTCACCCCGCCGTCGCGAAAGCCGCACATAAAGCGCGCCGTCGCCGCCGTGATTGGCGGATGCATCCTCATAAGATGAGATCAGGTAGCGATATTCCGGTTTGGAGAACCACATGGGCACCGCCCTTTTCAACGCACCGTCGCTACCGATCGAACGCCCCTTGCCGGTGATGACGAGCACGTGGCGAAGACCTCGCTCATGCGCCCGCAACAGAAAATCCAGGAGCACCGCATGGGCTTCGCTCTGGAACATGCCGTGCAGATCGATCCGTCCTTCCAGCGGCAACCGGCCACGCGTGAGCTTGCGCTTGACCGGTTTTTCCAGCGGCTGATGGATTTTCGGCTTTTTATCTGGCGCCGCAGGCGATACCTCCGCCGCTTCCACAAGCATGCGCGGAAAGGCGCTTTTGCCGGCTTGCGGGAGAACCGGCTCCGCGGGCGCCTCCTCCACGTCGTCGAAAGCCAGCAGGTCTTCCAGCCTGCCGGAAATCGGCCGCGTGGTTTTTGCGACCTTTCCCCACAGAACACGTTCTTCCTTGCCGAGCTTTCGACTGCCCTTCATCGCCGATACCTCTCCGCAGCGGCCTGCGGCAGCAGTATATAAAAATCGGCCTCATTGCGCACCGTGCCGGCAAGCTCACCGGCTTCAAAACCGGACCCGGTGAAAATATCACCGCGCGCCGGGCCGACAATGGCCGAGCCCGTATCGAGCGCCAGCATCAGCCGGGCAAAAGGTTTTCCATCATCCAGATGGGTCAGCGTCGGCGCGTGGATGAAAAATGGAAGACCGAAGGTATGGATGAGCCTGTCCACCGCAAGCGCACGCCCGGCAACCAGCGGCACCTTGGCGGCGGCAATCGGCCCCATATTCAAATCGGCAACTTCCGCCTCCCGGAAAAAAATATAGGAACGATTGTGCCACAGCACCCCGTCCACCTCATCGGGGTGATCGGCGAGCCATTTGCGGATCGTCTGCATCGAGATCGTTTCAGGATCGAGTTCCCCGCGATCGAGAAGCAGACGACCGATCGGCGAAAAGGGATGCCCGGCCTTCGCCGCATAGGTGATGCGTTTTACCGCGCCATCCGGAAACACCAGACGGGCCGCGCCCTGCACATGAACAAAAAACAGGTCGACCTTCGATCTTGCCCAGGCGATCTCCAGGCCCCTGCCCTGCAAATATCCTTCATCGATTGCCCGGCGGTCGGGAAAACAGGATATGCCGTCCTTATCCGCCTTGCCGAAAGCATAGGACACATCGAAACCGGCCGGCCGATTGCTGTCATCAACATCCACCAGTTCCGGCGGTCGGCGGTAGATCGGATAACGCCAGATGTCGTCAGGCGTGGCGGACACTTCCAGCTCGGGCTCATAAAATGCGGTCACGAAGCCGCTTTTTCCCTGAGAGGGAGAAATCCTGAACGGCACACAATTGGTTTCGAAAAACTGACGTACCTGTTCAGGTGTATCGCCTTCTTCCCTTGCCTCGGCGGCCTCCAGCAGGGAAACCAGCTCGGCCGCACTCACCCCGAGCGCACCGGTCCTGTAGGGTTTGGCACCGCGAAGATGCGACAGGATCGTTGCCATCGCCGGAAGAAGCGTGGCAGGATCGTCTTCCCGCCATCCGGGCAGATCGCGGAAAGACACTTCATCAATCGAAAATGGCGTATTCATTGCTCGGATTCGGTGGCGATCAGCTTCCAGTTCGGATCGCGCGAGCGGATATCGCGTGAGAAGGTCCAGATGTCATCCACCTCCGCAACCGCATCCGGATCGCCATCGACCAGCTTGCCGTCCTTGTCATAGGTCGCCGAAATCAGCTGGCTGACAATCCGCAGCGTGACCTGCACTTCGGAATCGCGAATACCGGCCTGGGTAATATCGGCTTTTTCGATGCCGACGAAGGTAGACTTCACCACCTCGCCACGGCTTTCCCGCTCGGAAATCGCCGCCTCGAAACCATCGAAGACCTCCTTCGACAGAAGGTTCTTGAGCGTCTTGCGGTCGCCATCGGCAAAGCCCATGACGATCATTTCGTATGCCATCCGGGCACCGTTCAGGAATTCCTTCGGTCGGAAAGACGGGTCCTTGGTCATCACGTCGCGCAGCGATGCATTCAGCGGCGTATCGGCGGGCGCAAGCGCATCCGCTTCAGCGAAGCGGTTCTCATCTTCCGCCTCGCTGCGTTTCGGCAAGGTCACGACCTTGTTATCGTCGGCGACGGGTCCTTTTGCCACATCACGGGGGCTATAGGGGTCGAATGGCGGCTTCTCGTTGCCCGTGCGGCGGCCAAGGACACTGCGAAGCTGAAAGAAAATCAGCACCGCTGCAACGAGAAAAAACAATGTGATAAAGTCGCTGAAGCCCATCTTTTACCAAAACCGCCATTTAAATTCGAAAACCACACCATCATATCACACCATCATATAGTCTGCATCTTACCATCATTCAAATATGCAGATTCAATCATCGGTGTCCCGGGAACCGGCAATCTGCCAGAGATGCACACGCAAGGCTAGAAGATGCGTTTTTCCTTTCTCCCAATCATCGTCCTGATGATGCCCATCCTTGAAATTGCCGGTTTCATTATTGTCGGCAAGGCAATAGGCCTGTGGCTGACACTGGCTCTCGTCCTGTTCACGTCTTTCCTGGGATTGCTCATATTGCGCCTGGGCGG
>QFOL01000299.1 GCA_003241215.1 Agrobacterium fabrum
ATCTGTGCGAAAAGCCGCTCCTCATGCGCGCCGCCGGTGGAGCTGTCGCAGACGATGCCGACCTTGTGGCCCTGTTTGACATGTTCTTCGATAAGGTCGCGCACATGGCGGAAGACACCGCCCACCGGGGAGCGAAAGCAGTGAATGATGCGCAGGGGAGGGCCGTCATCCGACACGTTCGCCGCTCCGTTTTCAGAAGAAGCGTTCGCGTACGTAGACGGTATCGCCGGCTAGGATGGGGGCGGTGATCCCGATCCGGCCGGTCATCACCTCCGCATTGATCTTGCGGGTGATGTCGACATCGGCCTGATTGGCGCGCGGGGTGAAGCCGCCGGCAATAGCGATGGCGTTCTGCACCGTCATACCGGGCACATAGGAATATTGGCCGGGACGGCCGACCTCACCCATGATGAAGACGGGGCGATAACGGTCAATCTCGATCGTCACGTCCGGATCGCGCAGATAACCCTGGCGCAGCTTGGCGGCGATGGCGGCTTCGAGCTGCGGCAGGGTCTTGCCGCGGGCCGGAACCTGGCCGACGAGCGGGAAGGCGACATAACCGGCCTGATCGACCGTATAGGTATTGGTCAGCCCCACCTGTTCGAACACGTTGATACGCAGCCTGTCGCCGCTATCGACGTGATAGGGTTGCAGGGCAGCCTCATTGAAGGACCTCGGCGCGGGTTGATATGCCGCGCAGCCGGAAAGGGCCGTCAAAACGGCGAGCGTCAGTGCGGTGACATGTCGTGATCCGGCGAGCGGCATCTGATCTGGCTCCGAGTCGATCTTTGATCATTCTTATCGTTCTGTTAGGGTTAATGTGCGGTAAACGAGCAGCGTGAGCGATGGTAATATCGGTTTTATTTCGTCGGATTCGCCGGGATTAACTGTTGTGTTACCCGCAAGACTTAAACTTCGCGAAAATTGACCATCTATATTTGAGCGCCCGAGGTTTTTCTCGGTTACGGAGCCCGCATGAACGGCGATCGCATTGACGACAGGGATGTGGATATCGACCTTGCGCAGCTTGTCGCGGCGATATGGCGGCGCAGGGGCCGGATTGCGGCGATCACGCTGCTGGCCGGCGGCGCGGCTTTCGTGATCGCCAGCATGATGTCGCCCGCCTACAAGGGCGAGGCGCGCGTGCTCATCGAATCCCGCGCGGCCTCCTTCGGCGCCTCGCAGCAGTCCAATGCGCCTGCCGAACCCGTGCTCGATGAACTCACCGTTTCCAGCCAGGTGCAGATCCTGCAATCGGTCGACCTCATCAAGCAGGTCGCCAAGGACATGAAGCTTTACGAGCTGGATGAGTTCGATCCGGAGGCCCATCCTTCGCTCGTCTCGCAGCTCCTGGTCGCCGTCGGCATCAAGAAGGACCCGCTTCAGGTGTTGCCGGAAGAGCGGGTGCTGAAGGCCTTCCGGGAAAAGCTGCAGGTCTACCAGGTCGAAAGCTCGCGCGTCATCACGGTCGAATTTTCCTCGCAGGATCCGAAACTCGCCGCCGCCATCCCCAATGAGATGATGAAGGCCTATATCGCGCTGCAAAGCGGTGCGAAGCTGGATACAAGCACGGAAGCGGCGCGCTGGCTGGAGCCGGAAATTGCCAATCTGCGCGAAAAGGTGCGTGAGGCCGACAGGAAGGTCGCGGATTACCGTGCCTCCTCCGATCTCCTCTCGGCGGGGCAGGGCGAAACGCTCGCGACCCGCCAGCTCAGCGACATCTCGACCGAACTCGGCCGTATTCGCGGTGAGCGCGCCAATGCGGAGGCGCGGGCGGAAGGCGTGCGCAACGCGCTTGCCACCGGCCGCCCGCTCGATACTTTCCCCGATGTCGTCGGTTCCCCGACGATCCAGAGGCTGAAGGAAAACGAAACCACGATCCGCAGCCAGATTTCCGATCTCTCGTCTTCGATGCTGGAAGGCCACCCGCGCATCCGCGCGCTGCGTAACCAGCTCGACGGCATACAGCGGCAGATTCAGGAAGAAACCCGCAAGGTGCTGGCGAGTCTCGAAAATGAGGCCAATGTTTCGCGTCTGCGGGAACGGCAACTGGTCCAGCAGTTGAACATGCTGAAATCGGAAAGCGTGCGTGCGGGCGAACAGCAGGTCGGCCTCAACGATCTGGAGCGGGAAGCTTCGGCGCAAAGGCAGCTTCTGGAAACCTATCTTGCCCGTTACCGCGAAGCGACGTCGCGCGCCGGCTCGGTGGATTCCACCCCGGCCGATGCACGCGTCATCTCGACGGCGGTGGAGCCGCGCGAGCCCTATTTCCCGAAGACCGGCGCCATTACCATCGTTGTGACGCTGGCGGCCTTTCTGCTCTCCTGCATCGTCGTCATGCTGGTTGAACTCTTCACCGGCCGGGCTTTGAAGCCGATGGGCAGAAACCAGGTTCCGCCCCTTTCCGATCCGCCTCCGCCTGCGCGCGCACGGGTCGACGCGGATGAGGCTGAGGATATGCCGGAACAGCCGGCTGCCGAGCGCCAGCAGACGATACAACCGGCTGCCCAGGCCATGCCGGCTGCGGCACACCATCCCGTCGCCGAGGAGGCGAGCCAGATGCCCGTCGTAGCCGCGGCCGCGAGACCGGCCTTGCCGAACGACGACGCGGCTGCCGAGGAAAAGGCGGCGGCGGAAGAAGAGGTCGATATCTCTGACGACTTCTCGATTGACGCCGTCGCGGGCTTCCTCGCCACCCGTCTTGCCAAGCCGGTCGCCGCTGTCGTGTCTCCGGCCGGTGATAGCGGCTCCACCACGACCGTGATGCTGGCGCGCGCTTTGTCTGAAATGGGCCGGTCGGTCGTTCTCGTCGATATGACGGCCTCTGGCTGTCCGACACGGCTGATGGCGCCGGAGGCTGGGCTTCCCGGCGTCATGGACCTTCTGGCGGGTGCCGCCGCCTTCGGTGAAACCATTCACGGCGACCGCCTGTCCGATGCCCATATCGTGCCGCGCGGCAATGCGCAGCCGCGTGAGGCCATGCGTGCCATTGACCGCCTGACCATGATCCTCGGCGCGCTCTCCGACGCCTATGACACCGTTCTCGTCGAATGTGGTGCGGTGCAGATTTCGAGCCTTGAGAAAATGCTGCGCAATCTGCCCGCGGAAATCATCGTTTCCGTCCCCGGCAAGGATGGGGAGATGCTGGAAAGGACGCTCGGAGAGCTGGTGGCGCAGGGTTATGAACAGGCGTTGCCGATGACCGGCATGCGTAAGCCGGACCACCTGAGCGCCGCCTGAGGGCGGCGACTACCGCTCAGTCGGTGGCAGCCGTGGTATCCGCCTTTGGTCTGCCGGCGCGAAAACGCTGAATCAGCGCATAGAGCGCCGGATTGGATTTGATCAGGCTTTTTGTCCGGGCGATGGCGACATAGGCGGAAGCGGCCGCACGGCCCTTCAGCGTCACCGGCAGGAATATATCGTGCTGCACGGTGAAAAGCGGGCACCAGCTGCGTTTGTAGAGCTGGTCGCCGACGCCGAAGTCGAAGAGCGCCGCCTTTTCGCGACATGCCCTTTCGATCATCAGCCAGAACAGCAATTCACCGGGGCTGAGTTCCGACACCGATTCATCGATCGACCCGAACTGGCAGATGATGTGATCCTGTTTGCGTGAAAGGCCGGCGATGGCGGCAATGACGCCTTCGTTTTCGCCATGCAGGCGGATGGCGTGCAGCTCCAGCAGACTGTCCGTGCCCGCTTCAGGGAAATTGGCGAGATCGTAGAAGAAGTCTTTCACCGATTGATCGCGAAACACATCGGGAATGCCCTGTGAGGCGAAACGGGCGGCCTTTTGCCGGAAAAACGCTTGCAGCAATTCGCATTTTTCCTGGGGCGTCCGGGCGATCACATGGCTGTAGCCGCCCATTTCCCCGGCTCTCCGGCTCTGGATGCGGAATTTCTTCCGGCGTCTCTTGGCGTTGACCTGCCGAAGCGTGGCCTCGAAACTTTCAAAGAGCGGGAGCTGGAAAGCCGGGTTCTGGTTTTCGACGGAAGCCAGATGCGAGAGTGGATTGGTCCTGCCGCGCCAGCTGAGCGGTATGTTCTGCAGGGCCAGAATATCGGCCCGGCCATGCAGCAGCTTGCGTGCCTCGCGGGCGATCGCCGCCGCGATTTCCTGTCCCGCCCGTTCGGCAAAGCCCGGCTCGAAAAGCCCGGTATTGATATTGTTGAACCGGCTGCCGGGAAACCGCGCCTTGCGGATGCCGCCTTCCTTCACGATTTCGAGCGGAAGCAGGAAGATCGTCTTTCCGCCCTGCCGGCCGCGCAGCGTCAGGAGAGTGCTTTGCTGTGTTTGCGCCCAGATGGAACACCAGCCGAAAGTCTGATGCAGCGAATTGAGCGGGTCGCTCTCCATCCGTTCCCAGTCGGAGCGGATGGTCGAGGCGTCATCGACGAGATCTATCACCAGACGATCGGCAGCCCGCCGCTCGTTTTGCACGGCGGTCGGCGCTTGTTTGTCGCTGATAAAGACCGGCCCCTCAGCCGCCATCCACTCTCTCCGGTTGTTTCGGTCGGACTATATCGCTGAGCGGCAAACAATCGGTTTATAAAATTGCGACCTCAGGGTGTTGCGCAAATGATCGGCGCTTATCCCTGTTTTTTAGGTCCGGCCATCCATTTGATGATCAGCATCGCCGGCAAAACCCACAAAATTCCGGTCAGCACGAAATAGGCGAGATGCACCCACCAGGGCGATTGCGCCAGCGCCGCCGATGCAATGGCCGTCGCCACCACGGCGTAAACGACGACGAGGCAGATGATGACGATGGTG
>QFOL01000300.1 GCA_003241215.1 Agrobacterium fabrum
TCCGGCAGATGAAATTCATGTGGTTCCGTCTGCCACCATCGGCTCCAAAAACCCAATTTCCGTGGCGGGTTCGCTCTGGAAGCTCTGGGTTGGCCTGCGCGCGGCGCGTCGGCTGGTCGCAAAACTGAAGCCGGTCGCGGTTGTCGGTTTCGGCGGCTATCCGACCGTGCCGCCGCTGCTGGCCTCCACCGGGCTTGGAGTGCCGTCGATCATTCACGAACAGAACGCCGTGATGGGCCGCGCCAACAAGGCACTTGCCGGGCGGGTAAAGGCAATTGCCGGCGGCTTCCTGCCGCCCGCCAATGGTCAATATTCCGACAAGACCGTCGCGACCGGTAATCCGGTGCGCCCAGCGGTGCTGGCGGCATCTGAAATACCCTACACGGCCTCGCAGACAGGCGAGCCTTTCCAGCTCGTTGTCTTTGGCGGCAGCCAGGGCGCGCAGTTTTTCTCGAGCGCGGTACCCGCCGCAATCTGCCTCCTGAAAGACGAGCAGCGCAAGCGCATCGTCGTCACCCAGCAGGCGCGGCCGGAAGACAAGTCGAGCGCGGTACCCGCCGCAATCTGCCTCCTGAAAGACGAGCAGCGCAAGCGCATCGTCGTCACCCAGCAGGCGCGGCCGGAAGACAAGGACAGCGTCATCGCGTCCTACCAGAAGCTCGGCGTGAAGGCGGATGTTTCGCCCTTCTTCGGCGATATGGCGTCGCGTATCGGCGAGGCCGATCTGGTCATCAGCCGCTCGGGCGCTTCGACGGTATCGGAGCTTTCGGTGATCGGCCGTCCGTCGATCCTCGTGCCTTATCCGCATGCGCTGGATCATGATCAGGCGGCGAACGCGGCTGCGCTTTCGGCGGCGGGTGGGGCAAGCGTCATCAAGCAGGCGGAGCTCTCGCCGCAGAAGCTCTCTGGCCTGCTGTCCTCGGCGCTTGCCGAACCCGAGCGGCTTTCCGCAACGGCGGCGGCGGCGAAGGCAACCGGCAAACCGCACGCGGCGGATGTGCTGGCCGATCTGGTGGAGGCGATTGCCTCCGGCCGGTCCGTACAGGAATTCAAGAAGAATATTGAAGGAGTTGGGGCATGAAGATGCCGAAAGCCATAGGCCTTGTGCATTTCATCGGCATAGGCGGGATCGGCATGAGCGGCATTGCCGAAGTGCTTCACGGTCGGATCAGGCCGACAGCGCCAATGTGCAGCGTCTGCGTGACAAGGGCATCGAGGTCTTCGTCGGCCATACGGCCGATAATATCGGCGATGCCGAGGTCGTGGTCGTCTCCACCGCCATCAAGAAGAACAATCCGGAACTCATCGCCGCGCGGGAAAAACACCTGCCGATCGTTCGCCGTGCCGAAATGCTGGCCGAGCTGATGCGCTTCCGTAACGCCATCGCCATCGGCGGCACCCATGGCAAGACCACGACCACCTCCATGGTCGCAACGCTTCTGGAAGCCGGCAATCTCGACCCGACCGTCATCAATGGCGGCATCATCAATGCTTACGGCACCAACGCCCGCATGGGCGAGGGCGAGTGGATGGTGGTGGAAGCCGACGAATCCGACGGCACCTTCCTGAAGCTGCCGGCCGATGTGGCCGTCATCACCAATATCGATCCGGAGCATCTCGACCATTACGGCAATTTCGATGCCGTGCGGGCTGCATTCCGGCAGTTCGTCGAGAACGTGCCGTTCTATGGTTTCGGCGTCATGTGCCTCGATCATCCGGAAGTGCAGGCGCTGGTTGGCCGCATCGAGGACCGCAAGGTCATCACCTATGGCGAGAACCCGCAGGCCGATGTGCGGTTTTCGAATGTGCGTATCGATGGTACGCGCTCGGTCTTCGACGTGGAAATCCGCCGTCGCCGCACCGGCAAGATATTCTCGTTCAAGGACCTCGTCCTGCCGATGCCCGGCCGCCATAACGTCTCTAACGCGACGGCGGCGATTGCCGTCGCCAACCGTCTCGGCATTTCGGAAGCCGACATCAAGAAGGGCCTTGCCTCCTTCGGCGGCGTCAAGCGGCGTTTCACGCTGACGGGCGAAGCCAATGGCGTGCAGGTGTTCGACGATTACGGCCACCATCCGGTCGAGATCAAGGCCGTTTTGGCGGCCGCGCGGGAAGCCTGCAAGGGCCGCATCATCGCCGTGCATCAGCCGCACCGCTACAGCCGCCTTTCCAGCCTGTTTGACGATTTCGCGCATTGTTTCAACGATGCGGATACGATTCTTCTTGCTCCGGTTTATGCTGCGGGCGAAGATCCCATTGAAGGCGCAAGCTCCGAAGCACTGGTTTCGGCCATCAAGGCCGCCGGCCACCGCGACGCCCGTTTTCTCGAAAAACGGGAAGACCTTGCGTCGCAGGTTGCAGCCATTGCGAATCCGGGTGATTTCGTGGTTCTCTTGGGGGCTGGGAATATCACGCAATGGGCAGCGGTGCTGCCTTCGGAATTGAAGAGCATATCAGGAAAGTCTGAATGAGACAGGTCGATGGGGTTAAATTGCTGGGGAGGCTCGGCGACGGGGTCAATGAACTGAGGGGACGGCTGACGCCGGATGCGCCCATGGACCGCGTGACGTGGTTCAGGGCCGGCGGTCTTGCGGAGGTGATGTTCCAGCCGCATGATGTCGACGATCTGATTGCCTTCCTGAAAATCCTGCCGGAAGACGTGCCGCTGACTGTGGTAGGCGTCGGCTCCAACCTTCTGGTGCGCGATGGCGGCATTCCGGGCGTTGTCGTCCGCCTGTCGGCAAAGGGTTTCGGTCAGGTGGAACTTGCGGGTGAAAACCGCATCAAGGCCGGCGCGATCTGCCCGGACAAACATATTGCGGCCATGGCCATGGATAATGGCATTGGCGGTTTCCATTTCTATTATGGCATTCCCGGCTCCATCGGCGGCGCGCTGCGCATGAATGCGGGCGCCAACGGCGGCGAGACGCGCGAGCGTGTGGTGGAAGTCTATGCGGTGGACCGTCAGGGCAAGCAGCATGTGCTCTCCAATGCCGATATGGGCTACAGCTACCGCCATTCCGGCGCCGATGCGGGCCTGATCTTCACGGGCGCATTGTTCGAAGGTTATCCGGAAGACAAGGCGAAAATCCGCGCCGATATGGATGCCGTGCGTCACCATCGCGAAACCGTACAGCCGGTCCGCGAACAGACCGGCGGCTCGACCTTCAAGAATCCCGAGGGGCATTCCGCCTGGGAACTGATCGACGAGGCGGGCGGTCGTGGTCTTGTCATTGGCGGCGCGCAGATGTCATCGCTGCACTGCAATTTCATGATCAATACCGGCCATGCGACCGGTTACGATCTGGAATATCTTGGTGAGACCATCCGCAAGCGGGTGTTCGAGAAGTCGGGCATCCGGCTGGAATGGGAAATCAAGCGGCTCGGGCTTTTTATGCCCGGACGGGAAGTGGAACCTTTCCTCGGGGCGTGAGCGGCGCTCAACCGTAATTTGCGATAGCAGGATTGATACGAGCATACATCGTAACGATCGATCAATGATTTTTGCCCATATTATGGGGAAATGCGTGAGCGGGCGGGGTCCAGCGGGTCTCGTCCCCTCAATATTCAAAGTGATTTTATAAGAGAATGCCGGCGACATTACGTGATTTAGGCACTTTTGAGCATGATGTTGGGTCTTTGGAAAAAACCGATCGAAATGATCAGTTTTTCGGTCGCAACGGCGGAGGGGCGCCGGCGGCTTGAACCGCTCGATTTTTCCATTCGTGTCGCCTGCCTTGTGACGGTCATCGTCATCGCGATGTGTACCTCCGGCCTTGTGCTGCTGGCGCAGTTCGGGCTGGTGACAGATCTCGTCAACGGGATCGTGTTGAGCGGGACGCTTGGTGCGGCTGTGGCGTTTGTGGTGACGTTGCTGGTCTGCTGGCTGAATGCCAGGGAAGTACAAACCCTCGTGCAATCCCATGAACGGTTCCTGCATCTGAGCCATACGGACGCGCTGACCGGTTTGAGCAACCGGCTTGGGCTTTATGCGGCATGCGCCAATCTCGGCGCGGAATATTGTGTCGCCTTTCTCGATATCGATCATTTCAAGTCGGTGAACGACAGGTATAGCCATCTCGTCGGCGATCTCGTCATCGCGAGTGTTGCGCGCCGGATAAGGGACCATTTCGATCCGCCGGCCCATGTCGCCCGTCTGGGCGGCGAGGAATTTGTCGTGGTGCAGGAAACCAGTCCGCTCTCCTTTCTGCAGATGTGCGAGAGGGTTCGTGCGGCGATAGAGGCGACACCGGTGGAGCATCAGGGCCTGCGGATCGGCGTTACGATTTCGATTGGCGTGGCCTTCCGCGGCGATGCAGAAATCTTTGACAAGGTTATGCACAATGCCGATCTGGCGCTCTACCGGGCCAAGGGGGAGGGACGCAATCGCGTCTGCACGACCGGCCATGTGGAGCGGCGTCAGGCCGTGGCGTAAGCGTGAAAGCAAACACGGAAGAGCCCGCGAAACGAAGGTTTCGCGGGCTCTTTGCTGTCAGGATTTCACGGTGCTCAGACTTCGTCCTTGCGGGACAGAAGAATGCAGGCCAGCGTGATGAGCGCGGATACGCAGAGGTAATAACCGACATAACCCATGCCGTAGTTCACCTGCAGCCATGTGGCGATGTAAGGCGCCAGCGATGCGCCGAAGATGCCGGCCATGTTGAAGGTGATGGACGAGCCGGTGTAACGCACGCGAGTCGGGAAGGGCGCGGCAAGCGCCGTGCCGATCAGGCCGTAGGTCATGCCCATCAGCATCATGGCCAGAGCCGCGAAGACGAAGATCGACCCTTCGCTACCGGTCATCAGGCTTGGCAGCAGGAAGGAGAACAGGCCGATCAGCACCGTCGTCAGGATCAGGATTTCACGACGGCCGAATTTCTCGGCAAGCTTGCCGGCGATCGGAATGAAGATGCCGAAAACGATGGAGCCGAGGATCTGCACTTCCAGCGCGTCGAGGAACGGGATTTTCAGAACCTTGACGTTGTAGGACAGCAGATAGGCGGTGCCGATGTAGAAGAGCACGAAGGTGGCCAGCGCCACGAAGGTGCCGAGCACGAGGCTGCGCTTGTGGTTGCGGAACAGTTCCGCGACCGGCACGGCCACACGTTCTTCCTTTTCGATTGCCTTCTGGAAGTCCGGCGTTTCGGTGATCGACAGGCGAACCCACATGCCGACCGCGATCAGGATGATCGAAGCGACGAAGGGAATGCGCCAGCCCCAGCTGAGCAGCGATTCCTGCGACATGAAGTGCAGGAGAATCCAGAACACGCCGGACGAAAGGAACAGGCCAACGGGTGCGCCGAGCTGCGGGAACATGCCGTACCAGCTGCGCTTGCCCGGAGGTGCATTTTCCGTGGCGAGCAGGACGGCACCACCCCATTCTCCGCCAAGGCCAAAGCCCTGACCGAAGCGGCAAATCGCCAAAAGCAGTGGGGCAAGAACGCCTGCCGTCTCATAGGACGGCAGAAGGCCGATGACGACCGTCGAGACACCCATGGTCAGGAGTGCTGCGACGAGGGTCGTCTTGCGGCCGACGCGGTCACCATAGTGGCCGAAGACCACAGCGCCCAGCGGGCGGGCGAAAAAGGCGATGGAGAAGGTGGCGAAGGACGCCAGAAGCGCCGTCATCGGATCGTTGTTCGGGAAGAACAAGGTGGGGAACACGAGCACTGCGGCCGTGGCGTAAACGTAGAAATCGAAAAACTCGATGGTCGTGCCGACCAGGCTGGCAGTGAGAACTCGTGCAGGCGAATTTGTCTTTACAGCGTTCGAATTGTCAGCGGTCGGCGATACCGGAGATATCGCGTCGGTCATGGTATTGGTT
>QFOL01000301.1 GCA_003241215.1 Agrobacterium fabrum
GTTCGAAACGGACTGCCGGAGTTGTCCCGAGACGCTTCCCACCCTCATTCCTGTGCTTGTCACAGGAATCTAGCCAGCCCAAGTCCTCGGGCTGAAAGGGTTGTCTCGCCACGCAGACGCGTGTTGGCTGGCTTCCTGTGACAAGCACAGGAATGAGGGAACGCGCGTTTAACGGCACCGGAAATCCTTGCGTCCCGAGCTGTCCCGAAAAAATACGGAGTCGGTTCAAGGGGTTAAAATTCTTTTAACTTTTGCCTCTGGACACAGCGAATCGCATTTGATTCACTAGACATATTCGAGCGGCGGCGCTGCGAATCACTGGGGACATCACGAAGGCGGGACAATGACGAACGTGCGGCGGGCGACTGCGGGCGATGAGCGGCCGTATGCCAAATTTTCTGATCTTGCGGCCTGGGGCGAAAGGCTCTCCAGCGACCTGATGGGTTTGATGAATGGCTCCGACCGCCCGATGCCGCAGGTCGAGACCCTGCTGAAGCGCCTGATCCCCATTCTCATCCTCGCCTTCCTCGTCGTTGTCGCCGCCTCGCGCATGCTTGGCATCGTCGCCGAATATAGCCGCATGGAAGAGACCGCCCGCCACTCCACCGCGCTGACGGCGCTGACGGCCAAGGCGGCGCTTCTCAGCAACGGCACGGTCTTTGCCGCGCAGGACCGCGCCCGTGCCGAGGCGGCCCTTGTCGCGGCGCTGCCGTCGGGCAGCCTTGCCGATGGCACCATGGTGCTGCTCTCCGGCAGCAATGGCCGCATCTTCGCCGGCGCCGGCAAGGAGGCGATGCTTTACATCGGCACGTCGCTGCCCGCTCTGCTTCCCGAAATTGCCATCGTGCAGCGTTTTCCGGGTGCGCCCGGCACCGTCGAAACCAATATAGACGGCCAGCAGCATTATGCGACGATGATCCCCTTCGGCGACGATGGCGCGATGGTGATCGCCGCCCGTTCGCTGCAACCGATCCGCTCCTTCTGGCGCAGCGAAATCGCCATGAATGTCACGCTGTTCGCCGGCATTTCCTCGATCCTGCTCGTCGTGCTCTATGCCTATTACATGCAGGTGAAACGCGCCCGCGACGCCGACGACATCTTCGCCGAATCCAACCTGCGGGTTGAAACCGCGCTGTCGCGCGGCCGCTGTGGCCTCTGGGATTTCGATCTTTCCAGCCGACGCATGTTCTGGTCCGGTTCGCTTTACGAAATTCTTGGAATGCCGCCGAAGGCCGCACCGCTCTCCTTCTCCGATGCGGCGCGCATGATGCATTCCGAAGACGGCAATCTCTATGAGCTTGCCCGCGCCGTCGGCTGCGGCAACCTGCGCCAGATCGACCAGATTTTCCGCATGCGCCACGCCAAGGGCCATTATGTCTGGCTGCGCGCCCGCGCCCAGGTCATCCGCACCAATAACGGCCCGCGCGTCATCGGCATCGCCATGGATGTGACCGAACAGCACCGCCTTGCGCAGCGTTACGCCGAGGCCGACCAGCGTCTTGCCGACGCTATCGAATCCACCTCGGAAGCCTTCGTGCTGTGGGACAAGAACGACCGTCTGGTGATGTGCAACACCCATTACCAGAAGGCCTATGGCCTGCCTGACAGCGTGCTGGTGGCCGGCACGGAAAAAAGCACGGTCTATGCCGCGGCCGCCCGCCCTGTTGTGGAACGTCGCGTCGCAGATGCGGACCAGTCCGGCCTGTCGCGCACCACGGAAGTGCAGCTTGCCGATGACCGCTGGCTACAGATCAACGAACGCCGCACCCGCGATGGCGGCCTCGTCTCGGTCGGCACCGACATCACCCTTCTCAAGCGCCATCAGGAACGGCTGCGCGATTCCGAGCGCCGGCTGATGGCCACCATCGGCGACCTCTCCGCCTCGCAGCACAAGCTGGAGCGGCAGAAGACCGAGCTTTCCGACGCCAACGCCAATTACCTCGCTGAAAAAGAACGTGCGCAGGCCGCCAACCGGGCGAAATCCGAATTCCTCGCCAATATGAGCCATGAGCTGCGCACGCCGCTCAACGCCATCCTCGGTTTTTCCGACATCCTGCAAAACGAGATGTTCGGGCCGGTCGGCTCGCCGAAATATTCCGAATATGCCCGCGATATTCACGATAGCGGCAAACACCTGCTCAACGTCATCAACGACATCCTCGACATGTCGAAGATCGAGGCGGGCCATATGCGCATCAACCGCGAGACGATCGATCTCGCGCCGCTGATCGAGGAGACTCTGCGGCTGACCGCCATTCAGGCCGAGCAGAAGAACATCACCGTGCAGCAGAAGGTCTGCGCCGGGCTGACCATGCAGGGCGACCGTCGCGCCATGAAGCAGATCATGCTCAACCTGCTCTCCAACGCCGTCAAATTCACCGGCGACGGCGGCCGTATCGCGCTGCGCACCCATGTGCATCAGGCCGCGATGATCCTCACCATCGCAGACACCGGCATCGGCATTCCCGCCCAGGCGCTCAACAAGATCGGCCAGCCTTTCGAACAGGTGCAGAGCCAATATGCCAAGAGCCAGGGCGGCTCCGGGCTTGGGCTTGCGATTTCCCGCTCACTGGTGAAGCTGCATGGCGGGACGATGAAAATCCGCTCGTGTGAGGGCCGTGGCACGGTGGTGACGATCATCATTCCGCATGCGGCGGGGGTGTGTGGGACGGTGCATTGAGGATGTCGCAGGCGGAGCTTACCCCCCTCTGCCCTGCCGGGCATCTCCCCCTCAAGGGGGGAGATCAGCTGGGAGCTAACGCTCGCTCATTCATAACGTTAGAGATGGACTGAAGAGTGCCGCATACCGATCTCCCCCCTTGAGGGGGAGATGCCCGGCAGGGCAGAGGGGGGTGAAGCCTCACCCACCATTCTTCACCGTCGCCACAAACGCCTTCCGCACCGCCTTCGCCAACCGCTTCACCTCCCCCTCCAATGTGGGAATATCAGGGCAATCCCCCGCCCGGCAAACGAGATCGGTGAGGCCCGCCGGCGCCTCCTTCGGGTTGAAGGCGCCATCGATGCACAGCCGCACGATCTGCGAGATTTCGGTGTAAAGCGCCATCGCTGCCATGCAATCATCAAAAGCCTGCGGCTCCATGACAGGCGCGGCGAGCGCCTGCAGCGCCTCGGCCGTATTGCGCCCCGGTTCGTGGGCGGCAAGCCCCTTCACCGGCCCCACCAGCGCCAGATATTGAGCGATGAATTCGAGGTCGATCAGACCGCCATTGATGAGCTTGAAATCCCAGTTGTTTTCCGGCGGCTTTTCCTGCTCGATCAGGCTGCGCATCTCCAGCACATCGGCCGAGACCTTGGCCACATCGCGCTTTTGCGACAGGATGGAGGCGATGATGCGGCGTGCATCCTCCATCAGCGAAGCGTCGCCGCAGATCAGGCGGGCGCGCGACAGCGCCATATGCTCCCAGGTCCAGGCTTCCTCGCGCTGGTATTTCTCGAAGGCGGAAATGCGGGTCGCCACCGGCCCCTTGTTGCCGGAGGGGCGAAGCCTCATGTCGACCTCGTAAAGCACGCCCTCCGCCGTCGGTGCGGAAAGCGCCGCAATCAGCCTTTGCGTGACGCGGGTGAAATAACGCACGACATCCAGCGGTTTTGCGCCGGTCGATTCATGGGCGGCATCGTCATAATCGTAAAGCAGGATAAGATCGACATCCGAACCGGCCGTCAGCTCGAAGGAGCCGAGCTTGCCCATGCCCATGACGGCGACACGGCCGCCGGGATAGAGCCCGTGCGCTGATTCCATTTCCGAAAGAACGGCATTCAGTGCCGCCTCGATGACCAGATCGGCAAGATGGGTGAAAGCGCGGGCGGCGACCTCGCCGCGGATTGCGCCGGTCAGGAGCCTGACACCGATGAGGAAGCGCTGCTCGGCGGCAAAGATACGCAGCCGGTCGAGAATGTCCTCGTAATGGCGAGCGTTGGAGAGGAAATTGCCCATGCGGTGGGCGAGATAGTCGCGTGTCGGTATGTCGCTCATCAATGCCGGGTCCAGCATGCCGTCGAAGACATGTGGACGGGCGGCGATGATTTCGGCAAGGCGCGGTGCGGACGACATGATCGTCACCAGCAGGTCGAGCAGCGCCGGATTGTTGCCGAGCAGCGAAAAGAGCTGGATGCCGGCCGGCAGACCGGAGAGGAAATTGTCGAAGCGCAGCAGCGCCTCATCCGCGCGTTTGCTTTCACCGAAGGCGCGCAGCAGGTCCGGCGTCAGCTCCGTCAACCGCTCGCGCGCCTCCACCGATTGCGTCGCCCGGTAGCGGCCATTGTGCCAGGTGCGGATGACGCGGGAAATATCCTCCGGCCGCTCGAAACCGAGGGCGGAGAGCGTCTTTAACGTATCGGGATCGTCCTTCTGGCCGGTGAAGACCAGATTGCCGGCCTCGCCTGAAAGTTTCACCTCCTGCTCGAACAGCGCCGAATAACGTCGCTCCACCAACCGCAGCACCTCTTCCAGCTTTTCCGAAAAGGCCCTGGTGTCCTCGAAACCGAGCATGAAGGCGATGCGCTTCAGTTCGGCTTCGGTGTCGGGCAGCACATGGGTCTGCTCGTCGCGCACCATCTGGATGCGGTGCTCCACCTCACGCAGGAACCAATAGGCGTCGGTGAGGCTGTCGCGCGTCTCGGCGTCGATCCATTTCGCCTCGGTCAGCGCCGCAAGCGCCTCCTGCGTTGCCCGCACCCG
>QFOL01000035.1 GCA_003241215.1 Agrobacterium fabrum
CGCCGGCTGCTCTCGGCCATTCCCGCCCTCGACCAGAATGAAAAGGGCGGCGTGACACTGAAATGGCGTCTGGAAGATGAAGTTTAACAGGAAGATGACTATGACTGTGGCTGCCCAACTGAATGCGATCTGCGATGCACAGCCTTTCGTGACGCGCTTCATGGTGCGCAATCTCCTGACCGGTGAAGAGATGGGCCGGGGAGAAGACGAGGAGACGCCATCGGGCAGCACCCGTAAGACGTCTATCATGATGGCCGTGCTCAAGGCCGCCAGCGAAGGGCGGATCGATCTCGACCAGCCCGTCACCTATGAAAAGCGGCTGGCGGAAGAGGTTGCGAGCGGCATGTTCCGTTATATGACGCCGGGTATCGTCATTTCGCTGCGCGATGCCGTTGCCGGCATGATGGTGCTGAGCGACAATGTCTGCACCAAGATGGTGCTGGAGAGGCTGACGCTGGAAGAGGTGGACGGCTATTGCAAATCGCTCGGCATGGCCAATACCCACCACCGTTTCCTCATCCCGCCGCTGGCGCTGGCGGCTGACCATCCGTTGAAGACAGTTACGACCACCTCGGCGGCGGATCAGGTGCTTCTGCTGCAGACCATTCTCGATGCGCAATCGTCGCCGGAGGCGCAGGCAAAGCTCGGTTGCAGCCCGCAATTGTGCGAATGGGCGATGCAGACGCTGAAGAACCAGATTTTGCGTTATGGAATCCGCTCTCGCCTGCCTTTCGAGGCGGTGGTGGCCAGCAAGAGCGGTCGCGGCAAGCGCGGGCGCATGGATGCCGGCATCGTCTACAGAAACGGCGCGCCGTCCTTCATCATCACCACCTATACCGATGAGGTGCCGCAAACCATGCCTGACGGCACGCCGGGATACACCATCGCGCTCGAAACGATCGGCCGGCTGGCACAGGCCTGCTGGGACGGGTTTTAACCGAGCATTTCCAGTAAAAGTGCGTAGCGGTTTTACGTCCGGAAAATGCGTAAAAACAAAGAGATAGAGCACGTCTAAAACTTCAATTTAAACCGGACGTGCTCTAGTCACAATCAACGACAACAAAGAGGGTAGAACAGTGAAAAAACTTCTTGTCGCAGGCGTTGCCCTGCTCGTGACCGCCAATATCGCCGCAGCACGCGACATCACCATCGCGCAAAGCTCGGATCTGCGCAGCAGCAATCCCGGCGTGAACCGCGACGGCAATACGGACGGGGTGATCCTGCATATCGTTGAAGGCCTTGTCGGCTACAACAACGCCGGCGAGGTGAAGCCGCTTCTCGCCGAGAGCTTCGAGGTTGCGCCTGACGGCCTGACCTATACGTTCAAGCTGCGCAAGGACGTGAAGTTCCACAATGGCAAGCCGCTCACCGCAGAGGATGTCGTCTGGAACTGGACACGTTATCTGAAGCCGGAAACGAAGTGGGCCTGCCTCAACGATTTTGCGGAAGGCGGGGCAGCGCACGTCACCGGCGTCAAGGCCTCGGATGCATCCACGGTCGAGATCACCCTTGCAAAACCCTCCGCCGTTTTCCTCGGCCTCATGTCGCGGCCGGAATGCGGTTATACCGGCATGATCTCGCCGGAATCGGTTGCTGCCGATGGCAGCTTCGCCAAGCCCATCGGCACCGGGCCGTTCCAGTGGGACGAGTGGAAGAAGGGCGAATATATTCGCCTCGCCAAATTTGCCGATTATGTTTCGCCGGCAAATGACGGCAAGCCTGATGGCATGGTCGGCTCCAAACGGCCGCTCGCCGATGGCATCAAGTTCATGGTCATTCCCGATGCCTCGACAGTGAAGGCGGGTCTTGAATCCGGCGTGCTCGACACGGCGGAGATTTCGCCCGATCTCATCCCGGAATTCAAGGCCAATGACAAGATGCAGCTCATTGTCGCCCGTAACAACGGCAAGAACCTGTTCTATATCCAGACCCGCGACAAGGTTCTGAGCAATCCCGGCGTGCGCCGCGCCATGGCGATGGCGCTCGATCTCGATGAACTGGTCGCCGCCGCATCCAACGGCACGGGTGAAGCCAACGGCTCGATGGTCTCGCAGGACTCCGTCTATTTTGATGAGACCCAGAAGAAGCGTCCGGCCTATGATGTCGAGGCGGCCAAGAAGGAGCTGGAGGCAGCCGGTTACAAGGGCGAGCCGATCTCCATCATCGCCAATAAGCGCGGCAACGTGCCGAGCTTCCCGGCCGCCGTCATGGCGCAGGCCATGATGCAGCAGGCGGGTCTCAACGTGCAGATCGAGGTGCTGGACTATGCCACGCAGGTGGATCGTCGCCGTTCCGGCAATTATCAGGTGATCTCGCAGTCGGTCGCCCCGCGTCTCGATCCGGCGCTGATGTATGCCTTCTATGTCGGCAACAAGGACAAGAACGCCTCGCTGATGTGGGACGATCCGAAGGCGATCGAGCTGATGAAGGCAGCCTATCTGGAGGCCGACCAGACGAAGCGCCAGAAGATTTTCGACGAGTTCCATGAGCTGATGCTGAAGGAAATGCCGGGCATCTTCCTTTACGACATGGTCGATGTCTGGGGCGCGACGAAGAAGCTCAAGGGCCAGCCGGTCTGGCAGTCGAACGCCCGCCTATGGGAAGTCTCGGTCGACAACTGATCCGCTATCGCCCGCGCCGGAAGCAGAGCCCGGCGCGGGCATTTTCCACCATAGACCGTAATGATTTGGCGGCACCTCCGCCGAAGTGTTTGCGTGCGCCCTTAAAGGGCGGGAATGCGAGGACAAGCCATGAACCGTGACGCCGTGATGTCGATCGCCGCCGAAATCGAGGTGATGAAGCCCGATTTCACCACTCTGAGCGACAGTATCTGGGATTTTGCCGAACTAAAATTCGAGGAGCGGCAATCCGCCGGAGTTCTGGCGGGCGCGCTTGAGGAAAACGGCTTTGCGGTCCGACGTGGCGTGGCAGGCATGGAGACGGCCTTCATCGGTGAATTCGGCAGCGGCAAGCCGGTCATCGCCTTCCTTGGCGAATTCGATGCGCTGGCCGGCATGAGCCAACTGGCCGATGTGTCACAGGTGCAGCCGCGTGAACCCGGCGCCACCGGCCATGGCTGTGGCCACAACCTGCTTGGCGTCGGCTCATTGATGGCCGCTATTGCGCTCGCCCGGCATCTGAAGGCCAATAATCTGCCCGGTACCGTGCGTTATTACGGTTGCCCCGGCGAGGAGGGCGGTTCCGGCAAGACCTTCATGGTGCGCGCCGGCCTGTTCGACGATGTCGATGCGGCGCTGACCTGGCATCCGGCACCGTTCAACGGCGTGCGTTCCACCAATAATCTTGCCGTGCTGGAATATTTCTACCGTTTCAAGGGTGTTGCGGCCCACGCCTCCAACGCCGCCCATCTCGGCCGCTCGGCGCTTGATGCGGTCGAACTCATGAATGTCGGCGTCAACTTCCTGCGCGAACATATGCCGCAGGATTGCCGGGTGCATTATGCGATTACCGATACCGGCGGCAAGGCGGCCAATGTGGTGCAGGCGAAGGCGGAAGTGCTTTACCTTATCCGCGCCCCGGAAATGCGCCAGGCGCTCGATCTTGCCGCGCGGGTGGACAAGGTGGCGCGCGGTGCGGCGATGATGACCGAAACCGAGGTGGAAATCGTCTTCGATACCGCTTCCACCAATCTTTTGCCCAACATCACGCTGGAAACGGCGATGCATGAAAACATGGTGGCGCTTGGCCCCATCGCCTTCGATGAGGCGGATATCGCTTTCGCAAAGAGCATTCAGGATACCTTTACTGACGAGGCGATCAAAAGCAGCATCCGGCTCTACCAGATCAAGGGCGATGTCTTTTCCAACCGGAAGGTCGACGGCTCGACGCCGCTGCATCTCGGCCTGCGCGATTTCGAGGGCCAGTCGCATTTCCGGGCGGGTTCCACCGATGTCGGTGACGTCAGCTGGGTGACGCCAACTGCACAGTGCTGGACGCCTGCCTGGGCGATCGGCACCAATCCGCATACCTGGCAGGTGGTGGCGCAGGGTAAAAGCCCCGCCGCCCACAAGGCCATGGCGCATGCCGCCAAAGCACTCGCATCGACCGGTCTTGCGCTGATGAGCTCGCCGGACCTGCTCGCCAATGCCAAAAGGGAATGGCGGGAAAAGACCGAGGGCAGCCAATATGTCTGCCCGATTCCCGCCGATGTCATGCCCGGTTCGCACGTCCAGAATGGATAGGCTCCGCGCGGGTCTCGAATTGAAAATAAGTCTGTCTCCATCCTTGGAGCCGAGCCCAGACTCCACAATTTCAACGGCTTATGGATCCTCGCCCGAAGGGCGGGGATAGTTGAAAGAGGGCCCGGTGCGTTTATCGCAATCCTGCCCCAGATCCTCGTTCTCCCCAAAATCCCCTATCATCACCGCCTTGTGTGCCGCTTTGCCGCCCTGCCGCGAAGAAAGCATTGACGTTCGGACCAAAAATGGAATAAATATATCGAACAATAGAAAATCGGTTTCATTATTCCGTTTTTCGTTGAGGAGGTAGCGGCGGATTTTCGTGTCCGCCTCCGGCTGGGAGAGGTGGCGCCGGACACCGAGGAGGAGAAAACAATGAAAAAGCTTATTATCGGCGCAGCCATGTCTGTGCTTGTCAGCACGGCGGCGCATGCGGAGACGATCGGCGTCTCGATGGCGCTGTTCGACGACAATTTCCTGACCGTGCTGCGCAACGGCATGCAGGATTATTCCAAGGAACTGAAGGGCGTGACCCTGCAGGTCGAGGACGCGCAGAACGACGTTGCCAAGCAGCAGAGCCAGATCCAGAATTTCATCGCCTCCAAGGTCGATGCGATCATCGTCAACCCGGTTGATACGGATGCGACGGCGGCCATGTCGAAACTGGCCGCTGAAGCCAAGATTCCGCTGGTTTACGTCAACCGCCAGCCGGTGAACGTCGATAGCCTGCCGGATGGCCAGGCATTCGTCGCCTCCGACGAGACGGTGGCCGGTACGCTTGAGGCGAAAGAAGTTTGCCGCCTGCTCGGCGGCAAGGGCAATGCGGTTATCATGATGGGTGAGCTTTCCAACCAGGCGGCGCGCATGCGCACGCAGTCTGCGAAGGATGTGCTGAAGACCGACGAATGCAAGGGCATTTCGGTTGTTGAAGAGCAGACCGCCAACTGGCAGCGTACGCAGGGCTCCGACCTTGTGACCAACTGGCTCTCCAGCGGCATGGAATTCAACGCCGTCATCTCCAACAATGACGAAATGGCCATCGGGGCGATCCAGGCGTTGAAGGCAGCAGGCAAGGACATGAAGGAATATGTCGTTGCCGGCGTTGACGCCACGCAGGACGCGCTTGCAGCCATGCAGGCGGGCGATCTCGACGTAACGGTCTTCCAGGATGCGGCAGGGCAGGGCAAGGGCGCTCTCGATGCCGCGCTGAAGCTCGTCAAGGGCGACAAGGTCGAGAAGAAGGTCTACATTCCTTTCCAGCTCGTCACGCCTGAAAACGTCAAGGACTACGTGGCCAAGAACTAACGGCCATCTTCCGGCATCTGCGCCCGTTCAGATTGATATTGGAGGCAGATGCCGGTTTCCGACGGCGCCGAATGCAAGCTCCGGTGCGCGAGCGGATTACGATTGAATTTCAGTGAATTCAAAGTGTTGCAGCGCCTTTCATGTCGTGATCGGCACGGCGCTGCAAGCCTCCCCGGGGGCGAGGTGCGCCGTTTGGCAAAACCTGTTTCCGGTCATTTTTGTCTATTGTGGAGGATGAGATGGTCGTCAGTCCATCGACAATGGCCGCCGTGCGCGCCAGCGGAGCCGTGCCGAATGCGGAATTTCTTCTGGCAGCGGAGGGCATACGCAAGGAGTTTCCAGGCGTGGTGGCGCTCGATGATGTGCAGTTCCACCTCAAGCGCGGCACCGTGCATGCGCTGATGGGCGAGAATGGCGCCGGCAAATCGACGCTGATGAAGATTCTTGCCGGCATCTACCAGCCGGACAAGGGCGAAATCCGCCTGAAAGGCGCGCCGATCCGTCTCGATTCCCCGCTCGATGCGCTGGAGAACGGTATCGCCATGATCCATCAGGAACTGAACCTGATGGCCTACATGACGGTCGCTGAAAACATCTGGATCCGCCGCGAGCCGAAAAACCGGCTGGGCTTCATCGATCACGGCGAAATGTATCGTCGCACCCAGACCCTGCTTGAAAGGCTTGGTATCGATCTCGATCCGGAAACGCGTGTTGGCGAGCTTTCGGTGGCAAGCCGTCAGATGGTCGAGATCGCCAAGGCGGTTTCTTACGATTCCGACGTTCTCATCATGGACGAGCCGACATCCGCGCTGACGGAGCGTGAGGTCGAGCATCTCTTCCGCATCATTCGTGATCTCAGGGAACGCGGTATCGGCATCGTCTACATCACCCACAAGATGAACGAGCTGTTTGAGATTGCCGACGAGTTCTCGGTTTTCCGTGACGGCAAATATATCGGCACCCACGCCTCCACGGATGTGACGCGCGATGACATCATCCGCATGATGGTGGGCCGCGAAATTACCCAGATGTTCCCGAAGGAGGAGGTTCCGATCGGCGACGTCGTATTATCGGTCAAGAACCTACACCTCGACGGCGTCTTCCATGACGTCTCCTTCGATGTCCGAGCCGGTGAAATTCTCGGTGTTGCCGGCCTTGTCGGCTCCGGCCGCTCCAACGTGGCGGAAACCGTGTTCGGTGTGACGCCCGCTTCCTCGGGCACGATTTCGATCGACGGCAAGACGGTTTCGATCGACAGCCCGACAAAGGCCATCAGTCACCGCATGGCGTTTCTGACGGAGGATCGCAAGGATACGGGATGCCTGCTGATCCTCAATATTCTGGAAAACATGCAGATCGCCGTCCTTCAGGACAAATATGTCGCCAACGGTTTCGTGCAGGAAAATGCGCTTTCCGATGCCTGCGAGGAAATGTGCCGCAAGCTCCGGGTCAAGACGCCGCATCTTTATGAGCGCATCGAAAACCTTTCTGGCGGCAACCAGCAAAAGGTGCTGATCGGCCGCTGGATGCTGACCAAGCCGCGCATTCTCATTCTGGATGAGCCGACGCGCGGCATCGATGTCGGGGCCAAGGCGGAAATCCACAAGCTGGTTTGCGAGATGGCGCGCCAGGGCGTCGCCGTCATCATGATTTCCTCCGAAATGCCGGAGGTTCTGGGAATGAGCGACCGCGTCATGGTCATGCATGAAGGTCGGGTGACGGGCTTCCTTGATAGAAGTGAAGCTACGCAGGTGAAGGTGATGGATCTCGCATCGCGGTGAGGCGCGCCGGGATTTCTCGAGGAGGAACGATTATGAATACGAACGCCGCCGCCAACACGGAGTTGGACGCAAAATCCGGACGCAAGCCGCACCGGCGCATCCCGCCGGAGGCCAATATCTTTTTTGTGCTGATCGGCATCGCGCTGGTTTATGAAATTCTCGGCTGGATTTTCATCGGCCAGAGCTTCCTGATGAACCAGCAGCGCCTGACGATCATGATCCTGCAGGTCTCGGTGATCGGCATCATCGCGGTTGGTGTCACGCAGGTCATCATCACCGGAGGCATCGATCTGTCTTCCGGTTCTGTCGTCGGCCTGACGGCGATGCTGTCCGCCAGCGTGACGCAATCATCCACCTGGCCGCGAGCGCTTTATCCGGGCCTGACCGATCTGCCGTTTTTCATACCGCTGGCGGTCGGCATATTGGCCGGCACCCTGGCGGGGTTCATCAACGGGCAGCTCATCGCGCGCACCAAGATTCCGCCCTTCATCGCAACGCTCGGCATGATGGTGACGGCGCGCGGTATCTCCAAATGGTACACGAAGGGCCAGCCGATCTCCGGCCTGACCGACGGCTTCAACTTCATCGGCACGGGTATCTGGCCGGTCGTGGTGTTCCTCGTCGTCGCCGTCATCTTCCATGTGGCCCTGCGTTACACCCGTTACGGCAAGTTCACCTATGCAATCGGCGCCAACCAGCAGGCGGCGCGCGTTTCCGGTATCAATATCGAGGCGCATCTGATCAAGGTTTATGCCATTGCCGGCATGCTGGCCGGTCTTGCCGGCGTCGTCACCGCCGCCCGTGCGCAGACGGCGCAGGCCGGCATGGGCGTGATGTATGAACTCGACGCCATCGCCGCAGCCGTTATCGGCGGCACCTCGCTTGCCGGCGGCGCCGGCCGCATCACTGGAACTGTCATCGGCACCATCATTCTTGGCGTGATGACATCGGGCTTCACCTTCCTCAGGGTCGACGCCTATTACCAGGAAATCGTCAAGGGCCTGATCATCGTCGCCGCGGTCGTTGCCGACGTCTACCGACAGAAGAAACGCGCAAAGCGCTAATCCTCCTCCCAGGACTTGGGGCAGGCCTTCAGGCTTGCCCCTTTTTTATGTCCATATGAGCCGAGAGGATCGGCGTCGGCTCATGCCTTGCTGTTTCGATAATCGTGGACGGCCCTGCCGAAGGCCTCGAACAAAGCACGCGACGGTGCATCTGTCTCGGCCCAATATTCCGGGTGCCATTGTACACCGACGGCAAATCCCTTGGCGTCGATGACGGAAACGGCCTCGATGGTGCCGTCTTCCGCCGTCGCTTCCACCTGCAGGCGAGGTGCGGTTTCGGCGATGGCCTGCCGGTGCAGCGAATTGATCTGGATTTCGCCCGACATGCCGAGATGCTGCGCGATGCAGGAGCCTTCTCGCACATGCACCGGCTGACGGATGGCGAAGGCCACATCGCGGTTATCATGCTCCGGCTTGCGGTGGTCCCATATGCCGGGCTGCTCCTGAATCTCGGAGGCAAGCGTGCCGCCCAGCGCCACGTTCAGCTCCTGAATGCCGCGGCAGATGGCGAGCATCGGAATACCACGCTCGATGGCGCGGCGGATCAGCGGCAGGCTGGTGGCGTCGCGGGCCTGATCGAAGGGGCCGTCGCTTTCCTGCGCCTCTTTTCCGTAAAGGGAAGGATGCACATTGGTGGCGGAGCCGGAGACGAGCAGGCCGTCGACCCTGTCGAGAATGGCGTCAACCTCATTTCCATCCTCGAAGGCCGGGACGATGAAGGACATGACACCAGCCACTTTCAATGCGGCGGAAACATACTGGTTCTGCGCGGCGTGCCAGTCGGCTCCGGTGAAATGCCGGATGTCGGCGGGGACGGCGATGATGGGTTTTGGCATGGTGGCTCCGGGGCGAATCTTTGAAATTTGTGCGACTGCCGGCCAGCCAAGTCAAGCATGCGTTTTGCGTCCTGCGGGTTCTATATGCGCCTAAAGTATAAGGTGGCTCCCAGATATTTCAGTTGCAAATAAAATACGAAGCAGCGTTTCGGGAATTTCCTGAAAAGGCCGGTTTTCCCGCGATTAATTCTTGGCGCGGGTGCTTGTCAGCCGGGCGGTAACCGTGCTTACTTTGCTGCGATGCCTGAACAGCAACGAGGGGAATTCAAAGCTGCGGGCAGCGTTCATATCTGGGAGGATATAGATGGACCGCCGTTCCTTCATGAAAAAAGGTGCGCTTGCGGGAGCCGCAACGGCTCTGGCCGCGCCCGCCATTGCACAGCAGAATACCAAGATCAACTGGCGCCTGACCTCGTCGTTTCCGAAATCGCTCGACACGATCTATGGCGGCGCCGAAGATATCGCCAAACATGTCGCCGCCGCAACCGATGGCAACTTCACCATCCAGCCTTTTGCCGCCGGCGAAATCGTTCCCGGCCTTCAGGCGGCCGACGCGGTATCGTCGGGCACGGTGGAGATGTGCCACACCTGCTCTTATTATTATGTCGGCAAGGACCCGACCTTTGCCATCGGCACGGCCATACCCTTCGGCCTCAATGCGCGCCTGACCAATTCCTGGTTCTATGAAGGCAACGGCAACAAGCTGCTCAACGAATTTTACGCCAAGCACAACCTCTACGGCATGATATCGGGCAATACCGGTGCGCAGATGGGCGGCTGGTTCCGCAAGGAAATCAATACCGTCGACGATTTCAAGGGCGTGAAGATGCGTATTGCCGGTCTCGCCGGCAAGGTGGTGGAAAAGCTTGGCGTCGTGCCGCAGCAGATCGCCGGCGGCGACATCTATCCGGCGCTGGAAAAAGGCACCATCGATGCCGCCGAATGGGTCGGTCCCTATGACGACCACAAGCTCGGCTTCCAGAAGGTGGCGAAATATTACTATTATCCCGCTTTCTGGGAGGGCGGCCCGGTCATCCATTCCTTCGTCAACCTGGACAAGTGGAACAGCCTGCCGAAAAGCTACCAGACGGCGCTGCAGGATGCCTGCGCTTTCGCCAACACCAGCATGATGGCGAAATACGACGCGAAAAATCCGATCGCCATCAAGCAGCTGGTTTCGGAAGGTGCTGTGCTCCGGCCCTTCAGCCAGGAAATCCTTGAGGCCTGCTACAAGGCCGCCTTGGAAGTTTACGCCAATATTTCGGCCTCCAATCCGGACTTCAAGAAGATCTACGAGGATCAGGTTGCCTTCAAGCGCGAAGGTTATCTGTGGATGCAGCTGGCGGAATATACCTTCGATACGTTCATGATGATCCAGCAGCGTAACGGCAAGCTCTGATTATTCGGTAACGGCGGCGGACCGGGCAAAGGCCTCGGAGACTTCGGTTTCCGGGGTTTTTGCTGTGCGTCCATGCCTTCACGCACCCGGCAACAAAGGATGATTTACGATCAATTCCGTTGTGGGCAAAAGCAGCAGGCTCCGGGTCCAGCCGGAATGTCGGCGAGTATTGGCCACGCCGACCTCGGCAAAGGCCTTGCTCTCAACTGTGGAGGTGATGCGATGTGGAAAACGCTGAGCATTGCATTCGTCATTAGGAAAAACCGGACAGGCTGGTCAGTGACTGCCCGGTTCCATTTCTAAAGAGAGTAAACGGAAGGCAGGGGCGCAACCCTGTCTTCCACTCAGCAATCATAAGCGTTTCGCCCAGTCCCTACAAGACGTCGATCAGGGCCCGATCTTCGGGGGCTCACCAAGATTCGGCATGCCCGGCATCCCGCCCGGCGGGCCGAAATTGGGCATGGTGTTACCGCCCTGATTGCCGAAGGCGGGCACTTCGATCTTGATGGAATTCAGATCGACCTCGGGCGCCTTGTCCAGCCAGTAGGTGACGGATTCCGGCCAGAAGATCACGATGGCGACGAGGATGAGCTGCATGCCGAGCCAGGGGATGGCGCCCATGTAGATATCCGATGTCTTGACCGTGCGCGGCGCAATGGAGCGCAGGTAGAACAGCGCAAACCCGAAGGGCGGATGCATGAAGCTTGTCTGCATGTTGATGCAGATGAGGACGCCGAACCAGATAAGATCGATGCCGAGCGATTGTGCAATCGGCGCCAGCATCGGGATAACGATGAAGGCGATCTCGAAGAAATCCAGGAAAAAAGCGAGGAAGAAGATGAAGATGTTGACGAAGATCAGGAAGCCGATGGGGCCGCCCGGAATGCCCGACAGCATATGCTCGATCCAGAGCGAACCATCCATGCCCTGAAAGACGAGGGAGAAGCAGGTGGCGCCAACCAGAATGAAAACGACCATGGAGGTGATATGCATGGTGGAATGCATGCCCTGCTTGACCAGGTCCCATGTGAGGCGGCGGTGCGCGGCGGCAAGCGCCATGGCGCCAACGACCCCGAGCGCACCGGCTTCGGTCGGCGTTGCGAGGCCGAGGAAGATGGTGCCGAGCACGAGGAAGATCAGCACGATCGAGGGGATCATGCCCGCCAGCACGCGGAACACCAGCGCCCGGTTGAGCTCGCCGCGCGCTTCCGGCGGCAGTGCCGGCAGGTCCTTCGGTCGCACGATCGACATCAGCAGGATGAAGAGCATGAAGATCGCCACCTGCAGGATCGACGGGCCGATGGCGCCGAGATACATGTCCCCCACGGATTTGCCGAGCTGGTCGGCAAGCACGATCAGCACCAGCGAAGGCGGGATGACCTGCGTGATCGTTCCCGATGCGGCGATGACACCGGTCGCAAGCCGCGGGTTGTAACCGTACTTCAACATGATCGGCAGCGAGATGACGCCCATGGTGATGACGGAGGCCGCAACCGTGCCGGTGATCGCGCCGAGAATGGCGCCGACGATGATGACCGCATAAGCGAGACCGCCCGGAATGGCGCCGAACAGCTTGCCCGTTCCCTCAAGCAGATCCTCCGCCAGCCCGCATCGCTCGAGGATCGCGCCCATGAAGGTGAAGAAGGGGATGGCAAGCAGAAGGTCGTTCGAGACGATGCCGAAGATGCGCAGCGGCAGGGCCTGAAGGAAGGCTGGCGAAAAATGTTCCGTGAAGATGCCGATGATGCCGAAAACGAGACCGACGGTGGCAAGCGAGAAAGCAACCGGGAATCCATAAAGCATGAAGAGGATCATGCCGAGGAACATCAGTGGCGGAAGAATACCATATTCGAACATGGGAAATATCCTGAAGGTTCAGATCGGCAAGATCATTGCAGGGGTTTTTCGTATTTCGTGTCGAGCGCATAAACCCCTTTGAGGGCGCCTATACGCTTGATGAGTTCCGAAAATCCCTGAAGAACCAGAAGGGCGAAACCGGCGAAGATGATGAGTTTCACCGGCCAGCGGATGAGACCGCCGGCATTGGAGGACATTTCGCTCTGATGCCAGGACAGGCTGAACATGGGCCAGGAAAGCCAGGCGAGGTAAAAGCAGCCGGGCAGCAGGAACAGCACGATGCCGATAATATCTACCCAGATGCGGCTGCGCGGCGAAATCGCGCCGTAGATGATGTCCACCCGCACATGTTCGTTCATGCGCAGCGTATAGGATGCGCCGATCAGCACGATAAAGGCGAACATGTACCACTGGATTTCCAGCCAGCCGTTTGAACTGTAGTTCAGGGCGTAGCGGACCATCGCATTACCGGCGCTGACGAGGCAGCAGATGAGTACGAGATAGCCGGCAACCTTGCCCAGAGCTTCGCTCGCAAGGTCTATCGTCGCGCTTAGTTTTAAAAGCGGTTTCATAACTTTCCCCTCTTCCCTTTTCGGGCCCTTTACGGGTTTATGGCGGAAAGCAAAGTCCGGTACCCCTGCGGCAGCCACGCCTCCACGTGCATCCGTTGCCACAGGTTCCAGAAGTTCCTCCCCACAGAATCCCGTGTATGGTCAGGCGGTTCGAAAAGCAACTGAAACTGCTGCGAAACAGTTCGGCGGAACGCCCTTTTCAACCGTTTGCGAAAGAATGTTGCTCCGGGACATGCTTTGCCCCGGGGAGGGATCGCAGCGCATGTCCGCCCCGCTCTTTAGCGTGGAACGCATTGCGCTTTTCGGCGACTTCATGTTAGGTCTGGCTACGGAGAATTCGGCATGGGCCGTGATCGTGCGCAGGCGAATCGCCTCGCACGACGGGCATGACGGATGGAGCACAAGGGGAAGCGGAATGAGCGAACACCACACGGGTCCGGTCGAAGTCGGCGCCGAGATGAACTACGCCGAGCACGAAAAGACCTATAACGGTTTTCTGGCCCTGACCAAGTACGGCACCATGCTGCTGTGCGTGCTGATGCTGGCCATGGTCGCCGGTTTCTTCACCACCGCCGGCTTCCTTGGCGGGCTGGTCGTCTTCGTCGTGCTGTCGGCCGCGGGTTTCTTTTTGCTGCGCTGAACACGCCCGTTCATGAGCGGTTCCCCTTCCGGGAACCGGGCGATGCCGGATAACCGGAAAGGCCAAGCCATGAAGCGTTTATTATATTGCCTGTTTCTGCTGGTGGCGATTGCGCATCCCGCTTTGTCGCGCGACCTTTCGCCCGCCGAACAGGATAGTCTTCGAACGCAGATAGAGCGGTTCAGCATGGCTTTGAAGGCACAGGATTTCGAGATTGTCGGCAAGACAGTGCCGCCGAAAATCTTTGAATTCATCGCAAGTGATGCGGGTGTGACCGTGGAGCAATTGCGCAGCGCCTTGACGACGCAGATGCAGATGGCGCTCGCGGCGGTCAAGATAACCGAATTCACCATGGATATGCAGGCGATCAGCCTTGCGCAAACGCCTGATGGAACGCCCTACGCGCTTGTCCCGACCAAGACGGTGATGGAAACCGGCGGCCGGACGATCGAGGCGAAATCCCACACGCTGGCGCTGATGGATGGAGCGGAATGGTACCTGCTGCGCGTCAGCGACCAGCAGCAGGTCACCATCTTGCGCAAGGTCTATCCATCCTTCGCCGAGGTGAAGTTTCCGGACGATTCCATGCAGCCGGTGAAGTAACCCGGGCCTTTCAGGAAAAACGCCCCGGCCGGAACGGATCGACCGAAATTGCCGTCTCCTCGCCACTGGCCAGCTGCGTCACCAGACGGGCGGTCGCCGCCGATTGTGTCAGCCCCAGATGGCCATGGCCGAAAGCATAGATGACGGACGGTGTGGCGCGGGCCGTGCCGATGACGGGAAGACAGTCCGGCATGGACGGGCGGAACCCCATCCATTGTCGTCCGCCTTCCAGCTTCAGGCCGGGCAGGAAACGTCCAGCCTTCTTCAGCATGGCTTCGGCACGACGAAAATTCGGTTTGAGCTCCAGCCCGCCGAGTTCCACCGCGCCGCCGACACGGATGCCTGTCGAAAGCGGGGTAACGACAAAGCCATGGTCATTGAAATAAAGCTGGCGCGTAAGGTTGAAAGCCTCAGGGGGCAGGGTGGTATTGTAGCCGCGTTCGGTCTCCAGCGGCACGATATTGCCGAGCGTGGCGGCGAGCTTCCTCGACCAAGCGCCGCAGGCGATCACCACTTTGTCGGCATCGATCTTGTCGCCGTTTTCCAGTGTCACGATCGTGCTTTCGCCGACGGCATCGATGCGTTCGGCTTCGCCCTTGCGCAGGCTGGCGCCGCGGGCAAGCACCAGGTCGAAAATGGCGCGGGTGAAATCATAGGGATCGGAGACCTGCAGGCCATCCGGTGAGAACATGGCATGGCGGAACTGCGGCGCGAGACCCGGCTGCAGCGCCTCGATTTCGCTGCGGTCGACGCGTTCGAAGCTGAAGCCGGCGCTTGCCTTTTCGTCCCAGTCCCTGCGGGCGGCGTTGAGGCTGGCCTCACTGTCATAAAGATCGAGCGTACCGGTTTTCGAGACGAGGTGCGAAAGCTCCGGCATCGCAGCGACATGGGCCATTTCCATGGCCGCCAGCCGGTTGATATCCGCAAGCGACTTCAGCCCGTGGCGAAAATTGCGCTCGGCGCTGGCACGCCAGAAGCGCCACAGCCAGGGTGCAATCTTGTGAGCATAGGCAGGCGGCACACTGAGCGGGCCAAGCGGATCGAACAGCCAGCGCGGTGCTTTTTTCATGATGCCGGGAGCGGGAATGGGGATGATTTCGGGGAAGGCCAGAATGCCGGCATTGCCGGAACTTGCACCCCGGGCGACCTCGCCACGCTCCAGAAACACCACTTCCCGTCCGGCATTCTGCAGGTAAAGCGCCGCCATGGAACCGATAATGCCGGTGCCGATCACCAGCACATCGCATTTCAGGGTTTTGGTCATCGGCGCTCCTGCAACACTAATCTTTCAATCCCGCCATAACAATGAATGGCGTCCGGATGAAAGACCGCATCGCGTTGCCGGCGCAGAAATTTCGGCACTGTGGCAAATAAGCGGTCCGAATTGCGCAAGAGGACTGCGTGTGCCGCTTAGGCTTCCGGCGGTCGTTTCAGGTCGCAGGATGGTTATATTGCATCATTAATCGCTATTTAACGCTGTCCGGCTAGTTTCGCGAACAGGCAGACCGACCGTTTTTCATTCTTATACTTCGAGAATGAAGGAGGTCCGCATATTAGTCATCGTCGGGGGATTTAAAGGCATGTCTCACTTTTCAAAATTCGGTCTGGACGCTTCCGCTGTGCTCGATGCGCTCAGCCGCTCACAGGCCATCATCGAATTCGATTTGACTGGCAGGATTTTGAAGGCGAACGATAATTTCTGCAAAGCGGTTGGTTATCAGTCGTCCGAAATCGTCGGGCGTCCGCACAGCATGTTCCTGTCCTCCGAAGATGCGGCCTCGCCCGAATACAAGGCGTTCTGGGCGAAGCTGTCGCGTGGTGAATACGACCAGGGCCAGTACCGGCGTCAGGCCAAGAATGGCGACGAAATCTGGATCGAAGCTTCCTACAATCCGGTGTTCCGTTTCGGCAAACCCTACAAGGTGGTCAAGATTGCAACCGACATCACCTCGATCAAGCGCAAGAGCGCCGAGGATGACGGCAAGCTGGCCGCGCTTTCCCGCGCGCAGGCCATGATCGAATTTACGCCCGACGGAAAGATCCTCAGCGCCAACGAAAATTTCCTCGCGACGCTCGGTTACACGGCGGAAGAAATCATCGGCAAGCATCATCAGATGTTCTGCGAACCGGCCCATGCCCAATCTCAGGACTATCGGGATTTCTGGAAGGAACTCGCAAAGGGCCATTTCTCGACCGGGCAGTTCATGCGCCTTGGCAAGGATGGCAAACGTGTTTTCATTCAGGCTTCCTACAATCCGATCATCGATGACCGGGGCCGCGTCTTCAAGGTGGTGAAATTCGCCTTCGATGTGACGGACCGTATGCACGCGGTCGAGGAACTTGGCGCGGCGCTCGAGCGGCTTTCTCAATGCAACATCCGCATCACGCTCGACAAACCCTTCGTCGGTGAGTTCGAACGGTTGCGTTGCGATTTCAATAAGTCCATCGCGGAATTCCAGAAGACGCTGGAAAATGTTCTCGGCCAGACCGGGGACCTGACCCGCAGCAGCCAGGAAGTCAGCGAAGCTTCCGTCAACCTTGCCGAACGCTCACGCGAGCAGGCGGTGGCGCTTGAGGAGACGTCGGCAGCGCTCGAAGAAATCACCGCGACCGTTCGTTCATCGACGGAAAATATGAAAGAGACGCGCAAGCTCGTTCAAAGCGCGCGGGCATCCACCGTGGCTTCCACCGAAGTCGTGGAGCGCACGGTTGACGCCATGCAGCGCATCGAGACGGCATCGCGGGAAATCAGCCAGATCATCGGCGTGATCGACGAGATCGCTTTCCAGACGAACCTGCTGGCGCTGAATGCCGGCGTGGAAGCCGCCCGTGCGGGAGAGGCCGGCAAGGGCTTTGCCGTGGTGGCGCAGGAGGTGCGCGAGCTGGCACAGCGTTCCGCCAATGCCGCCAAGGAAATCAAGGCGCTGATCAACAATTCCGGCACCGAGGTTCTGGAAGGCGTCAGGCTGGTCGGCGAAACGGGTGAGGCGCTGAAGCAGATCGATGCTCTGGTCCGGCACATCGACGGTAATGTCGACATGATCTCCAAGGCGGCGGACGAACAGGCTGTCGGCATCAGCGAAATCAACAAGGCGGTCAACCGGCTGGACCGGATGACGCAGGAGAATGCTGCCATGAGCGCCCGCACCACGGTGATCAGCACGACGCTGGCGCAGGGCGCCGATGCGCTGGCGCAGCTTGTCAGCCTGTTCAAGCTGAACCGTCGTACGGTTCAGCGCGAGAACGGACCGTCCGTGCGGCCGGAGTCTCCCAATACAGCCCGGCGCGAGCAAGGCTCGTCACGCGCCGCCGCATAAAGGGGCGGGCTGAGGCCCGCTTCAGCTTGGTAACGGTTATGGATGCGGATGCCTTTGACCGGCATCTGCATGCCGTTATCCCCGCAGGGTCGGCCGCGCAATGCCGAGATGGTCGCGCAATGTAGACCCTTCATAGTCCGTCCGGAACAGGCCGCGTTCCTGCAACAGCGGCACGACTTCGCGGTTGAATTCCTCCAGCCCGCCAGGGAAGAAGGGCGGCATGACGTTGAAGCCGTCGGCTGCGCCGTTTTCGAACCATTCCTGCATCCGGTCCGCCACATCCCTCGCCGTGCCCATGACGATATGGTGGCCGCGGCCGGCGGCGACGCGCAGCGCCAGTTCGCGGATTGTCAGCTTTTCGCGGCGCGCGAGTTCTGTCAGAAGTTCGGCGCGGCTGCGCAGCTGGTCGGAAATCGGCAGATCGGGCAGCGGGCCGTCGAGATCGTAATCCGTGAGGCTGTGGCCGATGCGTTCTTCAAGCAGCGGCATGGCGCTCTTGATATCGGTCCAGCGGTTCAGTTCCTTCAGTTTTTCGCCAGCCTCTTCGAAACTCCTGCCGATGATCGGCATGAAGCCGGGCATTACGGCGACGCTGGCCGGATCGCGGCCGAACTTCTCAACGCGCGCCTTGAGGCTGGTATAGAAGGCCTGCGCCTCGGAAATCGCCTGCTGGGCGGTGAAGACGATATCGGCGGTGCGGGCGGCGAGATCCTGCCCCGGCCCGGAGGAGCCGGCCTGGATGAGAACCGGGTGGCCCTGCGGCGAGCGCGGAATATTGAGCGGTCCCTTGACGGTGAAATATTTGCCTTCGTGATTGAGGATATGGACCTTTTCGGGGTCGACATAGCGGCCCGCCTGCTTGTCCTTGATGAAGGCGTCATCGTCCCAGCTGTCCCACAGGCCGCGAACGACGTTCACATATTCTTCCGCCACCGCATAACGCTCGTCATGCTCTGGGTGGTCCTTGGAAAAATTCGCCGCCGTGCGGGCGTAAGAGGTGGTGACGATGTTCCAGGCCGCGCGGCCGTGGCTCAGATGGTCGATGGACGCGAAGGCGCGAGCGGTGTGATAGGGCTCGCCATAGGTGGTGGAAGCGGTTGCCGCAAGCCCGATCTTGTCGGTCACCATGGCAAGTGCGGCAAGCAGCGTCAGCGGCTCGAAGCGGGCTATCATTGACGGATGGGCGTCGACGCCGCTGGTCAGGCCGTCGGCCAGGAAAACCATGTCGAACTTCGCCGCTTCGGCCATTTTCGTAACGCGGGTGAGCAGATCGAGATTCTCGCTGCCGGCTTCCGCATCGGGGTGACGCCAGCCGGAAACGTGGTGCCCGGCGCCTTGGAGAAAAAGGCCGAGATGCATCTGTCTTTTGCGGATCGTATTGGTCATGGGGATCATGCCTTCATTTCGGTCGAGTTATATGTGCCTTGCCAGAAGCGTTTCGAGCTTCTGGAGGTCCGCTGCGGTTTTCATACTCCGCACCAGCGCCGGAATTCCGGCGAATTTTTCATTGCCGCCGGTTGCGTCGGCAAATTTCTCCGTGGGATCGTCGATGCCCGGCAGACCGTCGATACGGCGCGACAGCAGCGTGCCATCCTTCTTCGTCACATCGATGACCACGAAACGGGTGGTCGGATCGGGTGAAAGGCGGCGGGCGGTCTCGTCATGTCGGCGTGAGACCCTGGAGGAAACGGCAAGCAGGTCGGCGCGTGTCGGGCGCTCGTCGAAATGGCTGATGCCGAGCGCTCCATCCGTCAGCGCTGCGGCAAAGACATATTCGGGGCTGAAGCGTGCATCGATGCCGGTCGCGGGCGTGGCCGGTCCGACGAGGGCGGCGTCGCCGCCCGGCGGGAAGGTGATGGTGACCGTTTCAATCTCATCCGGCGTCAGACCATTGCCGCTGCGCAGCGCCAGTGCTCCAACGGCGACGGGATGGGCGGCGGTACAGCAGGGAAATGCCTTGAGGGTGAGGCCGGGCGAAACGATCTGCCAGGGTGCGCCCCAACCGGAGAGAACCCTTTTCGGCTGTTCCGCACCGAAGGCGAAAGCGGAATAGAAGCCGATGGGATTTTCCAGAAAATCGGTAGCGCCCTGAAAGCCAACTCGCGCCAGCCGCGCGGCGGTGAGGCCGGCGCGTGTGGCAAGGCCGGCATGCAGCGGCTTGGCGTCGAACCCGAATTGCAGGCGAAGCCCGGCCGATTGTGTGGCGGCGAGGCCAAGTGCCGTGGCTGTGGTCTGCGGATTGAATTTCAGCAGGTGGGCGATGGCCGCCGCGGCGCCGATGGGGCCGAGCGTTGCCGTGGCGTGGAAGCCGTTTTCGTAATGTCTGGTGCCGAGTGACAGGCCGAGACGCGCCATGGTCTCGAGACCGACAATATAGGCGGCGATGAAGGCATCCGCCGTCGAACCTTCCTCGACTGCAACAGCCAGCAGCGCGGGAATGATGGCGACGGTCGGGTGGCCGCGCACGCTGCCGTGGACATCGTCATAGTCAAGCACATGGCCGGCATGGCCATTGATGAGCGCTGCGGTGAAGATGTCTGTACGCAGGTCGTGACCGATGATGCCCGCTGTGCCTGACGTGCCGGGCGTAAAGCTGTCGATCAGGATTTTGGTGCTTCTGTCGGCAGCGCCGCCCAGCACGCAGGCGAAAAAATCGACCAGCGCCGTGCGGGCGATTGTGACCGCCTCATTGTCGCGCAGCGGATCGGAGGCGACAATCGCCTCGGCAAGATGGAGGGTGAGCTTTTCGTCGGCGGTCATGGCGTCAGATCCCTTCGCCGTCAGCCACCCGCGCCACCTGCCCGCCGAGACCCTTGACGAAGGCGTTGATGCGCGGATTGGTCGATCTGTAGAAGATATGCTCCGGCGTGCCCTGATCGACGATCAGGCCGTTTTCGGTAAAGACGATCTTGTCGCTGATTTCCTCGGCAAAGCGCATTTCATGGGTGACGAGAATGCTGGTCATGCCCTCATTGACGAGATCGCGGATGACGGCGAGCACTTCGCCCACGGTTTCGGGGTCGAGCGCGGAAGTGACCTCATCGAACAGCACCAGTTCCGGCCGCATGGCAAGCGCGCGGGCAATCGCCACGCGCTGCTGCTGGCCGCCGGAAAGCTGGCCGGGATAGGCATCGACCTTCTGGGAAAGGCGGACCTTTTCCAGCAGTTCGCGGGCATGGCGCTCGGCCTCCGCCTTCGGTGTGCCGAGAATCTTGATCGGCGCGATGGTGATGTTTTCCATGACAGTCAGATGCGGGAAGAGGTTGAACTGCTGGAACACGATGCCGATGCGCTTGCGCAGCGCGATACGCTCCGCCTCGGTCTTCAACTGGTCCACCCGCGTGCCGCCGACGGTGATCTTGCCCGATTGCGGAATGAGCAGGCCGTTGATGCAGCGCAGGATGGTGGATTTGCCGGAGCCGGAAGGGCCGATGATGGAAACGGCGTCGCCCTTGTTGACCGTGAGGTCGATGCCTTTCAGGACCTGATTGTCGCCGAAGGACAGGTGTATGCCTTCCAGTTCAACCAGAGCTTTTGCGGCGGTTTGTGGTGCGAGTGCGGACATGGCGTGTTCCAATCAGCGGGAAGCGAAGCGCCGCTCGAGGCGCTGCGTGAAACGGGAGACGGGATAGCAGAACAGGAAGAACGCCATCAGAACGGTGAGATAG
>QFOL01000036.1 GCA_003241215.1 Agrobacterium fabrum
TGAAGCTGGCGCGTCTACCAATTCCGCCATCTGGGCGACGGAGAGCGATGTACGAGGGCAGCCGCCCGGTGTCAACAGGCTTTTTGAACTTTTATGACGATCATTGATTTTAAAGGGAAAAAACTTGGTTGGGCCTGTTGAAACATGTCGCCGGGTCAAGTGTCGAGCCCTTCATGCTTCGTTCTGTCGACATGACCGAGGTCTCGCTCCGGGTCGATGATGTCGCGGATTCTCTGTTTGAGTTCCTTTGGACCGGGAAAACCGCCGTCGTGCTTGCGTTCCCATATGGTCGTGCCGTCCACGGTGATTTCGAACAGACCGCCGGTTGAGGGAACAAGGCTGACTTCGCCGATATCCGAAGCGAAGGTCTGCAAGATTTCCTGCGCCATCCAGCCTGCACGAAGCAGCCAGTTGCATTGCGTGCAATACCGGATGGTTATGCGGGGTCTTGTCTCGGCCATTCTCACTCTCTCCCTCAACGCCCGGTGGCAACAATGTTCACGATAATGTCAACCATAATAGTCATGTTTTTACCGGATGCACACTTGTTCTTAGCATGCGGCTTTGCGAACAGAGAATATCGAAGGCTGAAACGTGGAGATCCTATGGCCCAGTTCGAGAATAGTCGTCAGCGCCTTTTCGTTCCGGCGGTCGCGCCGCTTTACAATTCGACACATGATCTGGTGGAAACGATCCTGCGTGTGGCGGCCGGGCTTCTTCTCGTCACTCATGGGTTCGGCAAGATCGTCAATCCGTTTGGCGCTGTCGGCATGGTGGAGAGCCTCGGTTTCTACCCTGGCGTCTTCTGGTCGCCGCTGCTCGCCGCCACTGAGTTTTTCGGCGGGATTCTGGTTGCTATCGGATTGCTCACGCGGCCGGCATCTTTCGCAGCGATGATTGTCCTCTTGGTCACCGTCTATTTTCACGGCATCGTCAGGGCAGAGGGTCTGGGTGGCGCGGAGAAATCGATTCTCTGGGCGGCGATTTTCCTGTTCTTCGCTGTTCGCGGCGGCAACCGGCATTCGGTGGACGCCAAGCTCGCCCGCGAATTCTGAGGCGTGTCGGGCCAGGCCGCCGGCTATTGTCGCTCTGACAATACCGTGGCTCTTGAAAATCGGCTTTTCTCGTGGTGAAGCTGGATTCGATCGGCAATTTCAGCCGATTGAATCCGTCGCCGTCGCCAAGAGGTTTCATGCGCGTTGCAATCATAGAAAACATGGCGGGCACGCCGCATGGACAGCTGGGCGTCGCCCTGGAAGAGGCCGGGGCAGAACTGCATGTCATCCGCGCCTATGCGGGGGAGCCTCTCCCTGTCGATGCGGGCGATCACGATGCGCTTGTCGTTCTGGGCGGTGAGCAGAATGCTCTCGACGATGCGCTTTATCCCTATCTCCCGGATTTGGCGCTTTTGATGAAAACCTTTGGTGACGCAGGCAAGGCGGTCATGGGGGTTTGTCTCGGCAGCCAGCTGCTGGCGCGCGCCTATGGGGGAGAGAATATACTCTCCGGCCCGCCGGAATTCGGCTGGGAAGACGTGTCCCTGACGCAAGAGGGCATGGCTGATCCGCTATTGGCCGGACTGGAAAAGACCTTCCCCATTTTTCAGTGGCATTGCGATACATTCACGCTTCCGCCGGACGCCACGCGGCTTGCGACCAATGGTGCGACGCGAAACCAGGCGTTTCGCATCGGTCGGGCGGTCTACGGAACGCAGTTTCATTTTGAGGCCTCCACCACCGTGGTTGACGGCTGGTGCCGGAGATTTCCTGTTTCCGTCGAAAAAATGTCGCCGGGATGGCTGGAAAATTATGGTGAACATCGCGGTGCGCATGCGCAAATAGCCGATATGGCGGGTCTGGAAATAGCCCGCGCATGGGTGCGGCTCATCTAATAGCAGCGACTACCGGGTTGCGAATCTGACGAAGGCTGCTCAAGATTGCCGGCGGTTCACGCTGATTGGCAACGGAGGCGCAAAGATCATGTACAAGTTCGAAATCTATCAGGACAAAGCCGGGGAATATCGCTTCCGCTTCAAGGCATCCAACGGCGAAACGATGTTTTCATCGGAAGGGTATCAGGCCAAGGCGTCGGCTATCCATGCGATCGAATCGATCAAGAGAAATTCCCCCGGCGCAGACACTGTCGATCTGACAACCATGACAGCCTGAGCGCCGCCCGGCGCGAGAACCCGAAGCGCTTCGCCTGTCAGAAATGACGGGCGTATCGACAGGTGCCGGCGTAAAGATAAGATTCAGTCTTTTTTGATAATCTTCCGTTAGCATTTGTCTTTCGAGGTTTCCGGGTGGTGTCAGAGTGCCCCCGATTTGTTTTGCGTACGGGTTCTCATGCGTTCATCGGCTGTGCCAGCACTTATTCTCGGTTGCCTTCTGCTTGGCGGCTGCACGTCCAGTTCCGGGCCGGAAAGCCTGGTGGTGGGTCTGCCCTCGAAGGAAACGACGAGTTCGGTCACCCCATCGGCGCCTGTGCCGCAGGCAAGTGTCGGCACCCAGCCCATCACCGCCCAGCCGCGGCAGGAGGTGCTGGCATGGGGCGGGCCGGTGCCTGAAGAACCCAGGGCCTTTTCCGCCGTCACACCCAGAGCTTCCCTGACGCAGAATGCGCCGGAAATCCGTTTGCCGGTTCCAGCGCAGGTAGGAATGGTGCGGCCGGCGGAGCGCCCCATGATCAGCCCGACGGAGCGTCCGGTACAATTGGCCATGGCTGCGGCCCCGGCGGCGAGCGCCGGTGCGCAGGTCCGCTCGCGCATTTTCCGCTCCGGCTTCAGCGATGCCAAGCCCATCAATTTCGGCCGGGTCCAGCCCCGTCATTTCCAGGTGCATGGGGTGGATGTATCCCGCTGGCAGGCCAATATTAACTGGCCGCAGCTGCGCACGCGCGGCGCCAATTTCGCCTTCATCAAGGCGACGGATGGCGGCGATCATCTCGATCCGATGTTCCGCACCAACTGGCAGCGATCAAAGGAGGCGGGCATTCGCCGTGGCGCCTACCACTTCTTCTATTGGTGCCGCAACGCCGGCGAACAGGCGGACTGGTTCATTCGCAATGTGCCGCGCGATCCGGACGCGCTGCCGCCTGTCATCGACGTGGAATATAACGGCGAATCGAGCTGCAAGATGCGCCTTTCGCGCGAACGTGTCCTGGAAAAAATGCGCGTCTTCATGAACAAGCTCGAGCGCCATTACGGACAGCGGCCGATCATTTATACCGCGCCCGATTTTTACAAGGACAACCTCCAGGGCGAATTCCTGGATTATCCCTTCTGGCTGCGGGCCGTCGCCCAGCACCCGTCGGTGGTTTATCCCGGCCGCAAATGGTTGTTCTGGCAATATTCCGGTTCCGGCCTGTCGCAGGGCGTCGATGGCCGCATCGATCTCAATGTCTTCAACGGCAACGAGGATGCATGGCATCGCTGGGTGGACCGCCGTTCAAGCTGATTGTCAGCGCGCGAATTTTCGGGCTCCCGCAACACAGAGCACCACCACCAGCGTAACGCCGATCATGGCGGGGCTCACCTCCTCGTGCAGCAGGGTTGCGGCAAGCGCCAGTCCGAAAAAGGGCTGGAGAAGCTGCAGCTGCCCCACCGCGGCGATGCCGCCAAGCGCCAGCCCGCGATACCAGAAGATGAAGCCGATCAGCATGCTGAACAGCGAAACATAGGCAAGGCCACCCCATGCCTGCGGATCGATGCCGGTAAGTGTTTCCGGACCGGTGATGAAGGCAAGCGGCAGCATCACTGGCAGGGAGAGAACTAGCGCCCAGGAAATGACCTGCCAGCCGCCCAGCTTGCGGGAAAGGGCGGCCCCCTCCGCATAACCCAGCCCGCAGACGATAATTGCGCCGAGCATCAGAAGATCGCCGGCAAGCGAGGCCTCGATCCCGGCAGCAAACGAATTCGAGAGCGAAAAGCCCGCAACAAGCACGCTGCCCAGACAGGAAAACAGCCAGAAGACCGGGCGTGGACGTTCACCGCCGCGCAGTACGGCAAAGATTGCGGTTGCGAGCGGCAGCAGCCCCACGAAAACGATGGAATGCGCCGAGGTAACGTGCCGCAGGGCGAGCGCGGTCAATAGCGGGAAACCCACGACGACACCGAGCGAGACGATAAAAAGCGATGTCAGGTCATCGCGCGCTGGACGCCTTTGCCTGAACAGAAACAGTAGCGCGAGCGCCAGCAGGCCGGCAATGCTGGCGCGGGCAACGGTCAGGAACACCGGGTCGAAACCCGTCACCGCAAGGCGTGTCGCGGGCAGCGAACCGCTGAATATCACCACGCCCGCCAGTCCGTTCAGCCAGCCGCTTGTCGTCTTGTCCATTGTCAACTCCTGCGCTTTTGCCTTTCTTGATCCCGAATGGCTGGCGGGAACAGCGACAATCCTATACAATTTCAAGAAACTGTTATGGTTTTGAAAGCGATACGGTTGGAGGCAAATGTGGACGGAAAGGTCGTGCCGGGCACGCGCATAGAAAAAGTGATGGCAAGTGTGCGGCAGCGCATCGCCTCGCGCAGTCTCGTGCCGGGCGCACGTCTGCCGTCGGTCAGGGCGCTGGCGAAGACCATGCAGGTTTCCACCTCCACCATTGTCGAGGCCTACGACCGGCTTGTTGCGGATGGTACGATAAGCTCGCGTCCCGGTTCCGGTTTTTTCGTTTCGCGCCCGCTCGCACCGCTCTCGCTCGCCGATATCGAGCCGCAGCTCGACAGGGCCGTAGACCCGTTATGGGTCTCGCGGCAGGCGCTGGATGAAGGTTCCGTTCTCGCCAAACCCGGTTGCGGCTGGCTTCCCGTATCGTGGATGCCGCAGGAGGCGTTGAGGCGGGCGATGCGCGGGCTTGCCCGGGCCGACGCCGCCCTGCTGACGGATTACGGCAGCCCGATGGGGCTGCTGCCATTGCGCCAGCTCCTGTCACGCCGGCTGGCCGAACACGGGGTGCAGGCGGGCGCCAGCCAGATCATGCTCACCGATTCCGGCACGCAAGCGATCGATCTTCTGTGCCGTTTCCTGCTGCAGCCGGGGGATACGGTTATTGTCGATGACCCCTGCTATTTCAATTTCCACGCCCTCCTGCGGGCGCATCGGGTGAAGATCGTTGGCGTTCCCTACACGCCGACCGGACCGGATCTGGTGCTTTTCGAACAGGCGCTTAAAGACCATCAGCCCCGGCTTTATATAACCAACTCCGCCATCCATAATCCGACAGGTGCGAGGCTTTCCGCCGTTTCCGCCCATCGCCTGCTGATGCTCGCCGAGCAGGTGGGGTTGACCATCATCGAGGATGATATTTTTGCTGATTTCGAAACCCAGGCCGCGCCCCGGCTGGCGGCCTTCGATGGTCTGAACCGCGTCGTCCAGATAGGCAGTTTTTCAAAAACACTGTCGGCCTCCGTGCGGTGCGGTTTCATCGCAGCACCCATGGCTTGGGTGGAGGCCCTGACCGATCTCAAGATCGCCACCGCTTTCGGCGGAACGCATTTTTCGGCGGCGCTGATCCTCTCGCTTTTGACCGATGGCAGTTACCGCAAGCATGTCGAAGCGCTGAGGCAGCGTCTTGCAGCGGCGATGCCGGAGGCGGCGGCGCGTCTGAGGTCGATCGGATGTGTGCCGTGGATCGAACCGCAGGCGGGCATGTTCTTATGGTGCCGCCTGCCGGACGGGGCGGACGCTGCCGATGTGGCGCGCCGGGCGCTTTCACAGCAGGTGGTGCTTGCGCCCGGCAATGTGTTCAGCTCCTCGCAGAATGCTTCCGGTTTCATGCGTTTCAACGTGTCGCAGATGGCCGGTCCGCAGGTCATGGCGGTGCTGGCGGAAGCGCTTCAGCAAGGCCCCGAACATCGCCCGTCGGAGGCGTTCTGTACGGGATCGGAACAAAATCCCGTGAACGCCGTTTTCTCCGCAGAATGAAGAGGAGGAAACACCATGACATTCGATCCCAACAACCCGCGTCCGGACCGCGATCTTCGTCCGGAAGTGAATATCAGCAATGAACCGCGTGCCCGCACGTCGTCGTCCTGGGTGCCGTGGTTGGCGATCATCGTCGTTGTATTGGTGGGCGTTTTCGCCTGGTCGCAGATGAGCGGCCCGACCACCGATCCGGCCACGACGTCCTCCACCACGCCGCCTGCGGCAACGGATCAGGCGCCGGCGCCCATGGCTCCGACCGCTCCGGCAACACCGCCTGCGAACAATACCGCACCGGCAAGCCCGAATACGGGCGGCACACAGACCCAGCCGTAACGGGCTTACTGATATGATAAAACCGCCTGCCTCCGGGCAGGCGGTTTTTCTTTGCGACAGGCGGTCCTTATCCGCCCCCTAAAGCTGCTCCATCGCGGAAGGGTGGTTGGAAACCCTGGACCAGCGGCTGATCGATTCCTGTGCCAGTTGCGAAAGGGCAATGCTTCCGAAGCGGGACAGCAGAATGTCTTCCGCTTCCTTCATGGCGTCGAAAAGTGCTGCATTGACGGCCTGTTCGATGACGCAGTTCGGGTTGTCGCCAGCCAGCCCGATCGAGAACAGTTCCGGCGCGCCAAGCGCCCGGTAAATATCGAGCAGCGTGATTTCGCTGAGCGGCCGCGCCAGCAGCCACCCGCCGCCATGGCCTTTTTCCGACGAGACATAACCATGCTCGCGCAAGCCGGCCATTGTCCTGCGCACCACCACCGGATTGGTCTGAAGCATCGCCGCGATGCTCTCGGATGTCGCCGCACCCTTATGATTTTCCATATGGATCAGAATATGCAGCACCCGTGAAAGGCGCGTGTCGTGTCTCATTGTCCAAACCCGTTTGTTTACACCGACGCTACCACTTTCGAGGTGACGTAACAATATAAGTTGCGTGACTATTGACTCCGAAAATCACGTAACAATATAAGTATCGTGAAATGAACGGGCACTTCCGCCTCCCTCCTGAAACGATGGGTGCATCATGAAATTCGACGTCATCATTATCGGCGGCAGCTATGCCGGCCTTTCCGCCGCCCTGCAGCTTGGCCGCGCCAGAAAAAACATTCTGGTGGTGGACGCCGGTGAACGAAGAAACCGTTTCGCCAGCCATTCCCACGGTTTTCTCGGCCAGGACGGCAAGGCGCCGGGCGAGATCATCGCCGAGGCGCGCCGCCAGATCGAACGTTACCCGACCATAGATTGGATCGAGGGCAGGGTGACAGATGCCGAAGGCTCCTTTGGCGATTTTGTAGTCGAGATCGATGGCAAACGCCGTGAGACAGCGGACCGGCTGATCCTCGCCATGGGAGTCACCGATGAATTGCCTGCCATTGCCGGGCTGAAAGACCGTTGGGGTTCTTCGGTCTTCCATTGCCCCTATTGCCATGGTTACGAGCTCAATCAGGAAAAGATCGGCGTCATCGCCGCTTCACCTTTGGCCATTCACCACGCATTGATGCTGCCCGACTGGGGCGAGACGACCTTTTTCACCAATGGCGTATTCGAGCCGGATGGTGACCAGCATTCGATGCTTGCAGCGCGTGGCGTCCGGGTGGAAACAACCGGCATCAGGGAAATTGCGGGGCCTGCGGATGTTGTGCTGACGGATGGACGCAGCATTGCCTTGGCCGGCCTTTTCACCCAGCCGATATTGCGGATCACCTCCGACTGGATTGAAAAACTCGGCTGTAAGATCGAGGAGGGGCCGATGGGATCGACCATCGTCACTGACCCGATGAAGCAGACCACCGTCCGCGGCATCTTCGCCTGCGGGGATGTGGCAAGACCCGCCGGTTCGGTTGCCCTTGCGGTGGGCGACGGCGCGATGGCGGGCGCTGCGGCTCACCGGTCGATCTTGTTTCCGGAAATGCACTAGTATGAGACAAGGCTCAGCCAGCGGCCGGGAGGCATGCCGAAGGCGTTTTTGAAATGCCGGGTGAAATGCGCCTGATCCGCAAAACCGCAGGCAAAGGCCGTTTCGGCAAGGCCCGTACCCGCGCGCATCATCGCCTTGCATTTCTGCAGCCGGCGCATGATGAGATACCGGTGCGGGCTGGTGCCGAACAGGCAGCGAAAGTGCCGGAAGAGCGTGAAGCGGTCGAGCCCGCTTATCTGTTCCAGTTCTTCAGAGCCAACGGTGTCCGCGCTATTCTCCAGCAGATAGTCCCGGCACCGCAAAACGGCGGCGCGGTTGATCCACCTGATGGGTTTGACGCTCCCGTTCGAGTGTTTCCAGAGTAGATCGGAAAGCCGGGACTGCCAGTCGATGAGAAGCAGATTGTCCGGTTCTCCGTCGAGATTTCCGAGTGCCTCGGTCAGGCATTGGTGGAATTCCTGGTCCTCAATGACGGCGCTTCTGGCAAAGGGCAGCGCGCTGCAGCCCGCCTCCGTCGTTTTTTCCGGTGGGAGGTAGAGCATGCGATAGTGCAAGCCCTCATCCGTGCCTGCGCCGCCATCGTGAACTTCATCGGGATGCAGAACGATGACATTTCCCGGCATGCTGAAATGCGATGTGCCGCGATAGGAAAAGGTCTGGACGCCAGAAAGCGTGACGCCGAGCGCATAGGTATCATGGCGATGCGGCGCATAGGCGTTGCCGTGAAAACGCGCATCTATTCGTTCTATCCCTTCGCTGGACGGGGCTTGAACGATCCCCTCGAATTTGCACGAACGTTCAAGATCGCTGCTGCCCCGCGGCGTTAGCATCGCTTTTCTTTCGTAACCACAGCCAGATTGAGTTCGCATGTTTGATACCAAGATCGCCATCATTCTTCGTGATGACCTTGCCGTATGGCAAAAACTGAACGTCACCGCATTCCTCATGTCCGGTATCGTCGCCCAGACACGAGAGATCATCGGGGAACCATACCGCGACGGAGCCGGCAACGTCTACAATCCCCTGTCCATCCAGCCCATTGTCGTCATGGCCACCGATCAGGAGACGCTGCGCAAAATCCATCAGCGATCCCTCGAGCGCGACGTTACGACATCGCTTTATATCGAGGAAATGTTCGCCACCGGGCACGATGTCGCCAATCGCCAGGTATTTTCGGAGTTTTCGCCGGAGAATGCCAAGGTGGTGGGCATGGCGCTGAGGGCCGACAAGAAGATCGTCGATAAGATCACCAAAGGCGCGAAGCTGCACGCTTGAGGATGGCCTTCAAACACAAAAGGGAGGCTGTAAGCCTCCCTCCAATAGCGATGCAGTATGAGCGCTGCTTATTCGTCGTTCATCTTCAAAGCGGCGATGAAGGCTTCCTGCGGAATTTCCACCTTGCCGAACTGGCGCATGCGCTTCTTGCCTTCCTTCTGCTTGTCCAGAAGCTTGCGCTTACGTGTCGCGTCGCCGCCGTAGCATTTCGCCGTCACGTCCTTGCGCAGCGCGCGCACGGTTTCGCGGGCGATGACCTTGCCGCCGATGGCCGCCTGGATCGGGATCTGGAACATGTGCGGCGGAATGAGTTCCTTCAGCTTTTCGCACATGCCGCGCCCGCGCCGGTCGGCCGCCGAGCGGTGCACCAGCATGGAAAGCGCATCGACAGGATCGCCATTGACGAGGATCGACATCTTGACGAGATCGCCTTCGCGATAGTCGATGATGTTGTAGTCGAAGGACGCGTAACCCTTGGAGATGGATTTCAGCCGGTCGTAGAAATCGAACACCACTTCGTTGAGCGGCAGTTCATAGGTAATCATCGCGCGGTTGCCGACATAGGTCAGCTCCGTCTGCAGGCCGCGCCGGTCCTGACAGAGTTTCAGGATGCCGCCGAGATATTCGTCCGGCGTCATGATCGTCGCCTTGATCCACGGCTCGCGGATTTCCTTGATCTTCACAACGTCAGGCATATCGGCCGGGTTGTGAAGTTCCTTTTCCGTGCCATCCGTCAGCGTCATTTCATAGACGACCGAAGGTGCGGTGGCGACGAGATCAAGATTGAACTCGCGCTCGAGACGTTCCTGAATGATTTCCAGGTGCAAGAGACCGAGGAAACCGCAGCGGAAACCGAAACCGAGAGCGGCCGACGATTCCATTTCGAAGGAGAAGGAAGCGTCGTTGAGACGAAGCTTGCCCACCGCCGCGCGCAAATCTTCGAAGTCGGCCGCATCGACCGGGAACAGGCCGCAGAACACCACCGGCTGCGCGGGCTTGAAGCCGGGCAGGGCCTGCGCCGTCGGGCGCTTGTCGTCGGTGATGGTATCGCCAACACGGGTATCGGCGACTTCCTTGATCGAGGCGGTGATGAAGCCGATCTCACCGGGACCGAGGCTGTCGACATTGACCATCTTCGGGGTCAGAACGCCGACGCGCTCGATGCCGTATTTCGCGCCCGAACCCATCATGCGGATCTGCTGGCCCTTGCTCAGTACACCGTCGATGACGCGCACCAGAACCATGACGCCGAGATAGGTGTCGTACCAGCTGTCGACCAGCAGCGCCTTCAGCGGTCCGTTTTCGCCGGCTTCGCTCTTCGGCGGCGGCAGACGGTGGACGATGGCTTCCAGAACATCGGGAATGCCAAGACCGGTCTTGGCGGAAATCATCACGGCGTCGGAGGCGTCGATGCCGATCACCTCTTCGATCTGTTCCTTGATGCGGTCGGGCTCGGCCGCCGGCAGGTCGATCTTGTTGAGCACGGTGACCAGCTCGTGATTGTTGTCGATGGCCTGATAAACGTTGGCGAGCGTCTGGGCTTCCACGCCCTGCGATGCGTCGACCACCAGCAGCGAACCTTCACAGGCCGAAAGCGAGCGCGACACTTCGTAGGCGAAGTCGACGTGGCCGGGCGTGTCGATGAGGTTCAGCACATAGGTCTCGCCGTTATTCGCCTTGTAGTGCAGGCGCACGGTCTGGGCCTTGATGGTGATGCCACGCTCGCGCTCGATATCCATCGAATCGAGAACCTGTTCCGACATGTCGCGTTCGGCAAGGCCGCCCGTCGACTGGATCAACCGGTCGGCCAGCGTCGATTTGCCATGATCGATGTGGGCAACGATCGAGAAGTTGCGGATATGGTCCAGGGGCGTGCGGGTCGAATTTGTGCTCATGTCCCGCGCTATAGCAGGGGCTTGTCACACCGCAAAGCGGGAATTTGGTTAAAAGCCTTTTAAAATGGGCTTTTTAGATCGCAAATTGCTCCGGCCAGTCGCGGCGGGTGGCAACCTGTCCTTCGGTGCGGAGCCTTGCGACGGCGGCAAGATCGATATCGGCGATCAGCAGCGAGCTTTGCATGACCGCATCACGCTCGCTTTCCGCGATGACGCCGGATGCCGGCATGCCGTAGTCCGAAGGCACGTAAAGGGCGGCGCGGCCGCGATTTTCATCGACGGCAGGAGACCAAGGGGCCTCGCCCGCGGTGGGGGAGGAGAGGATGGCATATTGGTTTTCCAATGCTCTGGCCTGCGCGCCGATGCGCACCCGGTAGGCGCCCGCCAGCGTGTCGGTGCAACTCGGCGCGAGAACGAGTTCGACGCCGAGCTCCGCCAGTCTGCGGCCCAGCATCGGGAACTCGTTGTCGTAACAGATCAGGATGCCCAGCCTGCCAATCGGCGTCTCGAAGGCTTTCAGGCCCTCGATGCCGGCATGAATGTTCCATTGCTCCCGCTCGAAGCGGGTCATGATCTGCTTGTCCTGATAACCGATCAGCCCATCCGGACCGAACAGCCATGCGCGGTTGCGAAACTTGCCGTCCGGGTCCTTCACCGGTGCGCTGCCCGGCTGGAAAAGGATTTGATGTTGCCGCGCCAGCTCCTCGCAAAGCTCTACCCAGGAGGGGATCAACGGCTGTATCTCTTCGATGGAACGATGCAGATCGGAGCGCGCGGCGGGCGGCAATTGCCCGGTTAGCGCCATGGCTGAATATTCAGGAAGCAGCAGCAACTCAGCGCCTTTTTCCTTCGCCTCGCGAACGATGGCGGAGAGATGCGCGGCATAAGCCTCCCATGTCTCGATCAGCTCGATGGCATATTGGCTGGCGGCGAGGCGCGTCATTTGTCTCCGTCTCCGGCAGGAATCATCTTTATCCAGAAGGACAGGGGTTTCGGGCTTTCGGCGCTCTCGTCGAGATCCTGCCATGTGAAGCTGGTGCGCAGTTCGGGGTGATGGCGATAACCGCGCTTTTCCCAGAAGGCATTGAGCGGCACGTAATCCGCGGGCCAGCGGGGATGGTCGGCGGGCCGCTCGACCGCGCAGAAAGTGCAACGGTTAAAGCCGAGCCGCTTTGCGTGCGCCTCCCGCTCCTCGAAGAAGCGCACGCCTATCCCGTGCCCGCGATAGCCGGGCAGCAGCACGCTTTCACCGAAGTAAAATATCCGGTCCGGATCGTAACCCGCTTCGACAAAGGGCGCCTTCACCTCTTCGGTCTCCGACGCCATCGGCATGCCGGTGGACATGCCGACCACTTTGCCGTCATCGAGCGCCAGCACGAGGACCGCGCCGTCCGTATTGGCATAGGTCGCAAGATATTTGCGCTCATAATCCAGTGAGCCGTCATAGAGATAGGGAAAGGCGCGAAATACCTCGATCCGCAGGCGCGCGAAGTCATCGAAATAGGGCGTGGCGTCAATGCCGGAAAGAGACTTGATTTCGACGGTCATGGGCATTTTCACTTTCGGTTGCACTGGTTATACCGTCATGGAAAACCCGCGCAAGCATTGAACGGAGAAGACGATGACCGCTGCCGAGACCATCCGCGCTTACTACGATGCCTTCAACCGTCAGGACATGGATGCCTTTCTGGCGCTTCTTCACGATGAGGTGGTGCACGACATCAATCAGGGCGAGCGCCAGACCGGCAAGGCCGCCTTCGCCTCCTTCATGGACCACATGAACCGCTGCTATAGGGAAAACCTCACCGACATGGTGATCATGGCGAGTGAAGACGGCAAGCGTGCTTCCGCGGAATTCATCGTGAACGGTGAATATCTCGCAATGGATGAAGGTTTGCCGGAAGCCGATGGCCAGAAATACGTCCTGCCGGCCGGTGCCTTTTTCGACCTCAAGGACGGAAAAGTTATCCGGGTAACGAACTACTATAATCTGAACGACTGGATTGCCCAGGTGGGCGCCTGAGACGTTCTTTTGCCGCAAAGCAACCGGCGGCACCGACGGCGATAATTTCCATTATCATGGATATTGACTCCATCATATGAGAGTGTAATTCTCATATGATGGAAACCGAAGATCATATTCTCGAACGCTCGATCGGCGAGCGGATCAAAACATTGCGGGCTGAAAACGGCCTGACATTGGACCGCCTTGCCTCCGAATCCGGCGTCAGCCGCGCCATGATTTCCCGTATCGAACGTGGCGAGGCGAGCCCCACGGCCTCGCTGCTGGCCCGCATCTGCGCAGCCCTTGGCCTGTCGCTCTCCGGTTTCTTTGCTGAAGACGAAGAGGCTGTTTCCCCGCTGGTGAGAAAGCGTGACCAGCAGGCCTGGAAAGATCCCGAAACCGGTTATGTCCGACGCGCCATTTCCCCGCCGCGCGTGGGATCCGATGTCGATATCGTCGAGGTCGAATTTCCGGCCGGCGCGCGTGTCGGTTTTCCGCCACATGCGGCAAGCCGGGGCATGACGCAATATGTCTGGCTTTTCGAAGGTGTGCTGGAAATGACGAGCGGCGGAGACATTCACCGGCTGGAGCCCGGCGATTGCCTTTTCATGCCTGTTGGAGAAGGGCATGTCTTCCACAATCCTTCCGAAAAACCTGCCCGTTATGCCGTCGTGCTGGACCGAAGACAGCGCTGATTTCCCCACAGGAGTTTTCATGGCCACCATCCGCGTGTTGAACCGGGAAGAGACGATCGATGCCCTGCCCGAACTCAGCGAAGTCCTCGCCGCCTGCGTGAATGGCGGCGCTTCCGTCGGCTTCATGTTGCCCTTTTCCCCGCAGGATGCCGAACCTTTCTGGCGATCCGTGGCTGAAACGGCAGGCGAGGGTGCGACCATCCATGTGGTGGCGGAAGTGGATGGCAAGGTGGTTGGTACCGTGCAGGTCGGCCTTGCCTCAAAGCCCAATCAGCGGCATCGCGGTGACCTGATGAAACTTCTCGTGCACCCGTCCGCGCGAGGCCTCGGGCTTGCCCGCAAGCTCATGCAAAGGGTGGAGGAGGAGGCGGCAAAACGTGGCCGTACACTTCTGGTGCTGGATACGGCGACGGGCAGCGATGCCGAGGCGATTTACCCTCGCCTCGGCTGGGAGCGGGTCGGCGTCATCCCCGATTACGCCCTGTTTCCGGATGGACGCTTTTGCGGCACGACCCTGTTTTACAAGCGGATCGGCTAGGCCTTTCGGACTGCCGTCTCATTGCCCCGGCTTCAGCGTGCGATTGAAGGCGGCAACGATCATCGTTTCCAATTGTGCGTGAATATCCGCGCGGTCCCGCAGTCCAGCCGGTTCGCAGATGGGATCGCGCTCGCCAACGGATTTGAGGAATGCATCGGCATCCGGTTTGCACAGCGGCAGGAAGCTGAAGTGATTGGCCTCGTCCACCTGCTGATAGGTCGCGCCGGGCGCTTCATCCGCGAGTTTATCCGCAAGCACGGCCGGCGGAATTTTGCCCTTGCTGCCGAGATTGATGAAGGCCAGCGGAATATCGATCTCTTTCAGGCTCTCCGGTTTGAAAGCCAGCGCCAGACCGGGATCGACCAGTACGGCGGAACGGATACGGGGATCGCGGTTCTGCTGCTCGAAACGGGCCTTGTCGAGCGTTCTGAGATCGAGCTTCGGCACGCTCACCGGCTCGCCATCGAGATAACCGCGGCCGCCGGCGAACCATTGGCAATCCATCATCGAAGAATAGTCCTTGCAATAGCGGGCATAGGCATCGAGATCGGCGCGCGCACCCGCGATCTCCATCGCCGCGCTGCCGCCCAGCGAAAAGCCGAGAACGCCGATCCTTTTCGTGTCGATTGCGCCTGTCCATTTGCCCTGTGCTGTCAGGGCCGTAATGATCGTGGAAAGATCACCCGTCCGCTCCCAGATTTTCGGCGTATCGGCAGGGGTGGAATCACCACTCGTGGTGCCGGGATGGTTGGTACCGGCGACGATGAAACCTTCGCTGGCGAGCTTCGCGGCAATCCAGGCCATGCCAGCCGCTTTTGAACCTGAGCCGTGAGACAGAAGCACAAGCGGCAGTCGGCCCGGTCGCACTGCGCCATCCCTGAAAACGGGCGTGCCCCGAAAAATCCGGTCTTCGCCGGAAAGTGCCTGTGCACCCTTTCCGTCGGAAGGATACCAGACGGTGACGGCAAGGTCCTTGCCGCGCGCTGGCGAATGGATGGCGGTTTCGCTGACACCGACGGCTTCGCCTGCAAAAGCCGGCTGGGTGAGAAGAGCAGAAAACAGTATGGTCGTGATAGTGGTAATGGGGCGCATGTAAACCTCGTGCGGTGAGAGAACGGGATGAAGTCTGCGCCATCACTGGTTTTCCGCGTCCTTGATCGCGTTTGAGGTCGTCCCGAAACGCGATCTGGTCCATCAATGGGCAATATAAAAGTCTCGATCAGGGGATATCGTCCGTGCTGTTCATTCCGCTGCCTTTCGTCGTGGCGCTTTTGCTGGCTGTCATGTTCATCGTTTTCTTTCGAAGCGGAGACGATGTGCGGACCAACCGGGCCTTTCTAACGCTGATCGTGCTTTGCGCGGTGCAATCCGTCCTTGTCGGCCTTCGCTGGGGATATGGGGTCAACGAAGCGCGTTATGTCCTGCCGGTTCTCGCCGCCTGCCTGCCGCCCCTCGTCTACATTGCCTTTCGCGGATTGATGGGAGCCGGGGCGGAGAGCCGAAGAGCGATGCTTGCCAATCTCGTCCTGTCGCCCTTGTCCATCGTCGTCATGGAATTCACCTGGCCGATGGCTATCGACCTTGCGCTGATCGTCATCTTCGTCGGCCACGCCGTCGCCCTGCTTCTTCTGGGAAGAAAGGGGCCGGATGGGCTGGACGAGGCGCAATTCGCCAGCGTCACCTCGGCGCACCGGGCGCTGATTATCGCTGCCATTGCCCTGTGCGTTTCCGCCCTGTTCGATCTTCTGGTATTTTTCGATTTCGAATGGGCGCATGGACAAAATGTTGCAGCGCTGGTCAGCAATGCCAATCTTTTCGGGCTGCTGTTGATTGGCCTCATGGCCGCATTGGCCGGTGAAAGCAAAGCGCCGCGAACGGCCACCGAGCCGGTCGTGGAATTGTTGCCGCAAACGGAGCCATCGGAGCAGGACCGGGACATCATTGCAAGGGTCAATAGGCTGATGGAGACACAGGCGCTTTACCGCGACGAGAACCTCAACCTGTCGCGGCTTGCAAGACGCCTCGGCCTGCCGAGCCGGCAGATATCAGGCGCGATCAACCGCTCGCTCGGCGTCAATGTCTCGCAATATGTCAACCAGCTGCGCATCCGCGAAGCCTGCCGGCTTTTGGAGGAGACGGAACAATCGGTGACGGCGATCATGCTGTCCTCCGGCTTTCAGACCAAGTCCAACTTCAATCGCGAATTTCGACGTGTCACCGGCATGAGCCCGGTCGACTGGCGGGAGCATGAAGTGTGGAAACTGGTCTCGCCAAACAAAACGGCCACCCGGCAAATGCCGGATGACCGTCTGAAGATCGTCGGGAAATGATGGGGATCAGAGCGTGCCGTTGCGCTGCTGGATCATCATGTAGGTGACATAGGTATATTCGGCGATCTGGGCCCAGAGATAGGCGTCCTTCTTGAAGGCCTGCTGGCTCTCATAGATCTTCTTGAAGTTCTCGTTCTTGGCCGAAATTTCCGCATAGGTGTCCTGCGCCGCCTTGTGGCAGACATCGAGGATTTCCTGGCTGAAGGGGCGCAGGATGGCGCCCTGCGCTACCAGTTCCTTCAGCGCCTTCGGGTTGCGCGCATCGTAGCGCTCCAGCATGCTGGCGCTGCCGGCGGCGCAGGCGTCTTTCAGGATGCGCTTGTAGTTCTCGGGCAGCTCATTGAACTTCTGCAGGTTCACGAAGGCATGCACGGCCGGGCCGCCTTCCCACCATGCCGGATAGTAGTAATATTTTGCGACCTTGTAGAAGCCGAGCTTCTGATCGTCATAGGGGCCGACGAATTCGGTGGCGTCGATGGTGCCCTTTTCCAGTGCGGCATAAACGTCGCCGCCGGCGATCTGCTGCGGTGTGACACCGACCTTCTGCATCACCTGGCCGGTCAGGCCGGCAATGCGCATCTTCAGGCCTTTGAGGTCATCGATGGTATTGATTTCCTTGCGGAACCAGCCGCCCATCTGGGCGCCGGTATTGCCGAGCAGGATCGAGTAGATATTGTGCTGCGCCAAGAATTCATTGAGCAGTTCATTGCCGCCGGCCTGGTTGAACCAGGCATTGGTCTGGCGTGCGTTGAGACCGAAGGGAACCGAGGTTCCGAGCGCGAAGGTCGGGTCCTTGCCGACGTAATAATAGGCGCAGGTATGCGCCATCTCGACGGTTCCGGCGGTCACCGCATCCGCTGCCTGCAACGCCGGCACGATTTCACCGCCGGCAAAATGCTGGATGACGAAATTGCCGCCGGAGGCTTCCTTGACATGATCGGCAACGATCTGGCCTGCGCCGAAAAGAATGTCGAGGCCCTTGGTGAAGGACGACGTCATGCGCCAGGTGATCTTGGGGTTTTCCTGTGCAATGGCCGGAGCGGCCAGCGCCGTTGCGGTGACACCGGCGCCGAGAGCGCCCGCCTTGCGGATAAATGATCTGCGATCCATGTCGATAAGCCCTGATATGTTTACATATTATAGGCGAACCGCACGGTACGCCTCCCGCTGGCTACTAAACATTTATCCTTGCGGCCATCAAGAGGGAATGTCTGAAACTTGCGTGATCTTCCGCAAGGCCTGGCGATTGTTGCTTCAGTGGGCTTTCCGTGTTCCGCAGCTGCTGCTGTTAAGGCGCGCTGCGCTTTAGGGCCGGGTCATCCAACGCAGGATTATAAAACAGCGAAAGCGTCAGGCTTCGGGCAATGCGCTCCGCCGTTTCCATAAACCAGCCATGGGCCTCTCTACTCGGCGCAATGTCATCAAGCGTGGCGGAAAACAGTGCGAGCCACTGCGGAAAAAGCTCCGCCGACATGCCTTGAACCCCAAGATGCGCCTGCACGGGTTTGCCGCCATAACCGCCATTCTTGAAGGCGACGGCCGTCCAGAACTGTTTCATCCTGGCCATATGCTCCGGCCAACGCCCGGCAAGCTGCGCATCAAAAACGGGACCAAGCGTTGGGTGTTTTAAAACGCGGCCGTAAAATGTCTCCACCAGCAGGTCGATGAAATCGGCATCGACGCCGATCTCCGCCATGGCCTTTTCCGCCCTGTCCTGAATTTCCGCGCTGTGGGCGGCTCTCGCCGCAACGTTGTCCTGCATGGTGTTTCCTTTTTGGTGAATTTACCCCGCTGCGATACTGCCTGCAATGCGACCCTTTGCCTTATTAGAATTATTCTAAGATAGCTTGATCCCCGTGTTGCAAGGATGTATTTAGAATTATTCTAAAAAGGTTTCAGCCATGTTTCGCAGTCTTTTTTCCCTGTCCAAACGTCCCTTTTCCTCCCTTGGCGAGCAGGAAATCCTCGCACTCGCCATTTCGTCCGAAGAAGACGATTCCCGCATCTATCGCTCCTATGCCGATCATCTGCGAGGGCAATATCCGCAATCGGCGAAGGTCTTCGAGGATATGGCGGAGGTCGAGCAGCAGCACCGAAATGTCCTGATCGACATGCATCGCCGCCGTTTCGGAGAAACCATCCCGCTGATCCGCCGCGAACATGTGCGTGGTTTTTACGAGCGCAGCCCGGACTGGCTGGTAAAGAACCTGTCGCTCGAAAAAATCCGCGCGCAGGCCGAATTGATGGAGGCCCAGGCGATCCGTTTTTACGACGAGGCCGTCAAGCGCACCACCGATGCCTCGACGCGCAAGCTTCTCGGCGATCTGGCCGAGGCGGAGCGCGGGCACGAAGACATTGCGCAGATGCTGGAGGAGAAACATCTCGATGAGGATGGCAAGACCGAAGAGGCGGAAACCGCAAGGCGGCAATTTCTTCTGACCTATGTGCAGCCGGGTCTCGCGGGTCTGATGGATGGCTCCGTCTCGACGCTGGCGCCGATCTTCGCCGCCGCCTTTGCCACACAGGACACCTGGCAGACCTTCCTCATCGGCCTTTCGGCATCCGTCGGCGCGGGTATTTCCATGGGCTTCACCGAGGCCGCCCATGATGACGGCAAGCTTTCGGGCCGCGGTTCTCCGGTCAAGCGGGGACTGGCCTCGGGCATCATGACAGCCATTGGCGGCCTCGGCCATGCGCTGCCTTATCTCATTCCGCATTTCTGGACGGCGACGGCAATCGCAGCCATCGTCGTTTTCGTGGAACTCTGGGCTATCGCCTTCATTCAGAACCGTTTCATGGAAACGCCGTTCCTGCGCGCGGTATTTCAGGTGGTCCTCGGCGGCTCGCTGGTGCTGGCGGCCGGCATCATCATCGGCAACGGGTGAAAAAGAAAGAGCCCGCGAAAGCGGGCTCCTCTTCGATCAAACGTGACAGGAAGCGTCAGCGCAAGGCGCCAACCAGAACGTCGCGACCGTCTTCGATGGAAACCCAACGGCCCGTGTTGAAGGACGCCTGCCGCTTCAGATAGGTATAGTTGGTGTCGGTCCAGAGCTTCACGTCGTCGGTGAGATTGTCGAGAATATAATCGCCGTCGGTGGTGCGAAGCGTCAGCACCGCATGGCCCTCGCCATCCGGCTTGCGCACGACGGTAATCAGCAGATCGGCGACGGAGAAACCGCGCTCGATCAGCTTCTTGCGCTTCAGCAGCACGAAATCTTCGCAGTCGCCGGCGGTGGTGGGATATTCCCAGACTTCGTCCTTGCCGTAGATTTCCTGGTCGGTCATGGCGACGACAGTGGCATTGACGGAGGTGTTGATCTCGCGAACCACTCCCCAGCCATAGTCCGTGACGCGCGGCGGCGGCGTCATCTTGCTGCGGATGTTGCACTCGTCGGTATATTTCTGACAGAACTCATAATGGCCGATCGGCTGGGATGTGATCCCGCCCGTCACCATGGAAGGGCTTCCCTTGGTTTCCGCCATGGCGGAGGCGGCAGTCATTAGCCCGGCGGCAACTGCAAACAGCAGCGCACGCGCCAGCGGTGCGTTCATCATGAAACCCGTCCCTTAATTCTTAACGAAAAGTTAAGAGGGATAGAGGGGTGAGTCAATCGCTAGCAATCGGCGACGCGCAAGAGTCGCCGAATATGGTTAAGAGCGTTACGCAAATGCCTATATTGCAAGGGTTTTGACGGCCGCGAGCATCCTGTCGATGTCCTGCGGCCGGGAAAGCCGGTGGTCGCCGTCGCGGATCAGCGTCAGCACGACGTCGTCGGACGGAAGGTGTTCGAGCAGCTTCAGCGCATGCTGATAGGGAACATCGGGATCGCGCATGCCCTGCAGGATGTGGACGGGGCAGCCGGTGGTGATGATGCCCTGAAGCACCCGGTTCCGCTTGCCGTCTTCCATCAGCGCGTGGGTGAAGATGTTGGGCTCGGGGCTATATTCCGAATGTTCCTCGAAATAGCCCTTTTCTATGAGAGAGGCCCTTTCCGCCTCGGAAAGGCTGGGCTCTATGAGTTCCTGCGTGAAATCGGGCGCAGGCGCAATCAGGACCAGGCCGGCGACGGAGGGTGCGCTGCCCGCCCTGCGCAATTCCTCGACCATGCGCAACGCAATCCACCCGCCCATCGACGAACCGATGAGAACGACACGCGACGGCGCCTTTGCGCACACCACCGCAAGCGCCTCTTCTAGCCATCTCGAAATCGTTCCTTTCTTGAAATCGCCGCCGGAAGCGCCGTGGCCGGAATAATCGAGCCGCAGGCAGGCAAGGCCGTTTTCCGCAGCGAAACGGTCGAGTTCGATTGCCTTGGTTCCGGTCATGTCGGAGCGATAGCCGCCGAGCCACACCAGCGTGGGTGCGTCACCGCCCAAGGTCGCCGGGCGATGGAGGAAAGCAATGTCACGGCTGTCGCTGTCGGGGCCGACGCGCAGGAATTCAGCGGCTTGTTCGGTCATGTATATGCAATTCTCCTGATTTTGGTGCAACAACGGCGGCGTATTTGCAAAAACCGTGACAACAGGTGATCTTTTCGGGCAGATATGCTATTGACTTCGCCACGGCAATAACGACATTTCCGC
>QFOL01000302.1 GCA_003241215.1 Agrobacterium fabrum
CAGCGCGCCGGCCTGCTCATCGGTTTTGCCGGCATCGCCATCGCCGTGCTGCCGAAGGTCATGGCGACCGGCGCCGTCGGCCTGTCCGTGCCGCTTTACGCCGTGGCGGTGAATGTGCTGGGCATGACCTCGGTCACCTATGGCACGCTCTACCAGAAGAAATATGTCCATGGCGGAAACATCATGGCGGTGGCCACGCTGCAATATGTCGGTGCGCTGCTGGTCACCGTGCCCTTCGCGCTTCTGCTGGAGGATGGGCATGTGGACTGGAGCCTCGGCCTTGCCGCTACGCTCGCCTGGTCGGTGGGTGCGATCTCCATCGGCGCCGTGGCGCTGCTTCTTTATCTCATCCGGCGCGGGCAGGTCTCGCGCGCGGCCTCGCTGATCTATCTCGTGCCGCCGCTTGCTGCCGTGGAAGCCGCCCTGCTTTTTGGCGAAACGCTGACGCCTGCCATGATCGCCGGCACCGTTCTGGCGGTGACGGGGGTTTATCTGGCCAACCGCAGGCCTGCCCAAACGGTTGCGGCGGGTTAATTACCACAACCTCATATTAGGGGTTTGTTAACCATAAAATTATACCTCTCGTTAATCCAAAGATTTGGCGGGGGTTACATGTCTATTTCACGTCGTGGTGTTCTGTTCGGATTGCCGCTGTTTCTGGCCGGCTGCGCCAATACCGGCATCGGCCAGCAGAGGCTCAATTATGCGGCGATGCCGGAAGAGAAGTTTCCGCTGCCCGCCATGCATCTCGATAAGGTGAAACCGGAGTTGCGCCGGCAGGAAGTCGCCTATGACACCCGCCACCCGGCCGGAACCGTTGTGGTGGATACCCCGGCGCGGCGGCTCTATTATGTTCTGGGCGATGGTCGCGCCATGCGTTACGGCGTCGGCGTCGGCCGGCAGGGCCTTGCACTGAAGGGCGACGCCTATATCGGCCGCAAGGCGGAATGGCCGTCCTGGACGCCGACCGCGAACATGATGCGCCGCGATCCGCGTAATCTGAAATTTGCCGGCGGCATGGCGGGCGGCCCCAACAATCCGCTCGGCGCACGCGCGCTCTATCTCTATCGCGGCGGCGGCGACACCATGTTCCGTCTGCACGGCACCAACCAGCCGCAATCCATCGGCCACGCCATGTCGAGCGGCTGCATCCGCATGCTGAACCACGACATCATCGATCTCTATAGCCGCGTACCGGTCGGCTCGAAGGTCGTCGTCTTGCAGGCGTGAGGAAGAGGCGGATTTTTCCGCCCTTGTCACGCCAGAAAATGCCTGTACCCTTGAGTTGATTTTTTTGGCATAAGGTCAATTTTATGCTGGAAAATCAACCATGTGTAGAATGTCTCCCTTCAGGTATTTAAGGGAGTTCTGCTATATCGGAAACGTGATTTCCGGTGTTCGAGACGTGTATCCATAAAGGCTTAAATGCACTGTATCGAGCGCGGCATCACTTCAACGGGGACACATGAACATGGCAACTTTAGACTCTCTCTCCCGCTATCGCCCGCAGGCACTTGGGGCGCTGCGCATCATGACGGCGCTGCTTTTCATTGCGCATGGAACGCAGAAGCTGTTCGGCTTCCCGACATCGCAGATGGACGGCTCCCTGCCGACGATGCTGCTCGCGGCGGCGCTTCTGGAACTCGTCGGCGGCATTCTGGTGCTGGTCGGGCTGTTCACGCGTCCGGTCGCCTTCATCCTGTCCGGCCAGATGGCGGTCGCCTACTTCATGGCGCATGCGCCGAGCAACTTCTTCCCGGCCCTGAACGGCGGTGATGCCGCCATCCTGTTCTGCTTCATCTTCCTCTATCTGGTCTTTGCCGGTCCGGGCGCCTTCTCGGTGGATGAGCGCCGGGCCTGATCCGCCCGACAGATCATCGCAAGGTTTTTCGCTGAAGCTCCGCATGGGCATGCCGTGCGGAGCTTTTTTCAAAAAGGCGGAAACTTCGGCCGTCGCCGAAGCATAGGTGATTGTTTTCGGGTTAGGAACGGTTCATCCTGAACGCAGTTGGAAAATCGATCCGTGACCTCCCAGAACCCCATCGCCCGCGAATTGCTGCTTCTTGCCCTGCTATCCACGCTGTGGGCCGCATCCTATACCTTCATCAAGATCGGGGTGGAGACGATACCGCCGATCACCTTCATCGCATCGAGAACGCTGATCGCCGGTCTGCTGCTCTTGGCGGTCATACGGCTGCGCGGGCTGCGCCTGCCCAGGGATATCGCCGCCTGGCGGCTGTTCTTCATTCAGGCCTGCATCAACAGCGTTCTACCCTTCACGCTGATCGCCTGGGCGGAACAGAGCATCGATGCCGGTCTCGCCGTCATTCTCAATGCTACGACGCCGATCTTCACGTTTCTTCTGACGGCGCTTCTCATCCGGCATGAGCCGGTCAGCGGGCGCAAGCTGTTCGGCACCATCGCCGGCATGACGGGTGTGTGCCTCATCATCGGTCTGGACGCGCTGAACGGGGCCGGCGATACGCTGTGGAGCCAGCTTGCGGTGCTGACGGCAGCCTTTTCTTATGCCTGCGCGGCCATTTTCAGCAAGAACTTCAAGGGGCTCGATCCCATCATGCCGGCCGCCGGTTCGCTTATCTGCGGTGCCGTCCTGCTGCTGCCCGTGAGCCTGATCGTCGACCGGCCCTGGACATTGTCGCCTTCGGCGGCGTCACTGTCGGCGCTCGTCTGCCTCAGCGTCTTTTCCACTGCGCTCGCCTTCATGATCTATTTCCGGCTGATGCAGACGCTGGGCTCCGTCGGCACCACCTCGCAGGCCTATCTCAGGGTGCCCGTCGGTGTCGCCATCGGCATGGTGTTTCTGGGGGAGGTGCCGACGCCTGCCATGTGGGTCGGGCTTGTCTGCGTCATTGCCGGCGTGCTGGCCATGACCCTGCCGTCACGGCGTCGTCCGGTCGCGCAGGGTGGGTGAGGGGAAAGCAAAGCCCCGCTGGCCGGCTGTGGCTGCTGGGCTTGATTATTGGCGAGCGCGTGCCGCTTGTTTCTTCTCCCCGGCGGGGAGAAGAAACGCCCGGCAATGCCGAGCGTCCTCAATCCACTTAGAGCAACTTAGCGGTTACGGCCGCGATGGCCGTTGCCGGAGGCGCGCTTTTCCTGGCCGTTGCCGCCGGCAGGGGCGTGGCGGTTGGCGCCGCTGCCGCCGGGCTTGCGGGCCGGGCGGCGGTTCTTGCGTGGGCCGGCCGGGCGGCCTGCGTCGCCTTCAGCCTGCTTGACGCGCTTGAAGTCGGAGGTGACTTCCAGATCGTTGTCGGCATCGCGCGGTGCATGGTGGCGCGACGGGCGGGATTCGCCATTGTGGCGTCCACCTTCGCGGGGTCCACGCTGCTGGCCGCCATTGTTGTTGCGGCCGCCGCGGTTGTTGTTGGGGCGCGTCGGGCTCGCAAGACCGGCCGGGCGTTCGCCTGACGCGACCGGAATATCGATCTTCATCAGCTTTTCGATGTCGTGCAGCAGGCGGGTTTCGTCCGGTGCGCAAAACGCGATGGCGATGCCGTCGCGGCCGGCGCGGGCGGTACGGCCGATGCGGTGGACATAGGCGTCGGGCACTTCCGGCAGGTCGTAGTTGAAGACGTGGGTGACGGCCGGAATGTCGATGCCGCGGGCGGCAACGTCGGTTGCGACCAGCACCTTGATCTCACCATCCTTGAAGCCCTTGAGAGCGCGCTCGCGCTGGCCCTGGCTCTTGTTGCCATGGATGGAGGCGACCTTGAAGCCGATATGTTCGAGATGCTTGTAGAGCTTCTCGGCGCCGTGCTTGGTGCGCAGGAACACGATGGCGCGGCCATCCGGGTTCTCGTTGAGCGATTTCTTCAGAAGCTCGGTCTTGTCGTTCTTGCCGGCAACGAAATGGACATATTGCTCCACCTTGTCAGCGGCCTTGCCCGGAGGCGTCACTTCGACCTTGACCGGATCGGTCAGGTAGCTGTGGGCCAGATCGGCAATCGCCTTCGGCATGGTGGCCGAGAAGAGCAGCGTCTGGCGCTTGGCCGGGACCATTCTGGAAATCTTGCGCAGATCGTGGATGAAGCCGAGATCGAGCATCTGGTCCGCTTCATCAAGCACCAGATAGGTGACCTTGGAGAGCGAGATGGCGTTGCGGGCGATGAGATCGAGCAGGCGGCCGGGGGTGGCCACGAGGATATCCGTGCCCTTTTCCAGCTGCAGCTGCTGCTTGTTGATCGAGGCGCCGCCGACCACCTGGTTGATGCGCAGCGGCGTCTTCTTCACGAAGGCGCGCAGGTTTTCGCCGATCTGGTTCACCAGCTCGCGCGTCGGCGCAAGGATGAGGGTGCGGCAGGTGCGGTTGGCCGGGCGGTCCGCCTGCTTCATCAGCATTTCGATGATCGGCAGGCCGAAAGCGGCGGTCTTGCCGGTGCCGGTCTGTGCGAGGCCGATCAGGTCACGGCCTTCGAGCAGCAGCGGAATGGCCTTTGCCTGAATGGGGGTGGGAGTGGCGTAGCCAAGCTGGGTAACGCTGGCCACAATCTTTTCGGAGAGGCCGAGTTCGCTAAAACTGGTCAATATAATGCCTTTCGGGGCGCCAAAAACCAAACGTCCGGAACAGGGCTGCTGTCCGGCGGTTTCGGCGTCAAGAACCCCGCGTGAATTGGGAACTTGTGGGTTGGAATAACTTTCTGCGCATCAGTGCGGC
>QFOL01000303.1 GCA_003241215.1 Agrobacterium fabrum
GACGAAATCTATTCCGTGTTTGTCTTTGTTACTTTCACTTTTGGCAGGATCGAATTCGAAATCCATAAATAATATTTCTTTAAAACAATAAGCTCCCTACCTAACCACGCTTCACCATCCGCTGCAACGCCATCATCAGCCCGCCGCCGATCAGGCCCCAGAAGGCCCCGGAAACGCCGCCGAAAGAAAGGCCGGAAGCCGTGATGAGGAAAGTGATGGCCGACGCCTCGCGGGTTTCCGGCTCCCTGAACGCCGCAACTGCGGAGCCGGAAAAGGCCCCAACCAGCGCCAGCCCCGCCACCGCCTGAATGAGGATGGGCGGCGCCAGCGCCACGAAGGCGGTAACCACGCCCGCCAGCAGGCCGAAAATAATATAGCCGACACCGCCGATGATCGCCGCCCAGTAACGCCGCTTTGGATCAGGATGGGCGTCCTCGCCAGCGCACATGGCCGCCGTAATCGCCGCAAGATTGACGGCATGGCCGCCAAAGGGTGCTGACAGCAGCGAGAAAAAGCCGGTCGAGGCGAAAAGCGGTCCGGGCTGCGGATCGTAATGATTGACTTTCAGCACCGCGATGCCGGGAATATTCTGCGAGGCCATGGTGACGATGAAGAGCGGCAGAGCGATGGAAACAACCGCGTGGAGACTGAAGACGGGCGTTACCCACTCCATTGGCGGCGTCAGCGATTGCGCCACACTATCAAGTGCACCCGCCGGAATTTCGACGCCGAAAATCATCACCAGCACGAAGGCGGCAAGGGCGGCGGGCACGGCGAACAGCCGTTTGAAGGCTCCCACCACGATCCAGGCGAGGATGATGGGCAATCCGAGCGCCGGGTTGAAACCGATCGCCTTGATGGGCGCGAAACACAGGCCGATGATGACGCCTGACAGCATGGCGTTGGCCAGCGGCGCGGGAATGGAGGCCACCGCCCGCCCAAGCGGTTTGAACAGGCCGGCGACGATGATGAGCACGGCGCAGATGATGAACCCGCCGACGGCCGCCGGAAAGCCGCCCTCAATGTCGCCGGTGGTCGCAAGCAGCGCAGCACCCGGCGTAGACCATGCGATGCTGATGGGAAGCCGGGTAGCGGCGGAAAGAACGATGGCGCAAAGCCCCATTGCCACCGAAAGCGCCATCAGCCCCGACGCCGCCTCGAAATCCGTCGCGCCAACCGCCTTCAGGCCCTGCAGTACGACCGCGAAGGAACTGGCGAAACCGACAAAGGCGGTGAGGCAGCCCATGAACAGGCTCTGGACGGAAAAATCTTTCAGCATGAAGCACTCTGCGGCCTGCTGCCCGTGGCAAAACCGCAGCGGCCTGCGTTCGGCACGGGCAGGAACAAAACTTGAAGCGTGAGGCGCGAATCCGAAGATGGCGGCACGCTCTGGATGAAGCGTGCTCATATTCAGGATCAAAAAAGACGCGGCTTGGCAAGATGAGCCGCGGGACTTCAGGTACGCAGACACGGAAAACGTCATCAAAGTTTAGCGGCGCGGCGCTAATCCTGCCTGCACCACGACAGGTCATCCGCCACAAGAGGGACTCTCGCCATGCTCCGCATCGTCACCATCGTCGCCTGCTGTTTTGCGGCTCTTCCGGCCGCTGCCCAGACCCCGCCGCCGCCCGCCTTTCTCGGCCAGATCGTCGTTCCATCGGGCCTCTCCATCGATGGCGTCACCTTCGGCGGCATTTCCGATCTCGCCTTCGACAGCGAAACCGGCCGTTATCTCGCAATTTCCGATGACCGTGTGGAAAAAGGCCCGGCCCGTTATTACGAGCTGGAACTGGCCGTGACGGAAGGCGCCGCCACGCTCAACATCGCCGCCATGCACGAATTGAAGGACGAGACCGGCGCTGCCTTCGCGCCGAAGGGCATCGATGCGGAGGGCATCGCGCTCGACCGCAAGGGCAGCAAGCTCTACTGGTCTTCCGAACGCGATCTCAAGAACCAGCCGGCGCTTTACGTCTCGGACCTCGACGGCGGCAATGTGAAGCGGCTGGAGCTGCCCGACGCCTATTTGGTCGATGACGCCAAGACCAAAGGCGTTCAGAACAACCTCGCTTTCGAAGGCCTGACGCTGATGCCCGGCCGGCTGATCGCCGCCACCGAAAATGCGCTCACCCAGGACGGCCCCAAGGCGACGCCGCAGGCGGGCAGCCCGGCCCGTATCCTCGTCATCGACACGGCCACGCTGAAGCCGGTCGCCGAACATGTCTACGTCACCGAGGCGATCTCGAAGACCCCGACGGCCGCCGAGCCGAAATATAATGACAACGGCCTCTCCGCCATCGCGGCCCTGCCGGACGGCCGTTTCGTCGCCGTCGAGCGCAATTTCGCCTCTGGTGTCGGCAATCATATCCGCTTCTTCATCGCCGACATGTCCCGCGCCGACAATATTCTCGGCAAGGACAAGATCGATCCGGCATCCGTGGCCGCCGTATCCAAATCGGCCTGGTTTGAAATCAACGAAGGCGATTTCGGCCTCGATATCGACAATATCGAAAGCTTCGCTTTCGGTCCGGTGGTGGATGGCAAGCAGCTCTTCGTCATCGCCTCCGATGACAATTTCAACACCGGCAAGCAGTTCACCCAGTTTGCCGCATTCGCAATTCCCGCCAATCTGGGGCAGTAATATCCCTGAGGCACAAGAGCCGGCTCGAACAAACAGGTTCGGGCCGGCATCATGGCCAGAACACCACCGGCACAGGGCCCACCTTCACCAGCGGAGCAGACGTGAACCGGCGAAAGCCCCAATCGCTCCGGTCGCAAGAATGCCCAGCGAATACCAGATCAGCACGAAAGCCATGCCATTTTCCGTGCAGAACCACGAATAGACCCAGGCCCCTGCCGCACCGGCCGCTATACCGGCGACAAAACCCGCTAGCGTCGGATCGGCGGGAGCCGAGCGCTTGAGAACCGAGAAATTCGCCAGCAACAGCGGCGTCGCGAAAGCAAAAATCAAAAACGGGCAATGCAGCGCCGATGATCCGAGAATGAGGGCGCGATAGGTGCCGGGCACGGCAAATCCAAGCTGAACAAGCGCTATCGCCGCCATGGCGACAAAAATCGCGGCGATCCACACGAACAGGGCGCCCCTCTCGCCTTCCGGCCGCGCAAGACGCATGACGGCCAGAAATGCCGTCAGCGCCAGCAGGGCGTTATACGCGGATTTAACCCAGAAACCCGGTTCGGTCATGGCTTCATCCATATCGCCGCGAAGCCCCAGAATGACGACCATCAGGAGAAGTGAAACGCCGAGCGCGAGCAGGGCCGCGAATGCGAGCCTGCGCTTCAGCGCGAAAGCGGGCACAGGTTTCAGATCACCCGCCAGTTGTTCGATGATGTCTTCCGTTTTCCTCATGTGTCCCCCCGCAACTTCGCCGCCAGGACTTTCAGCGTTCTGTGAATACCAACCCTCGCCGCAAGTTCGGTCTGGCCGGATTTTTGTGCCGCTTCGGCAATCGACTGGCCTTCCAGCTTCACCCTGCGAATGAGGTCGCGTTGCCGCTCGGGCAAGTCGTCGAGCAGCCGCTCCACATCCATGCGGGCCGTGACCGCATCGACGGAGGGCTCCGCCTCCAGCGTTTCATCGAGTTCCACTTCCGCCTGCGCGCGAGCGCCCCGGCCTCGATAGTGATCGATGAGCTTGTAGCGCGCTATGGAAAAGAACCATGCCGTGAACGGTCGCGCACGATCATAGGTCTCCCGCTTCGCATGCAGCGACAACAGGGTTTCCTGCACAAGATCTTCCACATCGCCTCTGGAGGCGACGGCGATGCGCCTGCCGTAATAGGCGACAAGCAGCCGCCTCAGGGCATGAAGCAAATGCCTGTAGGCGCCGTCGTCCCCATCGAGGGAACGCAGCATCAACATTTTCAGTGTCTCTTCCGAAGGGCTGCCTGTCATCGTCACTATCGGGTTATTCGCAATCGGCAGGATATTGTTACATAGTGGCTTTAAAAAAATCTCGCCCGAACTTGTCGTCACAAGCGCGTGAAGATGTAACGACCGGTCTCTTCCGCTCGAATGGACTATTGTGAGCCCCGGCACGATGCCGGCGGACATTCGACGACGTCCAGAGGAGACCCTTCATGACCCGCATTTTTACCGCCATTGCCGCCGCTTCCCTGTTCTCCGCTCTTTCCTTCACCGGCCTCGCCCACGCCGAGAGCATGAAAACCGGTACGATGAAGACCGATACAATGAAGAAAGACACCATGAAGACGGAAGCGATGAAAAAGGATGGCATGTCCATGGCCAGCAAGAAGGACTGCATGGACAAGGCCGGCATGGAAATGGACAAGATGAAAAAAGCCGACATGATGAAGGCCTGCGACATGATGAAATAACACCGGCCTGAACGAAAAAAGCCCGCACCGGTTTTCACCGATGCGGGCTTTCTCAACTAAAAAATCGAAAACTCAGAGTTCCGACTGGCTTTCGACGATCTTGCCGACGAGGCCGTAATCCTTGGCTTCTTCCGCGCCGAGCCAATAATCGCGATCGATATCCTTGGCGATCTTTTCTTCGCTCTGGCCGGTGGCCTTGGAGAAGATCTTGATCAGGCGCTGGTTCATCTTGATGATTTCGCGAGCCTGGATTTCGATGTCGGACGCCATGCCGCGCGTACCGCCGGAGGGTTGGTGCAGCAGG
>QFOL01000304.1 GCA_003241215.1 Agrobacterium fabrum
AAAAAATTAACCGAACGTCGAACCAATCGGTTCGATAACACTTGATATGTGTCAGGAAAGAGATTATGTCAATCGAACCGAACGGTTCAGTTCGAAAAAACTTTCTTCAATTTATCACGGTACACTCTCATGTCGGCCCAGAAGAATAGCGCGGTTCGCGCCGCCAACGATGCGGAAGAGGCGGATATCTCCGCCAAGGCCGAGACCTCTCCCGCAAAGCCGGCTGAGGCCGCGCCGCAGCAGCAGCCCCAGACCATTGCAGCGCCGAAGCAGAAGAAGCGTTCCAAGCTTCTGCCGGTCATCGCCGTTGCCCTTCTCGCCGGCGCCGGCTGGTACGGTTACAACTGGTGGATCGACGGCCGCTTCATGGTCTCGACGGACGATGCCTATATAGAAGGCGATATCGCCGTCATCGCGCCGAAGGTTTCGGGTTATGTCGCCAGGGTGAACGTGGTCGAGAACCAGGAAGTCAAGGCGGGCGATCCGCTGGTGACGCTGGACGACGGCGATTATCGCATCGCGCTCGATCAGGCCGAGGCGCAGATCCGCACCGAGGAACTGTCGCTGAAGCGTATCGATGCGCAGATCGTCGGCGGCGAGGCTTCGCTGGAGCAGGCCGTCGCCCAGAAGGGCGCGCTGGATGCCGCCCTTCGCGGCGCCGAAATCACCCAGAAGCGCGCCAGCGAGCTGCAGGCGAAGGATGTCGGCACGGTTGCCGCTTCCGACAATGCGCAGGTCGCGCTCGATCAGGCCAAGGCCAACGTCGTGGCCGGCGATGCCGCCATCTCTTCGGCGAAAGCAAATGTCGAGCTTCTGCGCGCCCAGCGCGAGGAAGCCGAAAGCACGATCCGTTCGCTGCAGCTTTCCCGCGACAAGGCCGCCCGCGATCTTTCCTTCACGGTTCTGAAGGCGCCTTATGACGGCGTCATCGGCAATCTGGCGGTTCAGAACGGCGATCTGGTTTCGGTCGGCAAGCGTCTGGCTTCGCTGGTGCCGATGAACGAGCTTTATATCGACGCCAATTTCAAGGAAACCCAGCTTGCGCGCGTGGTTCCGGGTTCGAAGGTTCGCGTGCATGTGGACGCCTTTGACGATGCGACCATTGAAGGCACGGTGCAGTCGATTTCGCCCGGCTCGGGTTCGGTCTTCTCCATGCTGCCGCCGGAAAATGCGACGGGCAACTTCACCAAGGTCATCCAGCGCGTGCCTGTTCGTATCGTCTTCGCGAAGGAAGACCTCGCCAGGCACAATCTGCGCGCCGGCCTCAGCGTCGTTGTCGATGTCGATACCCGCACGGCGCCGGAAACCACCAAAACCGCGCAAGTTAACCCGGAAGCCAAGTAAGGCGCATCGCTGATGCGCCGTTGAGGTCAAGATCATGGCGGCTACGGTTGTCGGTACGGGCGGGGCGTCCATCCCCGCCGATCCCCCGATGGACAGGCGCAGGCTCATCGCGTTTTTCGCGATGGTCTTCGGCATGTTCATGTCCATTCTCGACATTCAGATCGTTTCCGCCTCGCTGGCGGAAATCCAGGCTGGCCTCGGCGCGGGTTCCGATGAGATCGCCTGGGTGCAGACCTCCTATCTGATCGCTGAAGTCATCATGATCCCGCTGTCGGGCACGCTGGCGCGCATTCTCTCCACGCGCGTTCTGTTTGCCACCTGCGCGGCCGGTTTCACCATATCGAGCGCGCTCTGCGCCACTGCCACCAATATCGACCAGATGATCGTTTATCGCGCGATCCAGGGCTTTATCGGCGGCGGCATGATCCCCTCCGTCTTCGCCGCCGCCTTCACGATCTTCCCGCCCTCGAAGCGTTCGGTCGTGTCGCCGATCATCGGTCTCGTCGCCACGCTTGCGCCCACCATCGGCCCGACGGTCGGCGGTTATCTCTCCAATGCCTTTTCCTGGCACTGGCTGTTCCTCGTCAACATCATCCCCGGCATCATCGTCACCATCCTCACCTGGAGCCTCATCGATTTCGACAAGCCGGAAAAGTCGCTCTGGAAGAAGTTCGACTGGTGGGGGCTGATCTCCATGGCCGTCTTCCTCGGCTCGCTGGAATATGTGCTCGAAGAGGGCAACAACAAGGACTGGTTCAACGACGAGCATATTGTCATGGGATCGGTCGCGATGGTCATCGGTGCCGTGGTGTTTTTCTGGCGCGCCTTCAAGGTGGAATTCCCCGTCGTCGATATCCGCGCCTTCGCCGACCGAAACTTCTCCATCGGCTCGCTGTTTTCCTTCGTCATGGGCATCGGGCTTTACGGGCTGACCTATCTTTACCCGCTCTATCTCGGCCGTGTCAGGGGTTACGATGCGCTGATGATCGGCGAGACCATGTTCGTGTCAGGTCTTGCCATGTTCTTCACCGCGCCGATCGCCGGCAAGGTTTCCACCAAGCTCGATCCGCGGGCGATGATGGCCATCGGTTTCATCAGCTTCGGCTGCGGCACATGGATCATGACGCATGTGACGACCGACTGGGATTTCTACGAGCTTTTGATCCCGCAGATCCTGCGTGGTTTCGGCCTGATGATGTGCATGGTGCCGATCAACAACATCGCGCTCGGCACCCTGCCGCCGGCCCGTATCCGCAACGCTTCCGGCCTGTTCAACCTTACCCGTAACCTCGGCGGCGCGGTCGGGCTTGCCGTCATCAACACCATGCTGTCGCAGCGCACCGACGATCATTATGTGCGGCTGGCGGAACATGTCAGCTATTCCAACCCGCAGGCGCTGGAATGGCTGAACAGCGTCGGTGCGAACTACGATTCCTACGGGCTGGACGGCGCTTCCGTCGCGATCAAGAAACTGGTCGGCATGGTCTCGCAGCAGGCATGGATATTGGCTTTCGCGGATGTGTTCTTCGCGCTGACGCTGTTGTTCGGCAGTCTGATCTTCATGACGATCCTGATCCAGAAACCCAAGGCAGCGCCGCCGCCAGACGCGGCGCACTGATAAAAATCCCCTCCCATCCACCGCAGAGCTGGGGCCGTCGGAAATGACGGCCCCTTTTTTGTGTGGTTCGCACCGTTTCCTCCGTCCGTCATGCCGGCGTTGAGCCGGTATGCAGTCAGGCCGAGGCCGTGGGCTGAAAAGAGTCCTTCGCCGCGGGGGGAGCCGCGTCGGCTGGATTGCGGCTCAAGGCCGGCATGACGGAAGCCATAAGCCATAAGCTTAAATGCCAGACCCTCCGCCGTCATCCTCGGGCTTGACCCGAGGATCCACCTTCCGGCGTCACCATGGATCCTCGGGTCAAGCCCGAGGATGACGTAGAGTTTGTGTGGACGTCGTCATCCATTCTGGATCGTTGAAAATGCACCCGCATCGCCGCTCGGTGTCGAAATATGAGGTACGTACATCATTTTTCGGTTTACCTCGACCGCAAAGCTGGATATGCAAAAGGGAGGGAGGAACCATGAAGCCGACAGTTCACGATATCGCCGAGCGGGCTGGCGTCAGCCTCGCCACCATAGACCGGGTGCTAAACATGCGCCCCGGCGTGCATGCGGCAACGCGCGCACGGGTGGAAGCGGCGATTGCCGAGCTTGGTTATGTGCGCGATATCGCCGCCGCCAATCTGGCCAAGGGCCGCAATTATTCGCTGGTCTTCATCCTGCCGGGCAATGACAATTCCTTCATGGCGACGCTGCGCGCCGAAGTACGGGCCGCAGCGGCACGGGCGCATCTGGAGCGCACGGCGATCCGCATCATCGAGGTGCCGCCGTTCAACGCCACGGCGCTGACGGAAGCTCTGGAGGTCGCGCGGCGGGAAAGGCCCTCGGGCGTGGCCTTTGTCGCCACCGATTCCGAAGATGTGGCGGAAGCCGCCGACCGGCTGGCGGAAGACGGCATCGCCACGGTGACGCTGGTCTCCGATCTCTCCGGGTCGCGGCGGGATCATTATGCCGGCGTGGACAACGTTGCGGCCGGGCGCACGGCGGCGAGCCTGATGGGGCGGTTTCTTTCCGGGCGCGGCGGCGATGTCGCTGTCGTCGCCGGCTCCATGCTGGTGCGCGACCATCGCGAACGTCTGGAAGGATTTCGCGCCGTCATCGAGACCGAATTTCCGCAATTGCGGCTGCTGCCGGTGCTGGAGGGCAGGGACGATCCGCTGACCGTCGAGACGCTGGTGCGCAAGGCGCTCGGCAATGCCGCGCTGTCAGGAATCTACAGCCTCGGCGCGGGCAATCGCGGCCTCATCCGGGCGCTGGGCGCGGCGGAGGGCGAAAGAACGCTTTCGGTTATCGCCCATGAGCTGACGGAAAACACCGCCAATGCGCTGCGGGAAGGGCTGCTGGACGCCGTGCTCAACCAGGATGCCGGCCATGAGGTGCGCAGCGCCATCCGCGTCTTGAAGGCGCGGGCCGACGGTCTGCCCGTCATCGCCGCGCAGGAACGTATCCGTATCGACATATTCCTCAGGGACAATCTGCCCTGATGAGAGCATTTCCAGGAAAAGTGGCCGCCGGTTTTCCGTCCGGAATGCGGTGACTTTCAAAAAACGCTGAAAGCGGCGCATGGCGCGCCGGAATGGAGAAATACATGTATCTCGGTCTCGATCTTGGCACTTCAGGCGTCAAAGCCCTGCTGATGGACGGCGATCAGAAAATC
>QFOL01000037.1 GCA_003241215.1 Agrobacterium fabrum
GGCGCCGGGGAAGCCCTTCGGCTCGAAGCTCTGGTGGATTTCGTGCGTCAGCGGCACGATGTTTTCCTGCATGCCCTTGTAGTCCAGCGCCCACTTGATGGCCTGCCAGACCTGCGGCTTGGCGAGATTTTCATTGCCCTGGTTGAGCGAGATCAGCACCAGCGAGGCGATGGACTTGCGCTCCAGCTCGATACTGGCATCGTCCTTGACGGTGCGCAGCTGTTCCGACGTCAGGTCGCGGGCAATGTCGATATCGCCCTTCTGCAGCATCAGAAGCTGCGAAGACGGATCGGTGACGTGGCGCAGGATGATGCGCTTGATATTGCCCTTGTAAGGACCGTTCGGATTGACGCCGAGCGCAACGCTTTCGCTCGGCTTCCAGGCCTGCAGCATGAAATCGCCGGAACCGGCGCTGTTCTTCTGCAGCCAGCCATTGCCGAGGTCTTCGCCGGAAGCATTGGCGAGAACCGCCTTCTTTTCGACGATCGCGCCGATATTGGCGGAGAGGCAATAAAGCAGGAAGGAGATGGCGGTCGGCTTTGCCGTCGTCAGCTTCACCGTCTTGTCATCAGTGGCAACGATGGTCGTCTCGGCATTGTCAGGCGTGAAGCCGAACTGGCTGATGATGAAGGCCGGGCTCTTGTTCATCTTGATGGCGCGCTGCAGCGAGAAGGCGACGTCTTCCGCGGTCACTTTCGCACCGCTGGAGAAGGTTGCTTCGTCACCGATCGTGAAGGTGAAGACCTTGCTGTCGGCATCGGCTTCCCAGGATTTCGCGATGACCGGATCGACCTTGGTGGAATCCTCGCGGTTGGCGCGCACCAGCTTCTGATACATGTTGGACATGATTTCACCGCCGACGGCTTCGAAACCTTCATGCGGATCAAGGCTCGTCATATTGTCCAGCTGCTGGGCGACCACCAGAATATTCTTGGGTGTCGCGGCAAATGCCGGAATGCGCGCATAGGACAGGAACGGAACGGCAGCGCCGGCAATCAGCAGGTTGCGTCTTGAAATCATCGAGAATCCCCTTTCGGACCTTATTTTTCGGAAAACGGTGTGGGTTTGCCCCAATCCAGTCATTTTTTTTATGTTTTCCCGCGATTACCACGAGCAAACGAGGCCCGACCAATTCCAAATTTGGCAGAGCCTATGCACGGATTGCATTTGCTCCCGGCTTGACCTTTCCTCTACCAATTCAGAAAACTCGTCCGCACGCGCGTCCGCGCAATCCCATTTCCGAAGGTGAATGACTATGACCGACCAAAAAACCGTACCCGTCTTCGACGGCCACAACGACGTGCTTCTGCGGTTATGGCGGTCGGGCAATGCTTCCCCAGAAACGCTTCTCATCGAAGGGGATACCGTCGGCCATATCGATCTGCCGCGCGCGAAGAAAGGCGGGCTGGCCGGCGGCCTCTGCGCCGTCTACGTGCCTTCGCCCAGCATGGACAAGGACGCCAACGGCGACTACCAGACGCCCAGCGAGGCGGATGCGCTGAAGGCGACGCTTGCCATGGCCGGCCTTTTGTTCCGGGCCGAGAAGCAGTCGAACGGCGCTCTGAAGGTCTGCCGCACGGCCGCCGATATCCGCAGCGCCATGGCAGTGGGCGCCTTCGCTTCCGTCTTCCATATCGAGGGTGCGGAGGCGATCGGCGCTGATCTCGATGCGCTCCACGTTCTCTACGAAGCGGGCCTGCGCACGCTCGGGCCGGTCTGGAGCCGCCCGAACATCTTTGCTTACGGCATTCCTTTCCGTTTCCCCTCGACGCCGGACATCGGCCCCGGTCTCACGGATGCCGGCCAGCGGCTGATAAAGACCTGCAACGAGTTGAAGATCATGGTCGACCTGTCGCACATGAACGAGCAGGGTTTCTGGGATATCGCGAAAATATCAGACGCACCGCTGGTGGCGTCGCATTCCAACGCCTATGCGCTGTGCAATCACAGCCGCAATCTGACGGACCGGCAGCTGGACGCCATCCGCGACACGGGCGGCCTCGCCGGCATCAATTTCGGCGTTCTGTTCCTGCGTCAGGACGGCGTGAAGAACCCGAATACGGACCTGAACGAACTGGTGCGCCACGTGGACTACATCGTCAACCGCATCGGCATCGATCACGTCGCGCTCGGTTCGGATTTCGACGGCACCACCATTCCCGCCGCCATGAAGGACGCAGCCGATCTGCAATTGCTGGTCGAAGCCCTGCGCAAGGGCGGTTATGACGACGAGGCGCTGGCCAAGATCTGCCACGGCAACTGGATCCGTGTGCTGGAAAAAACCTGGGGCGCGTAAGGCACAAACTGCGATTCATCTCCGGCGCGACGCGCCGGAGACATCAAGCGGCAGAACCTTAAGCCTTTGCCGCTTTTTTCTTGCCGGTCGCCCGGAAAGCCAGAAGCCCGGCGACGACACCGATCATCGCCCATTTCATCGGCAGCACATCCGCCGTCTCGCTGCGGATCGGCAATACGGTCACGGTGCCCGGACGGGATTCATAACCCATCTGCCCTTTCGCCTTGGCCTCCGCGATCTGTTGCGGCGAAACGACCCATTCGGCGCCGCGCATCTTATCCACCGCCATGTATCCGCCGCCCGCCGCGAGGGCGACGACGAGCGAAATAACTATTCTTACGGGCATGTTCATTGGCATCTCCTTCAATCCAAGGGAGCCTGTACTCGCATCAAACGACGCCACCAAGCAACCGCCACGGTCAATTTGGCGCCTTTGGGAACAATCGCGCAAATCATGCATTCCATAGTTGCATTTCCCACTCTAGACTTGGTGAAATTCGCACATGACCGGACACAAACTTCACATCGACACTTCATGCTTTTCTGCTAAGCAAATTTCCGCAACCGAAACGAATTAGCGACACAATCCTGTGGTTCGCCAACGGGAACCGGCGCTGGGCAAAATAAATGGCAGACAAGAGCGAAATTACACAAACCGATGTTACGGAATCCGCGGTTGAAAGCTTTTTTGCCCGAAACCGCCCCTATCTGACCGCCATCGCCATCACGCTGGTCTTCGTGATGATGACCTTCGCCATCTATCACCTGACCTCCGAAGTCCGCTATGACGACGTCATCGATGCGCTGACGCAGACCTCGGCCTCGGCGGTGCTGCTCGCCATCGTTTTCACCGCGCTCAGCTTTCTGGCGCTGATATTCTACGACGCCAATGCCATCGAATATATTGGCCGCAAACTGCCCTTTCCGCCCATGGCGGCAACCGCCTTTGCGGCCTATGCCATTGGCAACACTGCCGGTTTCGGCCCCCTGAGCGGCGGCGCCATCCGCTTTCGCGCCTATTCCCGGCTGGGCCTGTCACCCGGCGAAATCGCCCGCGTCATCGCCTTCGTCACCCTGTCCTTCGGGCTTGGCCTGCTTTCGGTCAGCGCCATCTCCACCTTCATCGTCGCACCGCGCATCGCCGCCATCATCGGCGTCGACGCCCTTTTCCTCAGGGGTGCAGCGCTTGCGATTATCGCGGTCCTCGTGGTGGCGGCCTATATCGGGCGCAACGGGCACGCGATCCGGCTAGGCGCATGGCGCCTGCGCCTCCCGGACAGCCGGACATCGTCGCGCCAGTTTCTCGTCTCCGCCTTCGATATAGCCGCCTCCGCCTCGGTGCTTTATGTCCTGCTGCCCGACACGCATCTCGGCTGGCCGACATTTTTCGCCATCTATGCCACCGCCGTCGGCCTCGGCGTCCTCAGCCATGTGCCCGCCGGTCTCGGCGTTTTCGAAACCGTCATGGTTGCGGGGCTTGGCAACGCCATCAGCGTCGATCAGCTGCTCGGAAGCCTGGTTCTCTACCGCGTGATCTATCACGTGCTGCCGCTGGTGGTGGCCATTCTGGTCATGCTTGTCTCGGAGATGAAGCAATTCGCGGCAAAGCCTGTTGTTTCCGATATCAGCCAGCTTGCCGTGCGGCTCGCGCCGCCGCTGCTATCGACCTTCGCGATGATCCTCGGCACCATGCTGATCTTCTCGAGTGTGACGCCGACACCGGACAGCAATCTGGATTTCCTCTCCAATTTCGTACCGCTTCCGATCGTCGAGGCGGCGCATTTTCTGACGAGCATTCTCGGCCTCGTGCTCGTCGTCGCCTCGCGCGGCCTCGGGCAGCGGCTGGACGGCGCCTGGTGGATTGCGCTGGTCGCCGCCTCGCTGGCGCTGGTTCTCTCGCTCCTCAAGGCCATCGCCGTGTTTGAAGCCGCCATCCTCGGCGTCTTCATCGCGGCGCTTGCCGTCAATATGCGCAGCTTCAACCGCCATGCCTCGCTGGTGAAACAGGCGCTGGGCCCAAGCTGGCTCGCCGCCATGGCCGTCATCATTGCCGGCGCGGCAACCATCCTGCTCTTCGTCTATCGCGATACGGATTACAGCCAGACATTATGGTGGCAGTTCGAATTCTCCGAGGAAGCGCCGCGCGGATTGCGCGCCCTTCTCGGCCTCGTGCTTGCCTCCTCCACCATCGCCATCTTCAGCCTGATGCGGCCGGTGGCCTTCAGGCCGGACGCCATCAAGGCCGACGACGTCACGAGCGCGACCGCCGTCGTCATGACGCAGGATGCGGCCGACGCCAATCTGGTGCGCATGGGCGACAAGCACGTGATGTTCTCCGAAAGCGGCAATGCCTTCATCATGTACGGCATTCAGGGCCGCTCATGGATCGCCTTCGCCGATCCGGTCGGCGACGAGGATGATTTTCCTGACCTGGTCTGGCAATTCGTGGAAGCCGCCCGCGCCGCCGGCGCGCGCGCCGCCTTCTACCAGATTTCGCCTTTCCTGCTTTCCCATTGCGCCGATGCGGGCCTGCGCGCCTTCAAGCTCGGCGAACTGGCATTGGTCGATCTCACCGCATTCGAGCTGAAGGGCGGCAAGCTCGCCACTCTCCGTCAGTCGCTGAGCCGCGGCGCGCGCGACGGCCTGACCTTCGAGGTGGTCGAGCAGGCACAGGTGCCGGCTATTATGGATGAGCTGAAACAGGTCTCCGACGGCTGGCTCGCCCACCACAATACCCGGGAAAAGCGCTTCTCGCTTGGCGCTTTCGAGCCTGACTACATCCTGTCGCAACCCGTCGCCGTGCTGCGCAAGGATGGAAAGATCACCGCCTTCGCCAATCTGATGGTGACGGACACGAAAAAGGAAGCCACCGTCGACCTCATGCGGTTTTCGCCGGATGCGCCGCGCGGTTCGATGGATTTTCTCTTCGTCAGCATCATGCAATATCTGCGCGAGGCGGGTTATGAGAGCTTCAATCTCGGCATGGCCCCCATGTCCGGCATGTCGAAACGCGACGCCGCCCCCGTCTGGGACCGCATCGGCAGCACGCTGTTCGAACACGGCGAACGGTTCTACAATTTCAAGGGACTTCGCGCCTTCAAGGCGAAGTTCCACCCGAAATGGGAACCGCGTTACCTTGCCGTGCAGAACGGCGCAGACGCCGCTCTGGCACTGATGGACGCGACGGTTCTCATCAGCGGCGGCGTCAGAGGAGTGATCGGAAAATGAGAAAATCCAGCATGCTGAAAGCGGTTCTTGCCGCCTCCGCCCTGTTCGCCGCGCCCTTGCTTGTTTCTGGCGCCGTTTTTGCGCAGGACAAGCCGTCTTACGAAACCGGCATGATCCCGGCAGACCACATCATGGTGCCTGATGGAGATATCCAGGCCAGCATTTTCCTGATTTCTGATGCCAATGGCTGGACGGATGCCGACGAAACCCGCGCCAGGGCGCTGGTCGAAAAAGGCGTCGCCGTCGTCGGTATCGACTTCAAGGAATATCTGAAGGCGCTGGAGGCGGATGACGACGAGTGCATCTACATGATCTCGGACATCGAGTCGCTGTCGCAGCAGATCCAGCGCACGGCCGGCACCGGCAGCTATCGCCTGCCGATCGTGACCGGCATTGGCAAGGGCGGCACGCTTGCCCTTGCCATGATCGCACAGAGTCCCGTTTCCACCCTCCGCGAAGCCGTCGCGGTCGATCCGAAGGCGGGCCTGCCGCTGCAGAAGATTCTCTGCACCCCGGCAACCAAGGACAAGGTGGATGGTGAAACCGTCTACGGCCTGACCGACGGCGCCTTGCCGGCGCCGGTCAGCGTCATCTTCACCCCTGACGCGGACCAGAAGGGCCGCGACCACGTCAACGCGCTGCTGAAGCTGCACCCCGATATCGATGTCACCGATGTGACCGACAAGGCCGATGAGGTGCTGACACAGACGCTTTCCGACAAGGTCGATGCCGCAGGAGACAGCGACAACCCGCTCGGACTTCCGATTACGGTTCTCGAAGCAAAACCTGTAATGGACACGATGGCGGTGATCTATTCCGGCGACGGCGGATGGCGCGATCTGGACGAAGAGGTTGGCAGCGCCCTCCAGAAACAGGGTGTGCCTGTTATCGGTGTCGACGCCCTGCGATATTTCTGGAAAGAAAAAGAGCCGAAGGAAGTGGCGAGCGATCTCACCCGCATCATCGACACCTATCGCAAGGAATGGAAAGTTCGCAATGTGGTGCTGATCGGTTATTCCTTTGGTGCAGACATCATTCCCGCCACCTACAACCTCCTGCCCGACCGGGTGAAATCTTCGGTCGCGCAGCTTTCGCTGCTGGGCCTTTCCAACGAAGTGGACTTCGAAATCTCCGTGCAGGGATGGCTTGGCGTGGCCGGTGAAGGCAAAGGCGGCAAGACGGTGGATGACATCGCCAAGATCGATCCCAGGCTCGTGCAATGTGTTTATGGCACGGAAGAAGAGGACGAAGACCCCTGCCCCGGCCTCAAGGCAAAGGGCGTCGAAACCATCGGCATCGAAGGCGGACACCATTTCGACGAAGATTACGAGGCGCTGGCCAAACGCATCGTCACCTCGCTCAAAACCCGACTGGCGAAATAACCCGACACAATCGGCAACGCAGGCAAGATATTATTGCCTGCGGCTGTAGCTCCCGCTGGCGGCGAAGCTTGCGGAATCGATCAAACTATTATTCAAAAGAAATCGGCCTGCGGCGAATGTTCATCACATTTCCGCAACCGTCCTGTCGTTGATCGCCAACCATGGATTTTATATTTCCGGACCGGTTCAGGGAGCCGCCGCATGCTCGCCGCAAAACGAAAAACAAAAACACCGGTCCTCGTGGAACGCATCGATCAATTCGTCGGCCAGGTCAAAGAGGCGATGAAAAACGACGACGCCGCGCGAAACAGAAAAATCCGCGATCTGTGGGATGCCGAGGTCCGCTACCATTTCGACAATGGCCGCACCGAAAAGACGCTCGAACTCTACATCATGAAATATCGCAATGCGCTGAAGGCCGAGTTCGGCGTCAAGAGCACGCCGCTTGCCATCTGCAACATGAAGAAGCTGCGCGAGCGGCTGAACACCTATATTTCGCGCGGCGACTATACGAAAACCGGTGTGGCGACCTCCATCGTCGAGAAAATCGAGCGGGCGGAGTTCAACACCGCCGGCCGCAAGCCGACAGTGCTTCTGCGCATCGCCGATTTCATTTCGGCGATGAACGGCATGGGAACGAAAGAAGAGATGCAGGCCCTGTGGAACGCCGAGATCGGCACCATGAAGGGCAGAGCCCAGACCACGATCATCTCCTACATCACCAAATATCGTAACGCCATCCGCGAAGCCTTCGGCGACGAGCACCCGATGCTGAAGATCGCCACTGGCGATGCCGCCATGTATGACGATGCACGCCGGGTGAAGATGGAGAAGATCGCCAGGAAACATGGCGCGCTGATCACCTTCGAGAATTACCAGCAGGTTCTGAAGATCTGCGCCGATAAGCTTCTGTCGGCCGACCCCCTGATGATCGGCATCGGCCTGATCGGCATGACCGGCCGCCGCCCCTACGAGGTCTTCACCCAGGCGGAATTTTCGCCTGCCCCCTATGGCAAGGGTGTTTCCAAGTGGAGCATCCTCTTCAACGGCCAAGCCAAGACGAAACAGGGCGAAGGAACGAAATTCGGGATTACCTATGAAATCCCGGTGCTTGCCCGCTCGGAAACCATTCTGGCCGCCTATAGGCGCCTGCGCGAAAGCGGACAGGGAAAATTGTGGCATGGCATGTCGATCGACGATTTTTCGTCGGAAACCCGCCTGCTGCTCAGGGACACGGTTTTTAACCTGTTCGAGGATCTCTGGCCGAAGGAAGAGCTTCCGAAGCCCTATGGCCTCCGGCACCTCTATGCCGAGGTGGCCTTTCACAATTTCGCACCGCCGCATGTGACCAAGAACAGCTATTTCGCCGCCATTCTCGGGCATAATAACAACGACCTCGAAACCTCGCTGTCCTATATGACCTATACGCTGCCGGAAGATCGCGACGATGCGCTGGCGCGGGCAAAGCGCACGAATGAACGGACATTGCAGCAGATGGCGGCAATCGCGCCGGTTTCCCGCAAGGCTTGACGTTATAGGTCTTTCGCATTTTCCGGACGAAACCCGCTCCGCGGCTTTACTGGAAATGCTCGGCCGCGGATTTCAGTCCTCCGCGGCCAGCCGTCTCGTTCGTCAAGCCCGCGCGTCGCCGGGCGTGCGGTAAAGCAGTGTCAGCACCGTCAGCATCAGTCCCAAAAGGGCGACCGAGCCGAAAATGTAGAAATTCCATTCAGGCGCCAGGCCCCTTTGCAGGACCACACCGCCGATCATCGGCCCGGCAATGCCGCCCAGCCGCCCAACCGCCAGCGAGAAACCGAGACCCGTACCGCGAATGTGGACCGGATAAAACCGCCCGACCAGAACATTGGCGAGAATCTGGGTTCCGATGGTGCCTGCGCCCGCAAGCGCGACGAAGGCATAAAGAAGCGGCCCCTTGTTGACAGTCAGGGCGAAGATAGAGACAGCACCGATGGCGAACAGGATCGCGACAACCACCTTGACGTTGCCCTTGTCCGCAAACCGCCCGCCGATGAGGATGCCGATCGCAGCACCGACATTGAGCATGACGGAAAAGCCGAGTGCCGAACTGATGTCATAACCCATCCTGTTCATGATCGTGGGCAGCCAGTTGACCATGCCGAAGGTCAGCAGCAGCGAGCAGAAGTGAATGCCCCAGGCATTCAGCGTCGAAAGCAGCCGGCCTTCCGAGAATAGCGCACCGACACCGCCCTTTTGAATTTTCGCATGCGGCACGATGCGTTGCAGGCCGTAGCTGTCGCAAATGCCGTCAGCTTCCGCCTGCCGGCCCTTGCTGGCCAGCCATTCCGGCGATTCCGGCAGAAACCGCATGAAGACCGGCAGAAGAATGAGCGGCAGACCGCCGATCAGCATCAAGGGCCGCCAGCCATAGGCCTCCAGAAGCAGGATGCCCATGACGCCGGAAATGATGCCACCGATAAGATAACCGAGGAAGGACAGGGAATTGGCCTGCGCCCTGCGTTGCGGCGGCGAAAATTCCAGCACCAGCGCGGTCACCGTCGGCAACAGCGCGCCAAGCCCGAGACCGGCGAAGAAACGCGTGATTTCGAAGGCGAGAAAATTCGGCGTCATGGCCGAGGCGACCATCATCGCCGAAAAGCCGGCGAGACTGAGAAGAACCACCTTCCGACGGCCTATGCGGTCGGCCATGGTGCCGGCAAAAAGCGCCCCCAGCAGCATACCCACCAGCGTCAGGGCGGCGGCGCGCCCGACCATGGCCGGGTTGAGCGCCCATGCGCTTTCTTTCAGGAGCGCCGGTGCGACCGCGCCATAAACGACCAGATCGTAACCGTCGAACATGATCATCAGGCCGCATGTCGCGATAACGCCGGCGGGGTTCTTCGTCCGCACAGAGGCGGCGCTCATATAATTCGTGGACATGTTCCTGCCTTTCACGTCTGAACGCGCCATCCGGAATGGATCGGCATCTGCCGTTCAAGCGATAGCTCCGCGCGTATCCGACGTTCTCCAACCTCATATGTGTCCCGCTCCTGTCAAGCCACATATCGCCGGCATCACCCGTCTTCGCACGGCGCTGAATCCGCTTTGACAGTCATGCGCGGATGATTTGTGCCATGTATTTTGGGTTTCTGCCCGCCTTGTTTTGCCTGAGTTTGATGCTGCGCCTGTCGTTGCGGCTTCGAACCATGTTGATCGCGAAGTGCCGGTTCAAACATGCCGGTCTCCAAATCACCGACACTCTTCAATCACACCAAATCGTTCAGGGAAGAAACGTTAATCCGAGTTCAGGGCCGTGGGTTGTGGGGCCGAAGCTATTGAACCGGATGGATTGTGCCGGTACAGCCGATAGGCGCACTTCAGCAGTTGCGCAGACGGTTCTCAAACGGGGATTTGCTCGTGTCCTATCAATTCACCGATTCGGTACCCTACCTGCTCAACTGGGTGGGCGTTCGGCTTGGCGAGCGCTTTTCAGTGAGGCTGGCCTCCTACGACGTCACCCTGCCGATGTACCGCGTGCTGGCAGCGCTGAGGCAGCAGGAGAGCAAGACGCTGACCGAGCTGTCGGACATGGTGTCGGTGGAAATTTCCACCCTGTCGCGGCTCGTGGGCCAGATGGTCCGCCGCAATCTCGTCAGCCGCGAACGGCCTCTCGACAATGCGCGCATCGTGCGCATCACCCTCACCCCGAAGGGCGAGGAACTGGCCGATGAGCTCATGCCCATCGCCGCCATGTTTGAAAGAACCGCCATCGAAGGCCTCGATCCCGCTGAAGTGAAGCTTTTCAAAAGCATCCTGCGCCATATCGGCCGCAACATCTCCAGCCTCTGACATCGAAAGCCGGCGCAGCCAATGGGCTCCGGCTGAAAGCAGCCGGAAATCCAGGGCGCGCCCGACGATCTTCCCGTGCAATGTACTTGCAACAAGCGGTTCCTATCCCTGCGGCGTGTCCCGCAGCTGAAAGGAATTTCCATGTCCAACAGAGCCTCATTCGCAGTCCCGGCAGCAATCGCCCTTATCGCCGGCGCATCGATATTGCTGGCGGCCTGTGCCTCGACCGTCATGAAAAGCTATATTGGCGCGCCCATTACCAGCGTGATGCTGGATTACGGGCCGCCGGACAATATCTACAGCATGGGTTCCGGCCAGCAGGCTTTTCAATGGCGGAAGAAAAAGACGCAGGTCGTTGCCGGCTCATCGAGCGGCGAGGTGCGGACAACACGGCGCGGCGAGCGTTACGAAGTGTCCGAAACCCCCGCCTATGTCGAGCGCATCGACTGCTATTATACATTCTACACCCGCAATTCCGGCGGCGAATGGTACGTGACAAGCTTCCGGCAGCCTCCGCTCGAATGCGAATGACCGTTTCCGGTTTTCACCCCGGCGCCGCATGTTTTGTCTTCCATGCTGGTTTGCCGCCGCTTCCATCCGGAAAGCGGCGGTATTCTTTTGAAAATTCTCCCTGGGCTCTGTCATGGGAGGGGCCTGTCAGAAGCGATAGTTCAGACCGGCCTTGATGACGTGATCGCTGACATCGGTCTTCGACCTGCCGCTGGATGTGGTCGTGGCCACATTTCCCGTGCTCACATAATTATATTCGAACTTTGCCGAGAGGCCGCCGCCAAAGCTCTGTTCGACGCCTGCCCCGACCAGATAACCCTGTTTCCAGCCATCGGGGCCTGTCACGCCGTTGCCATCCTTGAACCTCGTCGTGGTCAGGCCGGCAGTGCCGTAAAGAAGCGTCTGATCGAGCGCCACACCGGCCTTCACCTTGGCCGCAGCCCGGAAACGCTCCCGCAAACGACCGTTCGGCACCCGCGCCTCGTTGCCGAGATAGGACCCCTCGAGTTCCGCACCGACGACGCCGGAACCGAACTGGAAGTTATAACCGGCCTGAATACCCCCCGTCAGACCACGGCCGCTGGCCAGTGGGTTGAATTTCGGGGAGGCGACGCCGCCATGGACGCCGACATAGGCCCCGCCCCAGGAAAAGGCCGGCTGATTGCCGTAATCGAAGGATTGCTGCGTATTGTAGTTGGTAAGATCGGCGGAATAGGCATTGCCGGCAACCGCAATGGCTATAGTCGCCGCGACAAGCGATTTCTTGATGATCGGCATGAATGACTCCAGACGAAACCGATGCGCCATGGCCTGACGCCCCCAGGGTTTCAGTTTGCGTTGAAGAACCGGAAGCCGGTTCCCGTTCATCTCCTGCGCCCCGTCAGCAGACATGCGGATGAGCTCAGCAGATACGGGCATTTTCGCCGTGAGAATTACGCCTGCATTGCATGCGATCATTTTTATTAGAAATAATTTATTTATTTAATATAGTTAGACTGATTTCTTTAACCAGATATTAAGGAATTTCGCCATCGGAACCAGCCCGTCGCGCAGAGTTTCACGGGCTAGGCGGGTCCAGCCGCAGTGGCGTTCGAGACCAGGGACCGGATTTCCAGCCGCACGCAGAAGCCGGGATTGAGATCGAGGAACAGAACCCGCCCGCGATGAAGCTCGGCCGCTTTCTGGACCAGATTCAATCCAAGGCCTGCGCCCGGCGAATTGGCGTTAACGCGGTGAAACGGCTCGAATACCTGCTCGCGCTCCGAGGCGGGTATGCCCGGCCCCTCATCGCAGACCTCGATAACTCCTGCCGGATCGACGCGGATCGTGATTGCCCCCTTGCCGCCGGCGTGATCGATCGCGTTGCGCACGAGGTTGACCACCGCCATCTCGATGATCGACGTCTGCACCGAGAAGATCGCCGCGCCTTCGCTCGGCTCGAAGTCGAACTCGTAACCGGCATCCATGGCAATGGGGGCGAGGTCACTCGCGATGCGTTCGACAAGCTTGTTGAGATCGCGCCGCTCGGCCGGCAATTGCACCACGCCGACCGCCTGCATTTCCAGCAACTGATGCGCAACGCGCGTGAGGCGGTCGATATCCGCCCGCAGCTGACGGCTCAGCGCGTCATCGGGCAGAAGATCCGCTCTCGTCCGCGCGATTGCGATCGGCGTCCTCAACTCATGCGCGGCATCGGCAAGAAAGCGGTTACGACGATTATACCCCTCATCCAGCTTGGAAAGCGCAAGGTTGAAAGCATCCACAAGAGGAATGATTTCGCTGGGCACGCTGGAACGATCGATGCGGGCGGAACGGTTCTCGAAGTCGATCGATTTCGCCTGCCTGACCGTTTCCATGAGGCCGCTGAGTGAACGGCCGACCGCGCGGGGGGTGACGAGCAGCGTCGCGATGCCCGTCAGCATCAACATGGGCACGACGGCAATGAAGATGACGAAGCCCAAAGCGGGCAGCACGGTCAGCCAGCGGATGGCGCCGTCGGCATCCTTTTCGAGATCGAGATCCATATTGATCCAGATACTGAGACCGTCATTCGGGAAACCCTTCTCCGTTCCGGCAATGAATTGCAGGCGTCCGGCGGGCGTATCGCGATTTTCCATGGTCGCCCGGATTGTTTCCGCAGCTTCCAGACGCGCCATTTCAATGCTGCGGGGAAACTCTGCCGTCAGCGCGGGTGCGGGGATTTCTCCATATTGCAGTACGATCTTGTCGGCGTCCCGCGCCAGAAACCAGAGATTCGGATAGCGCTGTTTAAGCTCCGCCAATTCAGGCGTCGCCGATACCTGCACCCGGCCCTGCCCATCCCTTGTCACGCTTTCCGCAACAATGCGGACGGCCTCTTCATTGGCGCCCTCCAGTCGCGGATCGATGATCCAGATCCAGCCGACAAGCAGGATGACAAAGAGGACGAGCAGGAACGCCTGCAAGGCGAACAGGCGCTTCATCAGCCCCCATCGCAGCGATCGGTTGCGTTTTTCCTTCATGAAGCCAACCGGATAAGATAGCCGATATTGCGCACCGCCCTGATCTCCACGGTGGCCTCGGCCTGCGCCAGCTTCTTTCTGATCCGGGAAATATGGGCATCGAGCGCATTCGACTCGATCTCGTCATCCAGCGTATAGACCGCCTCGATCAGATTCGATCGCGTCACGATACGGTTCGGCCGTCGCATCAGGGCTTCCAGCACCAGATATTCGCGGCGGCGAAACTCGATGATGGAACCGGCAACACTGATTTCGCTGCTCTTCGGATCGATGCTCAGATTGCCAAAACTCACATATTTGTCGGAAACCGAGGGGCCGCGCCTGTGCAGCGCACGAAGGCGGGCGAGCAACTCCTCGATTGCAAAGGGTTTGGCGAGATAATCGTCTGCCCCGGCATCGAGCCCGTCAACACGATGGTCAACACTTCCGAGCGCCGTCAGAACGAGGATCGGCACGGAATGTTTTCTCCGGCGAAGCGAGGCTACCAGGTTCAGCCCTTCGCCATCGGGAAGACGGCGATCCAGCACCAGGACATCGTAGGTTCCATCGCGCGCCAGAGCTTCGGCGTCGCTGATGGTGCTGACGTGATCGGCGAGAACATCCCGACGGCGCAGGGCTTCAAGCAGCGCGCGCGCCATTTCGGGTTCATCCTCAAGAAGCAAGATTCGCAATGACTTTCCCCAAAGATGGATTCTTGCCATCCCCACCACTGGTCGGTGAATATTGCAGCTACATTGCAGGAGGGCGGGAGCCAATTCACCCTGTACCATCTTGCCGGATATAATCCGACCGGCATAGCGCCTGTTTTCACGATACGGGGTGTCATCTGGCAATATAGCGGCCGGCCGCGTCAGGCCCCCGGACCCGGCCGGTATCCGTGTCTCGCGTAAAACCGGTCAAGTTCGCGCGGTTGCGGCATCTCGCCGGTATAGATGGCGATATAGTCCGGAATCCTCTGCATCCGCACCGCCACATCTTCCTCGGACTGCATGGAGATATAACCGATCTGCACGAGATAGGTGGTTCGCGCCCGCACATCCGCGGTGTTTTCACCGTGGCCGAAACGCACGAACATGCGTGAAAGCGCCGTCATCCTCATTTCGTCGGCTTTGCGTACTTCCGCGAGAATCTCGTCAGACTGCAGGGCCCAGCTTCGAACCGCAAATTCAAATCTGCTGTCGAACAGCGCAGAATCGAGCCAGCAATCGAAAACATTCAGCATGGCTTCGGCCAGGGTTTCGGCATAGGCCTCCGACTGCCTGACGATGCTTCCGGTGTTTTTCTCCCGCCAGCGGGCGATGAGCGCGGCCAGCAGCTCCTCCCGATCCCTGAAGAACCAGTAGAAGCTCGTGCGCGACAGATTGAGCTTTTTTGCCAGAGGCAGGATTTTGACGGAATCCACACCGGATTCCATCAGGGCCTGATAGGCTGCCTCAAGCCACCCCTCGTGCGAGCCGCGCCAGCCTGTCTCGTTCAATGTCGCTTCCATGATGATTTCCTATCAAATCGGTCTGGTCGCGACAAGGCGAATGTCCACCCATGTCGAAAGCCAATACACATGTGTTTTCTTAATTGACACATATGTACATTTTCACTTAGCCTCTCCCTATCGATGTTTCCCGGAGCAGGTTGCATGACGATTGACCCCCTTCTTCAGCCCTACCAGCTGAAACACCTCACATTGCGAAACCGCATCATCGTCACTTCGCATGAACCCGCCTATCCGGAGGACGGCATGCCGAAAGGACGTTACCGTGCCTATACGGTGGAGCGGGCGAAAGGCGGCGTCGCCATGACGATGACGGCCGGCTCCGCCGCCGTCTCCAGGGACAGCCCGCCCGTCTTCAACAATCTGCTCGCCTACAAGGATGAAATCGTTCCCTGGATCAGGGAGATGACCGATGCCGTGCATGATGAAGGCGCGGCGATCATGATCCAGCTCACGCATCTCGGCCGCCGCACCCGTTGGGACAAGGGCGATTGGCTGCCGATCCTTGCACCATCCCATCATCGCGAAGCGGCGCATCGGGCCTTTCCGAAGAAGATCGAAGACTGGGATATCGAACGCATCATAAAGGACTTCGCCGACGCCGCGGAGCGCATGAAGGCGGGCGGCATGGACGGGGTGGAGCTGGAAGCCTATGGCCATCTCATCGACCAGTTCGTTTCACCGCTGACCAACGAATTGGATGGCCCCTATGGCGGCCCGCTGGAAAACCGCATGCGTTTCTGTCTCGACGTCTTCAAGGCGATGCGCGAACGCGTCGGCGACGATTTCATCCTCGGGGTCCGCTATACGGCCGATGAATGTCTTGAAGGCGGAACTGGAAAGGCGGAAGGTCTCGAGATTTCCAGACGGCTGAAGGAGAGCGGCCTGATCGACTACCTCAATGTCATCAGGGGCCATATCGACACCGATCCCGGCCTGACCGACGTCATTCCCATTCAGGGCATGGCCAATGCGCCGCATCTCGATTTCGCCGGTGAAATCCGCGCTGCGACCAGCTTTCCAACCTTCCACGCCGCGAGGATCCAGGATGTCGCAACCGCCCGATACGCGATATCCTCCGGCAAGGTCGACATGGTCGGCATGACACGCGCCCATATGACCGACCCGCATATCGTGCGCAAGATCATGGAAAAGCGGGAGGACGATATTCGCCCCTGCGTCGGCGCCAATTATTGTCTCGACCGTATCTATCAGGGCGGTCTCGCCTTCTGCATTCACAATGCGGCGACCGGCCGCGAGGAAACCATGCCGCACGAAATTGCCCGAGCGGCCGAGCGCCGGAAGGTGGTGGTCATCGGCGCCGGTCCGGCCGGGCTGGAGGCCGCACGCGTCTGCGCCGAACGCGGCCATGAGGTGGTCGTCTTCGAGGCAGCCAACGATCCGGGCGGCCAGGTCCGCCTGACCGCCCAGAGCGAACGCCGCCGCGAAATGATCAGCATCGTCGACTGGCGCATGAGCCAGTGCGAAAGGCTCGGCGTCACCTTTCATTTCAACAGCTGGGCGGAGGCGGACACGGTTCTTTCGGAAAAGCCCGATGTCGTCATCATCGCCACCGGCGGTCTGCCGCATACCGATATATTGTCCGAGGGCAACGATCTCGTCGTCTCGGCATGGGATATCATTTCCGGAGACGTCAAACCCGGCACGAATGTGCTGGTGTTCGACGATGCCGGCGATCATGCGGGCCTGCAGGCCGCCGAGTTTCTCGCAAAGGCCGGGGCGAAAGTGGAGATCATGACGCCTGACCGCGCTTTCGCCCCGGAAGTCATGGCCATGAATCTCGTCCCCTATATGCGCTCCTTACAGAAACTCGACGTCACTTTCACCGTCACCTACCGACTGGAGGCGGCGGAGAAAAACGGCAATCAGCTCATCGCCCATGTCGGCAGCGATTATGGCGGCGTGGCGAAATCGAGGACCGTGGACCAGATCGTTGTCAATCACGGCACAGTGCCGCTGGACGAGCTGTATTTCGAACTCAAACCCGGCTCGAAGAACCTCGGCGAAATCTCCTATGACGCCCTGCTTGCCGGAGCGACCCAGAGTGTGGAACGCAACCCGGAAGGCGCCTACCGGCTCTTCCGGATCGGGGATGCGGTCGCCGCGCGCAATACCCATGCAGCAATCTACGATGCGCTGCGTCTGGCAAAGGACATCTGATACTACATCCCGGATCGCGCTATTGGACCGGACAGTCAGCGCCACGACGTGACAGGCAGAGGCAGAACAAATCAGCCTCCGCCGCGATAGGGATGCAGGGCCGGCAGCGGTTTCAGGCCTGAATCAAGGCAATGCCCCGGCTCTTGAACCCCAGCGTCACATCGCTCGCCGCCGGCAGACTGGTCTCCACGGCATGGTCGACAATGAAAAGCGTCCCGATATCGGTCTCCACCTCATATTCGACGTGGCCGCCGAGATAGGCGCTGTGCAGCACCCGGCCGGCAAGTCCCTGCCCGCCCGGCTGACCGATGGAAATCGAACCGGGACGAACCGCAAGCTTTGCGGGACCCGGCCGGGCGTTGCGGGCCGCGACCCGATGATCGATCCCGCCGACACGGATCACCGCATCGGCCCCTTCGATGCCAACCACCTCGCAACCGACAACATTCGCCTCGCCCATGAAATCGGCGATGAAGGCGGAGGCCGGGGCCTCGTAGAGATCGCGTGGCGCACCCGACTGGGCGATTTCGCCATCCTTCATCACGATGATCCGGTCGGAAACGGCCAGCGCCTCATCCTGATCATGCGTCACGTAAACCGCCGTGAAACCCAGCCGCTGCTGCAATTCGCGGATTTCGGTGCGGACCCGACGACGAAGGCGGGCATCGAGGTTGGAAAGCGGCTCATCGAGCAACAGCACCTGCGGCTCAAGCACCAGCGCACGGGCGACCGCCACGCGCTGCTGCTGGCCGCCGGAAAGTTCGGCAGGCAGGCGGTGCCCCATGTCGGCAAGACCGACGAGCTTCAGCCCCTCTTCCGCCTTTTCCCGCGCTTCCGCCTTACGCAGCCCGGAGGATTGCAGGCCGTAGGCGACATTGTCCAGCGCCGTCATATGCGGGAAAAGCGCATAGGACTGGAAGACCATCGAGACATCGCGCTCATTGGCGGGCAGCATGGTCACATCCTTGTCGCCGATCAGGATGCGGCCCGAGGTCGGATGCTCAAGGCCCGCCAGCATGCGCAGCGTCGTCGTCTTGCCGCAGCCGGAGGGACCGAGCAGGGTGACCAGCGTGCCGGGCTCGATGGTGAGCGACAGGTCGGGAATGGCGGTGAAAGCACCGAAAGTCTTGCGGACATTCTGAAAGGTGACGGAGCCGGGCTTTACGGAAATCATGCGGTTTTCTCCTGAGCGAGAGGAACGGAGGAAGCGGAGGGCAGGCCGGCGACGCGGTTTTCGCGCCGCAGGCGACGCTCGCCGACAATGAGCTGGAAGCCTGTGATGACGGTGATCATCACCACGATCAGCATGGAGGAATAGGCGATCGCCACCCCATATTCACCGTTCTCGACAAGGCCGACGATATAGGAGGTCGCCATGTTGTATTCGGCGCTGACGAGGAAGATGACGGCGCTGATGGAAGTGATGGCGCGCACGAAGGAATAGACCAGTGCGGCCGTGATCGCGGGCCTCAGGAGCGGCAGGATAACCTTGCGGATGGTGCGGAAACTATTGGCCCTGAGCGTCAGCGAGGCCTCGTCGAGGCTCTTGTCCAGCTGGCTCATCGCCGCAATGCCGCCGCGCACGCCGACCGGCATGTTGCGGAACACGAAGCAGGCGATCAGGATCAGCGCCGAGCCGGTCATTTCCACCGGCGGCAGGTTGAAGGCCATGATGTAGCTGACGCCGATGACCGTGCCGGGAATGGCAAAGCTCATCATCAGCGCGAATTCGAAGAGGTTTCGCCCGGCGAATTTCTGCCGCACGATGATATAGGCGGTCAAAAGACCGACGGCGGCGGTCAGCGGTGCCGAAACCAGCGCGATCTTCATGGTCGTCCAGAACGAGTTCCAGGCCACGCCGGTCCAGGCAATCGAGCCATTGGAGAAGCTGATGGAAAAGGCGCGGACGTAGTGGTCTAGGGTCAGGGAATTGTCGAGACCCCATGTCTTCACGAAACCGCCCACAAGGATCATGCCATAAACGACGATGGTGAAGACCATCCACGGCACCACGACGGCGTGGACGCCGATGGACAGGCCGCGCGGCAGCGCGATATGCGCGCCGCTGTCACCCTTGCCCGTCACCGTCGCAAAATTCTTGCCTGCCAGCCAGAAGCGCTGGGCAAGGAAGGCAGAAAGCGTAAAGCACAGCAGGATGATCGCCAGAACCGCAGCACGCGACGGATCGTTCTGCGAACCGACGACAGCGAAGAAGATTTCCGTCGACAGCACGCCATGGGTGCCGCCAAGCACCAGCGGATTGCCGAAATCCGCCATGCTCTCGATAAAACCGATGAGGAAGGCATTGGCGAGACCGGGCTTCATCAGCGGCAGCGACACCCGCCAGAAGGTGCGCCAGCGGTCGGCGCGCAGCGTCTGCGATGCTTCTTCCATCGACGGGCTGACACCTTCGACCACGCCGATCAGCACCAGAAACGAGATGGGCGTGAAGGAAAGGACCTGCGCGATCCAGATGCCGGTCATGCCATAAAGCCAGCGACCCGGTTCGATGCCGAAGAGATAGGAAAGCCATTCGGTGACGACACCGGCGCGGCCGAAGAGCAGCGTCAGGGCAAGGCCGATAACGAAAGGCGGCGTGATGATCGGCAGAACGGTGAGAAGCCGCAGGCCCTTCTTGAACGGAAAGCGGGTGCGGGTGGCGATCAGCGCGAAGCCGAGGCCGAGCACGGTCGAGCCGAAGGCCGTCATCAGGGCCAGAAACAATGTGCGCCAGGCAACGCCGCAACGCTCTTCACCTGTGACGCAGCCAAGGCTCCAGATGCCGGGATCCTTGATATTGCGGATAAAGCCATCGGCATTAAAGGAGCCGTCGAAATCCTGAACGGAGGCGACCAGCATGCTGCCGATCGGATAGAAGACAAAGACCGTGACGAGGAAAATCAGAACGGAAATGGCGCCGACGACGAAAGCATCACCTTTCATGACGCCGCGTTCGGCAAGCCCGAAGGCAAAAAGCAGCACGAAGACGAACGACATGACGACCGCGCCGGCCCCCATGGACGGCTGACCGTCGGCAAGCATGCCGAAAAGGTTTTCGCTCACCGTCCAGCTCCAGCCGGTAAAGCCGATGGCCAGCCCCTGCAAGGCGAGGAAAACGAGGCCGGCGGCGCCGATAATGGCAAGCAACCTGCCGCGCCGCATCGGATCGCCGATAGGCCGGACAAGACACGCGGCGAGGAAAAAGACAACGATTCCGACCAGCCATGGTTTTCCATAGGACAGGATCTGCAGCACACCGGGCGCATTGCTGGCCGACGAGAAAAATCCGGAAAGCCAGCGGAAGCTGAAAAAGCCACCTTCGATGCGATACCAGGGAAGAAGAATGAGGGCAAAAGCCCCGAACGCCAGGACGATGTCCAGCCTGCGATTGCCACGTGTCATGGCCGACCTCGCT
>QFOL01000305.1 GCA_003241215.1 Agrobacterium fabrum
GAGACCTATCCACGAGTCGATCTCCCCCCTTGAGGGGGAGATGCCCGGCAGGGCAGAGGGGGGGTAAGCCCCACGCACTTCGGTCGACTTTTCCAGAAAACGCCTAAACCCCAACAGCTTCATCCCGCCCGGTGTTGCCGGTCGGGGATACTCAGGGTGCATCGGGCGATTGCCCGGCTGCGCTTCGGTTGAGGTTGGTGTGGGTCGGATGCGTTGCGCAGCCGGGTCTTTCACCATGCCGTATCTCGCAAAGGGCCGTGCACGGCCTTTTGCGAAATGGTCCTTTCCACGAACGTTGCCAGCGTTCCACCACCAGGACCGTCCCTCGGTTTTCGCCACGTCTGGCGTCCACCCGGCGGGACTGCGTTTAATCTAACAGCGCGTCGCGGGGTGGGGAAAAGCGGGGATGAATTTTCCGGCGTCAGTCTTCCTTGCGGGTGACATGGCGGTGAAGTGCCGCAAGGTCCTGCCGGAGCGCGGCCAGTTCGGCCAGCACTTTCACATCGATCTTTTCATGCAGGGAAAGAACCTCAAGCTCGGCCTTCAGGTTCACCTCATAATCCTTGGCGGCCTCGAAACGGTCGCGGGCGGCCTGACGGTTCTGCGACATCATGATAATCGGCGCCTGAATGGCCGCCAGCATGGAAAGCAGCAGGTTGAGGAAGATGAAGGGGTAGGGATCGAAGGCGCCGGTCGTCAGGATGATGGTGTTGATGACAGCCCAGAAGATCAGGAAAAAGCAGAAAGCGAGGATGAAACCCCAGGAGCCGCCGACCTTGGCGATATTATCCGCCAGCCTGTCGCCGAAACTGGCGCCGGCGGAAAATTCCGCGTTGATATCGCTCGAAACCAGCTTCTTCTGGTGCGACAGCTCGAGGATGCGCCGCTCGACCTCGCCGATTTCACGGGAGGAACGCTTGAAATGCGAAATGATGTAGTCGGAGATATCTGGCACGGTGTTTCTCCGGTGCTGATGGGGCGATGCGGACGTTTCCCGAGATAAACCCGCATGGCGGTGGAATTCAAACGATTTCCACCGCCATGCGGTTCAGGCGTCCCCGCCGAAAAACATCAGACCGATGGCGCGCCCTCGTGCAGCCAGTTGAAACCGGGGAAGAAGCGCTCGCGGCCATATTGTTGGCCGAACATCATGTCGAATTGCAGCAGGCGGTAGTCGCGCACCACGTCGGGAACGGCATTGGGCGCTATAGACCAGTCGGGCAGGGCCTTGCCGTCGGTCGTCACCAGCATATGCCGGTCGATGACGGAAAAGGCCTGCTGAACCTCGCCAAGCGTTCCCGTGTAGAAGGGATCGGAAAAGCCGGCGGTCTTGAGCACGTGATAGGGCAGAAGCGCCGGGCTGACGGTGCCGATATTCTTGCGCACGCCCTTCTTTGAGGACCAGACAACGAGCGGCGTCTCGTGTTCCTTCTTCATCACGTCAAGCGGCGCGCGGCGGCTGGCCACCATGCCCGGCATGTAGCCGCTTTCCACGAAGGTCTGGCCAAGCGGCGGCAGATGATCGCCGAACAGGACGATGATGGTTTCGCGGTCGCGCTTCTTCGCCCAGCGCATCAGTTTCAAAAGCGCTTCATCGGCTTCCGCCACCCCTTGAGAATAGGTGGCGAGCGCCTGCGAGGCCGAGGCGGAGAGGCCGCCTTCGACGCCGATGGTGTTCTCGGCGTAACGGGTCGCCTCGTAGGGACCATGTCCCTGAAGGGTGACGGCGAAGAGGAAGAGCGGGTTCTGCGCCTTTTCGGCCGTCGCCATGATCTCGTCCATCAGCGCATCGTCGGAGGCGAAGTTGCCGCGTTTTTCCATGGCTGGCAGCGTCTCTTCGGAGCGGAATTCCTCGAAGCCGAAATTCCTGTAGACCTGCTTGCGGTTCCAGAACCATTCCTGGAACGGGTGCATGGCGATGGCGGAATAACCTTCGCCGCGGAAGAAGCTGGCAAGCGAGGGCACAGGGCGGCGGATATATTGCTGATAGGGAATGCTGCCATAGGGCAGGAAGGCGTTGGAAAAGCCGGTCAGCGCCTCGAATTCCACATTCGCCGTCATGCCGCCGAATTCCGGGGAAAAGACATTGCCGGACTGTTTGGCGCGGATCGTCGGCATCGGATCGGCGGAGAGCTTCACATTTTCCAGCCGCGTCGGATCCCACAGCGATTCGCTCATCAGCATGATGACATCGGGGTAATCGCCCTTGTTGGCGGCGAAAGAGGCGGGCTCGGAGGTCAGGTCGGCAATGGTGTTTTCGCCGTAACCCTCAGGCGCCGAGACATTGGCCATCGGAATATTGAAGGCGAAGGCCATCAGGAAGCCGTTATGACGGTAATTTTCCTGCTGATCCCACATCATGGGAATGATGTTGAGGCGATCGCGCAGCCAGGAATAATGCGAATAATCCATCAGCGAGGCGAGGCCGGCAAGAAGCGGCAGCGCCACCACCAGTCCTGCTGCGCGTTCGCGCCAGCGCAGGACGGGTGAATGGCGGCGCGCCAGCAGCCATAACGCCACAAGTGCGGCAATGGTGGCGCAGATGCCGAGCCCCAACAGCACGGCTGTCATGGGCTGCGCCTTCAGCATGGTGGGCAAAAGCTCAAGGATTTGCCGGCCGAACAAAAGATCGGATGGGTAGAGCGGATCGGAAAGATAGGTCTGTTTCTGCGCGGAAATCAGTCCGGTCAGCGCGCAGAGCGGCGCAAGCGCGATGAGGGACAGGTAACGCCTGCCAAGAAGTGCATCCAGCGCCACGAGAAGGGCGAGCACGGCTGCAATGGTGGTCATGCCCGGGCGGGCGGAGGAGGTGAGGAAGGCGCCGATATCATGCAGCGAACCACGGGCGATCCATTCCAGTGCCACGATCAGCACGATGGAGGCGACCGTCAGATTGGCAAGCGGATAGGCTGCGCCCGAAAGCTTGGAAAGGCTCCTTGTCCATGCAGGCGAAAAGACGAAACCAGCCTTTTCGGAAGCCGTTGTTTTTGGCGCCGAATCTCTCAAACCCATACTCCGGTATTGCAGGCGGCACGGCCGATCCGGGGAGGTGAATCGGGTGTCGCAAAAGTGTCATGTAACTGTCACATAAGCGCGATGAACGCGACATGAACTTTGCGCAGCCTGGCCGGTGCGGCGATAACCTTAGCGTGAACGCGCGTCCGCCACGCGTAACGCACGCCGCCATGCAATTGCCGCGTTGCGGAGCGGCCACGGGCGCGGTATTGAAAAGCCATGAGCGACAGACACGATATCCAGAACCATCTCCGGATTGCCGTCGGGCAGTTCAATCCCACCGTTGGCGACGTGGCGGGCAATCTTGCCAGGGCGCGTGAGGCACGGGCCGATGCGGCGACGCAGGGTGCCGATCTTCTGCTTTTGACCGAGCTGTTCATATCCGGCTACCCGCCGGAAGACCTGGTGCTGAAGCCGGCTTTCCTGAAAGCATGCCTGAAGGCCGTGGAAGAGCTGGCGGCGGAAACCGCCGATGGCGGGCCGGGCGTCGTCATCGGTTTTCCGCGACAGGGTGAGACGGGCCGGCACAATTCGGTGGCGCTTCTGGATGGCGGCAAGATCATCGCGCTGCGCGACAAGATCGATCTGCCGAATTACGGCGAATTCGACGAAAAGCGGGTTTTCTCCGAAGGGTCGATTTCCGGTCCCTATAATTTCCGTGGGGTCAGGATCGGCATTCCGATCTGCGAGGAAATCTGGAACGATATGGGTGTCTGCGAGACGCTCGCCGAAAGCGGGGCGGAAATCCTGCTGGTGCCGAACGGTTCGCCCTATTATCGCGGCAAGCTGGATGTGCGCCATCAGGTGGCGCTGAGGCAGGTGATCGAAAGCGGCCTGCCGCTCGTCTTCGCCAACCAGCTGGGCGGGCAGGATGAGCTGGTGTTCGACGGCGCGAGCTTCGGCTTCAATGCCGACAGGACGCTCGCTTTCCAGATGAGCCAGTTCGAGGCCACGCTTGCCGTCACCGACTGGAAACGTACGGCGGACGGCTGGCATTGCGACAGTGGGCCTTTCTCGAAGATTCCCGAAGGCGAGGAGGCGGATTACCGCGCCTGCATGCTGGGCTTCCGTGACTACGTCAACAAGAACGGCTTCAAGAGCGTGGTTCTCGGCCTTTCCGGCGGCATCGATTCGGCGATCTGCGCCGCCCTTGCCGTCGATGCGCTGGGCGAGGAGCGGGTGCGCTGCATCATGCTGCCTTACCGTTATACCTCGGAAGAATCGCTGAAGGACGCGGCCGATTGCGCCAAGGCGCTGGGGTGCCGTTACGATATCGTGCCGATTTCAGAGCCGGTGGAGGGTTTCCTCTCGGCGCTTTCCGATCTCTTCGAGGGCACGGAAGAGGGCATTACCGAGGAAAATCTGCAGAGCCGCACGCGCGGCACCATTTTGATGGCCGTCTCGAACAAGTTTGGCTCGATGGTGGTGACGACGGGCAACAAGTCGGAAATGTCGGTGGGTTATGCCACGCTTTACGGCGACATGAATGGCGGTTTCAACCCCATCAAGGACCTCTACAAGATGCAGGTCTATGCCATTTCCAGCTGGCGCAACGCCCATGTGCCGCCGGGCGCG
>QFOL01000306.1 GCA_003241215.1 Agrobacterium fabrum
AGCGCTTTTTTCCGTCATACTGATCCTCCGAAAACATGCGGGTGGGGGCGTTGAGACACGCCCCGCGGTTAAGCGTCTACCGATTAGCTATATGATCCTTGCGCCGATGCCAAGCTATCCAAAGGTCAAATTGTGCATTGCGGCAAACGCAATTGCGTTGCTTCCGGCTTTATCGGCGATAGCAATTCAATCTCGGTCAACGCCGCGTTAAAGGAAAACATTGCAATCCCCCGCATCCGCCTGCAAACCTGTTTCCGGTGCGGCAGGGGCGCGGCGCGGATTGCTCGGTCAAGGGGAAAAACAGCATTTCGGATATGCGGAAACGATGCAGGGCGGATTGCCCCGCACGGCGGATATCCTGTCCCCGCTGCGCCGGACCGGCGATATCGCGATCTATGATCCGCCTGCCATTGCCAGCCCGAAACTGCGAACTGTCGTCTCTCAAAAAATCGCGGCATGCTTCGCGGAGGAGCGCGAATTCGGCCATGATTTCCTTTTTGTGCCGGTCGTCATCGGCTGTGGTGCGATCCTCTGGTTTTCCCTCGATACCTCGCCTTCATTCCCGGTTCTGGCGATCACATGTCTGATCGCCGCAGGCCTGGCAGTCTTCACGAAATATCGCTCGGGCCTGGCGGCGACGGCCTGCGGCTTTTTCGCGCTGTTCTTGCTGGGCATGCTTTTCGCCGAGGTCGAAACGCGGCGGGCGGGGACCGTGGTGCTGGATACGCCCGTCACCACCACCGTCACCGGCACGGTCACCCGCCGGGAGGTCGATGCGCGCGGCGACTGGCGATATATCGTGCGACTGGCTGCGACGGAGGCGCCGACATTGTCACGCCCGCCGGGGAAGGTTTCGCTGCTGGCGCGCGGCGGAGGAGAGCCGGTCGCCCTTGGCGCAACCATCCGCGGCAAGGCGCGGCTCTCGCCGCCTTCCGGCCCGGCCTTGCCGGGGCTCAACGATTTTGCCTTCGCCTCCTATTTTCGAGGCATAGGCGCAACGGGCTTCTTTTATAAACCGCCACAAACGGTCATGTCACCGGCCGACGATATCAAGGCTGGAACGGACTGGCTGGAATGGGCCGATAGGCGGCTCTATGGCCTGCGCACCGCCATTGCCGAACGCATCCGCAACACGATTGGCGGTGATGCCGGGGCCTTTGCCGCCTCCATCGTCACCGATGAGAGACAGGCGATATCGGCAGAGACGATGGAAGCGCTGCGGCTTTCCGGCCTTGCCCATATCGTTGCCATATCCGGGCTCAACATGGCGCTGGCGTCGGGCATATTTTTCGTCGGGCTGAGGCTCGCCTTCAGCCTGTTTCCGGCATTTGCGCAGCACTGGCCCGTCTAGAAGATCTCGGCTTTCGCTGCGCTCCTGATGACGCTTGCCTATTATCTGATTTCCGGTTTCGCCGTCTCCGCCGAACGCGCCTGGCTGATGATGTCGGTGATGCTGGTCGCGGTTCTCTTCGATCAGCCTTCGCTCAGCCTCAGAAATGTTGCGCTTTCCGCTCTGGTCATTCTTGCCCTGTCGCCCTCGGAAATCATGGGGCCGAGCTTCCAGATGTCCTTTGCCGCGACAATAGCGCTTGTCTCCGCCTATGCCGCCTGGAGCCGCTGGCGCAGCGACCGCGAGCGCCTGTACATCGGACGCAAGCCGGTGTGGATGACTGTCGCGGAAATGACGGGCGCCATTATCGGCGGTGTCATCACCACATCGCTGATTGGCGGGCTTTCGACGGCCATCTATTCCGCCGAGCATTTCCAGCGTGTCACCACCTATGGACTTTTTGCCAATCTGGCGGCCATGCCGCTGATGTCGCTGATCGTCATGCCCTTTGGCCTGATTGCCATGCTGCTGATGCCCTTCGGGCTCGACGCGCCGTTTCTGAAGATCATGGGCTATGGCATGGCGCTCGTCATCGCGGTTGCGCAGGAGGTGGCGTCCTGGGGCGGCAGCGCGGCGACGGGGCGGCCGCATGGCTGGTTTCTGGGTCTTGCTTCGGCCGGCTTTCTGCTGCTGACGCTGCTGCGCAGCCGGCTTGCGCTTCTTGGCGTTCCCCTGCTGCTGCTCGCCTTCGGCCTGTCAGCGGCCACGGCCTATCGCAATCCGCCCGATCTGCTTGTCCATGAGGATGGCGAGTTGGTGGCGATGCTGGAGGACGGCAAGGTTTACACAACGAAGGCGCAGCCGCGGGGGTTCGTTTATGGCCAGTGGCAAAGAGCATTGCTGCTGCCGGAACAACCAGTGCCGCCCGTCATTCTCAAGAAAGAAGCCGCGGCGACCACGGTGGCCTTTGCCGCGAAAACCAGGCTTGCCCCGGAAGAGATAAGGGCGGTCGCGCGGCAGATGACGGCGGCCCTGAGAGACGCGGAGCCCGGTGTCTTCACCTGCCGCAAAGGCATATGGTGTGTGGCCCGCGCCGGAAGCGGTGAATGGATCGTCGTTCTGGAAGACGGTCGCTTTGCGGGAAAAGCCTGCGATATCGCCGATATCGTTATCGTTTCCCGCAGAACTGCCTTTTCACAATGCCGCTCGGGCGCATTGCTGCTGAATCGCGATATCTTGCGGCGAACCGGTTCGCTGGAGATTGATTTCGCCGGCAGCGATCAGGCAGGGGTCGTCGGCAGGCTGCGCGCCGCAATCGCCGGAACGGACAGGCCATGGAGCGAACACCGCTCTTACGACTGGAAAAGCGGCCGTTTTGACCGCGACGTGCCGGATGCCGTCACCCGGCTGCTGGCGGTATCGCCGTAAGCGCCGCCAGCCTCATGACTCGTCAGGCCTTGACGCGCAGATCGGCGGTCAATTCACCGATACCGCCGATTTCTTCTTCATGCGCCGCATCGCGCCAGACTTCCTTCAGGCCGGCCTCGTACCATTCACGCATGGCGGGCAGGGCGAGCAGTCGGTCGCAATAGGCTTTCGCCGCAGGCGAAAGATCGGCGCCGTAGGTCTGGAAACGGAATGCCACCGGGCAGAAGAAGGCATCTACCGCCGTGAATTTCTGGCCGGCGAGATAAGGCCCGCCGAATTTCGCGAGGCCTTCGCTCCACAGCGTATCGATCCGCTTGATATCCGCCGCAAGCCCGGCATCGCCGCCCTGCGGTTTTACGCGAATGCCGACCGACATGGGGTAGAGATTGCGCAGCGTGGAGAAGCCCGCATGCATTTCGCTTGCGGCAGAACGTGACCAGGCCCGCGCCTGCTTGTCGCTTGCCCAGACGCCCTGATGTCTTTCAGCGAGATATTCGGCGATCGAAAGCGATTCCCAGATCGTCACGCCCTCGTCGACAAGGCAGGGCACCTTGCCCGTCGGCGAGAAGGTGGCGAATGAAACGCCTTCGCCGAAGGGGACAAGTTTTTCATCGAAGGCGATGCCGAGCGTGCGCATCAATACCCATGGCCGCAGCGACCATGAGGAATAATTCTTGTTGGCGATATAAAGATCGTACATGGCGCGTCTCCCGGATATGCTGCGCTTCTTATACCTGTCGAAGCGCCGCGGAATATCGAAAATAATCCATGGCACCCATAAGTCCCGTTGATGGGTGACGAAGGGCAGGGGGGCGGGCACCTCGGGTATCACCATTCGGTGACGGCGCTGCGTCCCGCTGTTTCCCGGTCGGCAATACCCGCAACGCCACCGAAAACTTGCGCCAGACGGCGCGGGATCACGAAGTCCGCCCGCCGGGCCAGAAGCGACGTGAAACACCCATATGAAATTGCTGTCGATCTTTGCCGGAAGAAACAAATCCGCCATGGAAAGAACGATCCGTCCAGCTTCCTCACAATCAGCCGAATTGCGGAATGCCGCCATCTTCAATGGGAATTGCATCTACACAACGATCCCGCTTCGAGAGGATGACGGTCGACCCGGATCAATGGTAACGGCGGATCAGCCCAACCAGCTTGCCCTGGATTTTCACCCGGTCCGGCCCGAAGATGCGGGTCTCATAGGCGGGATTGGCCGCTTCCAGAGCAATGGAGGCGCCCTTGCGGCGGAAACGTTTCAGGGTCGCTTCCTCATCGTCCACCAGAGCTACGACGATATCGCCCGGATTGGCGGTATTGCCATTGCGGATGATGACGGTGTCGCCATCGAAAATGCCGGCCTCGATCATCGAATCGCCCTTGACCTCAAGCGCGTAATGTTCGCCCGAACCCAGCATGTCGACCGGAACGGCCACATCGTGAGTGTTGTTCTGGATGGCGGAAATCGGCACACCGGCGGCGATGCGGCCCATGACGGGAACGGTGACGGCGCCGCCGAGATCATTGGCTGGCGCCTTGGGGGCAGGGGCCGGTTCCGGCGCCTTTGGCTTGCCGAGACTGCCTTCGATAACGCTCGGAGAAAAACCGCGCTGCGGCCTTGCGCCCGGAGTGTAAGCCTCGGGCAGCTTGATGACTTCCAGCGCCCGAGCCCTATTAGGTAGCCGGCGAATAAACCCGCGCTCTTCGAGGGCGGTGATCAGCCGGTGGATGCCGGATTTGGAGGCAAGATCGAGTGCGTCCTTCATTTCATCGAAGGAGGGCGGCACGCCGGACTCTTTCATTCTTTCA
>QFOL01000307.1 GCA_003241215.1 Agrobacterium fabrum
GCGAAGTAATTCTCTCACCGCCCGCGTCCTGCTGCTCGCCTCGCTCTGGTCGGTGCTGGCGCTGGTGGTGATCGCCGTCGTGATCTCGACGCTTTACCGGCAGGGGGTGGAGCGCAGCTTCACCGATCTTCTCAGGGCGCAGCTCTATAACGTCATCAATTCCGTGACGATTTCCAACGAGAACACGCTGGCCGGCAGCCCGCAGCTCGGCGATCTCCGTTTCTCGCAGCCCGATACCGGCTGGTACTGGGTGGTGGAGCCGCTCGGCAATTTCCAGACCGCGCCGCTGGTGTCGTCGTCGCTCGGCGTCTCCACCCTGCCGGTGCCGAGCATTCTCGATGCGCCCTTCGACAACCGCTATGAGCGCTTTTATGCCGTCACCGACGAGGCCGGCAACCAGGTGCGTGTGGCGGAAACGGAAGTGGTGCTGGACGGCGAGGGGCGTGCGGCGCGTTTCCGTGTCTCCGGCAATCTGAACGTCGTGGAAGACGATGTGCGCGATTTCTCCAACAGCCTTTATCTGGCGCTCGCCGTTTTCGGTGTCGGCAGTCTGGTCGTCAACGGCCTTGCCATTCTCTACAGTCTGCGGCCACTCGATCAGGCCCGCGTGGCGCTCGGCAAGATCAGGGGCGGGGAGGCGGAAAGCCTTGAAGGCGAATTCCCGCGTGAAATCCAGCCGCTTGCCAATGAGGTCAATGCGTTGATCGACAGCAATCGCCGCCTCGTGGAGCGCGCCCGCATGCAGGTCGGCAATCTCGCCCATTCGCTGAAGACGCCGATTGCGGTTCTTCTGAACGAGGCTCGCACGCTGGAGCCGCAGCATGGCGATCTGGTGCGGGCGCAGGCCGACGCCATGCAGGCGCAGGTGCAATCCTATCTCTCACGCGCCCGCATCGCCGCCCAGCGCGGCTCGATCCTTGCCCGCGTCGAAGCGGAACCGGCGCTGGAACGGCTGGTGCGCGTGATGCGCCGCCTGAACCCCGACAAGCAGTTCGTGCTGAATTTCGAGCAACCCGGCGCCGTGCTCGGCATGGAACAGCAGGATCTGGAAGAGGTTGTCGGCAATCTTCTCGAAAATGCCGCACGTTTTGCGCAGACGCGCGTGGTCGTCACGCTTGCGGCCGGCACGCACCCGTCATCCGACGCCGAAATTTCCCGTCGTTCCTGGGTGGAGCTGACGGTGGAAGACGACGGGCCGGGGCTGGAGCCGGAACAGATCAGCGAAGCGATGAAGCGCGGGCGACGGCTGGACGAGAGCCGTCCGGGCACAGGCCTCGGCCTGTCGATCGTTTCCGAGGTGGTGTCAGAGTACCACGGCCGCTTTTCGCTGTCGCGCAGCGGCATCGGTGGGCTGAAAGCCGATCTGATTTTGCCTGGCCTTTCGAAAGAGCTTGCGTGAGGCAAGAAAAAAAGCAAGAAATTCAATGGCACCATATCGGGTGCAATGCGGTAGGAAGAGGACAGGGTTTGGTTGACGTGTATGATGGCTGTCGCTCCGTGACGATGCGTTCGCTGGTGTCACGTCCGGCACTTCTCTCGATCCTGTGTGTCTCGATGCTGAGCGCCTGCACCACCACGGGCACCCGCCCGTCGGGTGGCGGCCTGTTTGGCCGTTCGTCGCAGCCCTCGACGCCGTTCCTTGCCAATCTTGAGGGCGGCATCGTCGGACGAAGCGGCGTGCAGCTCGACCGCGGCGACCAGACCAAGGCGCTGGAGGCGGAATACAAGGCGCTGGAAACGGCTCCCGTCGGCACGCCCGTGTCCTGGACCGGCGACGACGCCAAAGGGCAGGTGGTCGCCAATGCGCCCTATCAGGTCGGAAACCAGAACTGCCGGCAATATTCGCACAGCCTCACGGTGGATGGACGCGAAATCAAGGTGCGCGGCGCGGCCTGCCGCAGCGCCGACGGCAGCTGGTCGCCGCTGACCTGACCGGTTTGACACAAATCAAGGTCGCGCGCCTTTCGCAGTGACAAGAAGGGTCGCGGCGGAGCAGCGGGGCCTGCGGTGCGGCGTGATGTCTCAAATTCACGTCATCCCTGCGCTTCATGTTTCCATGTGCCGCGCATTCGAGTAATTGAGCCTTATGTTCTGGATTGTCGTTGCGATATTGACGGCGGCTGTCGCCATCGTCCTGATGTATCCGCTGATGCGGAAGACCGAGGTGTCGCAGACGCGCCGCGACGGTGAGGTTGCCGTTTATCGCGATCAGCTGGCCGAACTGGACCGCGAACGCGCCGCCGGCCTGATCGGCGAGATCGAGGCGGATTACGCCCGCGCCGAAATCGGCCGCCGGCTTCTTGCCGCCGCCGAAGCGGAAGCGCAGCCCGGCAAGGAGGCCCGGCCGCGCCGGCACAATCTCGCCGCCAGCCTCATCACCATTCTCTTGCCCGCGCTCGGTCTCTGTCTTTACATCTGGAATGGCAGTCCGGAGGCGCCGGACATGCCGCTTGAGGCACGTCTTGAAAAGCCCGGCAACGACATGAACCTGCTGGTTGCGCGGGCGGAGCGGCATCTGGCGCAGAACCCGGATGACGGCGCCGGCTGGGATATCCTCGCGCCGATCTATTTCAAGATGCAGCGGCTCGGCGACGCCGAACTTGCCTACCGCAATGCACTTCGCATTCTCGGACCGAGCGCTGAACGGCTGACGGGTCTTGGCGAAACGCTGGTAGCGGGCAATGACGGCATCGTCATCGAGGCGGCGCGCGATGCTTTTGCACAGGCCGAAGAGCTGAAACCCGGCAATCCGCGCGCCCGTTTTTATCTGGCGCTGTCGCTGGAACAGGCCGGCAAGGAGGAAGAGGCGCATGCGGGCTTTGCTGCGCTTGCGGCCGATGCGCCGGCCGGTGCGCCATGGCTGCCGCTGGTGCGCGAGCATATCGCCCGGACCGGCGGCGCGACGACGCCCGCCGCACCCGGCCCGACCGCAGAGGACGTGGCGGCGGCGAATGACATGACGGCGACCGACCGGCAGGCGATGATCGAAGGCATGGTCGCGAGCCTCGACGCCAAGCTGAGGGATAACCCGGCCGATTTCGAAGGCTGGATGCGGCTTGTACGCGCCTATTCGGTGCTGAAGAACGAAGCCAAGGCCGGAGAGGCGCTTCGGGCGGGGCTGAAGGCCTTCCCGCCGGAGGGCGAGCAGGGCAGGCAGCTTCTGGCGCTGGCGAAGGAACTGGGCGTTTCCGCCGGACCGATCCGCATGAACGGGCAGCCGGACGCCGCGCCGCAGGGAGTGACGCAATGACCCGCAAACAGAAACGCCTGGCGATCATCGGCGGCGGCATGAGCTTCATCGTAGCAGCCGTGCTGCTGGTCATGTTCGCCTTCGGCCAGTCGATTGCCTATTTCTACATGCCTGCTGATCTGGAGAAGACGCCCGTCAATCCCGGCACCCGCATCCGCCTCGGCGGGCTGGTGGCGGAAGGTTCGATCAAGCGCGGCGAGGGCCGCACGGTGAGCTTCACGGTGACCGACGGCGAAGCGAATGTGCCGGTCAGCTATACCGGCATCCTGCCCGATCTTTTCCGCGAAGGGCAGGGCGTGGTGACCGAAGGCGTGTTCGATGCCGCGACCCACGGTTTCGTGGCCGACAGCATGCTGGCCAAGCACGACGAGAACTACATGCCGAAGGAAGTGGCCGACCGGCTGAAGGACAAGGGCCTGTGGCAACATACGGAGGAGGGCGGGCAACCTGCCGGCGCTTCCACCGAGGGGGCTTCGGCCGACAAGACCGGAGCGACCAGATGATCAACGAGATCGGCCATTATGTTCTTGTTCTCGCGCTCGGGGTGGGGCTGATCGTTTCAACATTGCCGGTCATCGGCGCGCGCCGTAACGACCGGGCGCTGATGGATATCGCCTCGCTCGGCTCGGTGCTGATGTTCCTGCTGGTGGGCTTGTCCTTCGCGGCGCTGACGCGGGCCTATGCCGTCTCGGATTTTTCCGTGCGCAATGTCTGGGAAAACTCCCATTCGCTGATGCCGATGATCTACAAGCTGACCGGCGTCTGGGGCAACCATGAAGGCTCCATGCTGCTGTGGCTGCTGATCCTGGTGTTTTTCAGTGCGCTGGTCGCCGCCTTCGGCCGCAACCTGCCGGAAACGCTCAAGGCCAATGTTCTTGCGGTGCAGGCGTGGATTTCGGTCGCCTTCCTGCTGTTCATCCTGCTCACCTCCAATCCGTTCCTGCGGCTGGAGCCGGTGCCGGCCGAGGGGCAGGACCTCAATCCCATTCTTCAGGATTTCGGCCTCGCCATCCACCCGCCGCTGCTCTATCTCGGTTATGTCGGCTTTTCCGTCTGCTTCTCCTTCGCCGTCGCCGCGCTGCTGGAAGGCCGCATCGATGCCGCCTGGGCGCGCTGGGTGCGGCCATGGACGCTCGCCGCCTGGACTTTCCTGACCGCCGGCATCTCCATGGGTTCCTACTGGGCCTACTATGAGCTCGGCTGGGGCGGCTGGTGGTTCTGGGATCCGGTGGAAAACGCCTCCTTCATGCCGTGGTTGGCGGGAACGGCTCTGCTGCATTCGGCGCTGGTCATGGAAAAGCGCGAGGCGCTGAA
>QFOL01000308.1 GCA_003241215.1 Agrobacterium fabrum
CGGCAGCAGCGCGACCAGAAACATCTGCGTTGTCCGCCGCAGGATATAGTTCTCGAGAAGCTTCATACGGCCCTGTTCGACATTGTTTTTCCGTGCGGTCGCCCGCCGAATTTCCGCTTATCTAATCGCATCGTTTGCAATTGGCTATTCCGGCATGCTCACAAATATGTTTTGCGCGACGATTTTTCCGCTGCCTGTGTCTTTTTGTGGAACAAGCTGTCGGTTTCATGACGCGATTTCGCATTCCACAAAAATGCCTTTCCTTTAACGACTGTAGTCCCTTAAAGAATGCGGGGTTGCGCCCGGGGCCGAAAAGGCCATGATCATGCGCACCGTAAAAATCGACCAGGAAGAGCAGGAAAACATGTCCGCTAAATTCGATATTTCTTTCGCCAATTCCGCCTCGCTTGAAAATGCGCTGGCAGTCGTGCTGCAGGTCTCGGGTGAGGCGCAGGCCGTCGCCGGCGCTTCCGAAGCCGATCCGGGTGGGGTGATCGAGAGGGCGGCCAAGATTTCAGGCTTTTCCGCAAAATCCATGGCGACGCTCGATGTGATCGCGCCGCAGGGTTCCGCCGCCGACCGGCTGCTCGTCATCGGGCTTGGCAAGCCGTCGAAGCTGGTCGCCCATGACTGGCTGCGCGCCGGTGGCACCGCCGCCGCCAGTTTCAAGAAGGCGGACAGGGTCGTCATCTATCTCGACGCGCCGGGCGTAGAGGTCGGTGCGCAGGCGGCTGCGGATTTCGCACTTGGCCTGCTGCTGCGCGCCTATAGCTTCGATGCCTACAAGACCAAGAAAAAATCTGACGAAGAGAAGACACCGAAGAAGGTGGAGATCGTCATCGTCACGGCCGCCCATCAGGAAGCGGAGAAGGCTTTTGCTGCCTCCGAAGCCGTTGCGGGCGGCGTGATCCTCGCGCGCGATCTCGTCAACCTGCCGCCGAACGCTCTCGGCCCCGTCGAATTCGCCGAGAAGGCGGAAGAACTGCGCAAGCTCGGCGTCGAGGTGGAAGTCCTCGGTGAGAAGGAGCTGAAGAAGCTCGGCATGAATGCGCTTCTCGGTGTGGCGCAGGGATCGGCGCGTCCGCCCAGACTTGCAGTCATGCAGTGGAACGGCGGCAACAAGAAGGATGAACCGATTGCCTTTGTCGGCAAGGGCGTCGTTTTCGATACTGGCGGCATTTCGCTGAAGCCCGGCCTCAATATGGAGGATATGAAGGGCGACATGGGCGGCGCCGCCGCCGTGACCGGCCTGATGCATGCGCTGGCTGCCCGCAAGGCCAAGGCAAACGTGATCGGCGTCATCGGCCTTGTGGAAAACATGCCTGACGGCAACGCCCAGCGTCCGGGCGATATCGTCACCTCCATGTCCGGCCAGACCATCGAGATCATCAATACCGATGCCGAAGGCCGGCTGGTTCTGGCCGATGCGCTCTGGTACACCAAGGATCGCTTCAACCCGAAATTCATGGTGAACCTCGCCACGCTGACGGGCGCGATCACGGTGGCGCTCGGCAATCTTCAGGCCGGTCTTTTCTCCAATGATGACGAGCTTGCAGCGCGCCTCACGCAGGCGGGCGATGTGACGGCGGAAAAACTTTGGCGCATGCCGCTCGGCAAGGATTACGACAAGATCATCGATTCCAAATTCGCCGACATGAAGAACAGCGCCGGCCGTCTGGCGGGTTCCGTTACCGCCGCGCAGTTCCTCAAGCGTTTCGTGGGCGAAACATCCTGGGCGCATCTCGATATCGCCGGCACCGCCATGGGTTCGCCGCTGACCGAGATCAACCAGTCCTGGGGCTCGGGCTACGGCGTCAGGCTGCTGAACGAACTCGTTCGCGCCCATTACGAAGATTGAAACGAGCGGGGCGGCGCGTCTGCGGATGACTGAAATTCTGTTTTACCATCTGACGGAATCGAAGCTGGAGGATGCGTTGCCGCCCTTGCTCGAAAAATCGCTGGAACGCGGCTGGAAGGTCGCGATCCAGACGGTGGACGAGGAGCGCCGCGATTTCCTCGATACGCATCTGTGGACCTTTCGTGACGACAGTTTCCTGCCGCACGCCGCCGACACGTCGCCGGCACCGCAGAACCAGCCGATTCTCCTGACGGCTTCGGAGGACAACGCCAACGCGGCGAGCGTCCGCTTTCTTGTCGACGGCGCCGAACCGCCGGCGGTGGAGGCCTATGAGCGGATCGTGTTCATGTTCGATGGATACGATGCCTACCAGCTCGAAACGGCGCGAAATCACTGGAAAAGACTGAAGACTGAGGGGCATTCCCTGACCTACTGGCAGCAGTCGCCTGAAGGCCGCTGGCAGAAGAAGGCCTGATCGCACCGCAGGTTGGGTATTTCCGCGTTTGGTTCCATATGCAAACGGACCGGCAAAAATTCGCATGTGGCGTCATTTGCCGGTTTTTGCATTATGCGCCGAAAGGAAACGTAGCGGAAACTGGCTTCCGCTTCGATTGGGGCGGTTCGTTTGATCCCGCCTTGATCGAGAGCGACTTCCTGTAGCGAAACAGCAGAAGGACATGAGCATGGGACAGGCGATATCGCGACCGGAGGGAGAAACCGAGCGTCTGGTCGCGGTGCGGTCGATCATGTCTTTCAAGAGTGCCGGGATGCCGGAGCTGAAAGTGCTGTCGCAGCTGGGGCAGGGGGTTTTTGGCGTGGCGCGTGCGGCGGTCAACATTGTCGATGAGGATTGGCTTCATATCGCCGAGCAGGCGGGAATGGAATTGTCGGAATGCCCGCGCGACCTGTCGATCTGCAACCGCGTCATCGCCAAGCAGGATGTGGTGGTGATTTCCGATCTGACCGAGCATCCGCATTTCCGCTTCATGTCCTATGTCAAAGGGGGACCGGAGCTGCGGTCCTATGCGGGTGCGCCGATCGAGCTTGAGCCCGGCCTTGTTGTCGGCGCCTTTTGTCTGGTCGATACGGTGCCGAGAAATTTTTCCCGCATCGAAATCGACAATCTCAGGCACTTCGCGTTGCTGGCGGCTGCATTGCTGCGGCTTCAGAAAGCCAATTTCACCATGAGTCTGGCCGAGCGCGAATTGCGTGACGCGGCGATGACCGATCCGCTGACCGGGTTTTATAATCGCAAGGCGCTGGAGGCGATCGTCGACGGCCAGCTCGGCGCGGCCCTGCGTGCAAACGAGGCCTTCGGTGTCCTCTATCTTGATCTGGACGGTTTCAAGACCATCAACGACACGTTCGGCCATCCTGCCGGCGACCGCGTTCTGACCGCCGCCGCCGGACGTATCCGCAAGGCAATCCGCAAGGAGGACATCGTCGTGCGCATGGGCGGCGATGAATTTGCGATTTTTATACCGCGGCCCGACAGCCCCGATGTCATGAATGGAATGGCGGAGCGGCTTCTGGCCGCCTTCCGCAACCCTTTCAGCGTGGACGGGCAGGAGGTGGACGCCCGCCTCAGCATCGGCGGTGCGCTTGCCCCACAGGCGGGCACAGACCGGGCAACGCTGCTGTGCAGTGTCGATGAAGCACTGTATCAGGCCAAAAAATCAGGGCGCGACCGTTTCGTCAGCCGCGCCCTTTGAGGCATTGTCCTTCGGGAAGCGTTGCCGCTTCTCAATCGTAGAAGGAATCCACGAATTTGTGACGGCCGAGCAGGAAGGCGTCGGCCACATGGGTCAAGGGCGCGAGATCGACATCGGAGCGGCCTGCCTTGATGATCTCGGAGAAACGCTCGTAAAGGGCCGGATATTCCCGTTCCGGCTCGGACAGTTTCTCTTCGCCGTTGATCGAGAGTTTTGCGCCGCCTTCCGAAAGCACCATCCGTCCCGCCGCCGTCTCCGCAACGATATCCCAGCTCTGCTTGCCGGTCTGACGCCAGTCGAATTCGGCATGGACCGGCATTTTCGTCACGTCGGAAAAATGCAGGTCGGCGGCGATGGGGGCGTCGCGGTTTTCCGGGAATTCGAGCGTCGCCTTGGTCAGGAACAGCGCGCGCGGCAGGATATGGGTGATGATCGAAAGCGCGTTGATGCCGGGGTCGAACACGCCGAGGCCGCCAGCCTGCCAGATCCAGGCCTGGTTCGGGTGCCAGTGACGCACATCCTCTTTCCAGATGACATGCACGCTGTCGATTTTTGTCGATGCCAGAAACGCCTTCGCAGCCTCGACCGCCGGCGCATAACGCGAATGCCAGCTTGCAAACAGCGAAAGGCCCTTCGAATCCGCCAGCCGGACGAGGTCCTGCACTTCCGAAAGGGTGGCGCCCGGCGGCTTTTCGAGGAAAACGTGCTTGCCGGCATTGAGTGCCGCGTAAGCCGCCTCGTAACGATATTGCGGCGGCATGCACAGCGATACCGCATCGATAGCAGGCACGGCCTCCAGCATGGCCTCGATGGTGCCATAGGACGGAACGCCGTCCACGGTGCCATGACGGCTTGCGGTGCTGATCAATTCAAAATCCGGATTGCCTGCAATGGCGGGAAGATGCTGGTCGCGAACGATTTTGCCGACGCCGACGATGGCAAGCTTGGTGGCTGACATGAA
>QFOL01000038.1 GCA_003241215.1 Agrobacterium fabrum
CGCGGCAATTGCCGCCAAATATGCGGACGAGGTGGATGTCACCGGCCGCTTTCCGCAGGAAGCCGTTGATGCATTGAGGCAGGAACGTCTGCTCGGCATCCAGGTTCCCTATTCGCTGGGCGGCGAAAGCGCTTCCCTGCAGGAAATCGCCGATATCTGCGCCCGCCTCGGCCAGGCCTGTTCCGCAGCCGCGATGATTTTCGCCATGCACCACATCAAGCTGTCGAGCCTTGTGGAACATGGCGAGGCGAGCGAATGGCACGCCGACTTCATGCGCCGCGTGGCGGCGGAACAGCTGCTGCTCGGTTCTGCCACCACGGAAGGCGGCATCGGCGGCAATCTGCGCAACTCCATATGCGCGATAGAGGTCGAAGGCGATGACTGCCGGCTGGAAAAGGACGCCACCGTCATTTCCTACGGCAGCAATGCCGATGCGATCCTCATCACCTCGCGCGCCCACAAGGATGCCGCGCCCGCCGATCAGGTGATGACGGTCTTCCTGAAAAACCAGTACACGCTCGAAAAGACCCATGTCTGGGATACGCTCGGCATGCGCGGCACCTGTTCGGATGGTTTCCTGTTCCGCGGGCAAGCGCCGGCGGCGCAGATATTCCCGAAGCCCTTCGCGGAAATCGCCGCGCAATCCATGCTTGCAAGCTCGCATCTTCTCTGGAGCGCCGTCTGGTATGGCATCGCCTCGGATGCCGTGCTGCGCGCCCAGTCCTTCGTCAGAGCCGCGGCGCGCAAGTCGCCCGGCACCGCCCCTCCCGGCGCGATCCGTCTTGCCGAGGTCTCCACCAAGCTGCAGGTCGTGAAATCTAACATCATCGCCGGCATCAAGGCTTACGAGGATACCAAGAGCGACCCGGAAAAGCTGATGTCGATGGCCTTTGCCGTCGCCATGAACAATGTGAAGATCTGCTCTTCGGAAACCATTCTCGAGATCATCGATCACGCCATGCTGGTCTGCGGCATCATGGGCTACAAGAACGGCACGCCCTACAGCCTCGGCCGGCACCTGCGTGACGCGCATTCCGCCCGACTGATGATTTCCAACGACCGTATTCTTGGCAATTCCGCCAATCTCCTGCTGGTTCACAAGCAGGACACCAGCCTCTTGGGATAAGACCATGGACATGCAAACATCGTTTCTCGATCGACTGTTCGAAGAAGGCCTGCTGATTGAAACGGGTGTGGACGGTCTTTATGGACGCAGCGGCCAGTTCGAGGATGTCATTGCCGCCTTCGAGCGGCTGATCGACCGCACGGGCGGCGCTGACGGCGCCGAAGCGATCCGCTTTCCGCCCGGCATCAACCGCGCCTATTTCGAAAAGAGCGGTTATATGAAGAGCTTCCCGCAGCTCGCCGGCACGGTCCATTCCTTCTGCGGCTGTGAGCTCGACCATGTCAGCCTGCTGAAAACCATGGATGAGGGCGGTGACTGGACCAAGGACCAGAAAGCGACAGACATCGTGCTGACGCCGGCGGCCTGCTACCCGCTTTATCCGACGATTGCCAAGCGCGGCGCGCTGCCTGCCGGCGGCGGTCTCTATGACATTCAGTCCTATTGCTTCCGCCATGAACCCTCCAAGGATCCGGCCCGCCAGCAGCTTTTCCGCATGCGCGAATATGTTTGCATGGGCACCGAGTCCGACGTCACGGAATTCCGCCAGACCTGGATGGATCGCGGCGTGGAAATGATGAAAGCGGTCGGGCTAGACGTCACCATCGATGTCGCCAACGATCCCTTCTTCGGCCGCGCCGGCAAGATGCTGGCCAATAACCAGCGCGACCAGAACCTGAAATTCGAACTCTTGATCCCGGTCACGTCAACGACCAGCCCGACGGCCTGCATGAGCTTTAATTATCATCAGGATGCCTTCGGCCAGAAATGGGGCCTCAACCTTGAGAATGGCGATGTCGCCCATACCGCCTGCGTCGGTTTCGGCCTTGAGCGCATCGCACTGGCGCTGTTTGCGCATCATGGTCTCGATGTGAAGAAATGGCCTGCGAAGGTCGTGGAGACCCTCTGGGGCTGATCATTCATGCGGCAGATTTTTCCCGGTCTCGATCCCAAGAACTATGTGCAGCATCCGCTTCATTCCTCCGAGAGAATGTGGCCGGAAACCAATTGCTACATCGATTTGTGGATCGAGGTGCTGGCCTCGAAAGGCTTATCCCCGGAAGCCATGTTCGGTTTCACGCTGACGCAGGACTTCGAAGGCGACCAGTTCACCTTCTTCAAGGTGCCGCTGGAAGACCTCGAAGCGCTTTATGGCGTTCGCGCCACCGAACTTGCGATCTTCGACCGGGTGGAAAACCACATCGAGGCGCAGCTGGAACGCGGCCGCATCTGCCTGATCGAGATGGACAGCTTCTATATGCCCGATACCCATGGGGTGGGCTACCGGAAGGAACACGGCAAGACCACCATCGCCATCAACCGGCTCGACCTCGCGAAGCGCGAACTCGACTATTTCCACAATGCCGGCTTCTTCCATCTGTCCGGCGAAGACTTCGACGGCCTGTTCCAGCACCATCTGGCCGAGACCGATCCGCCATTCCTGCCCTATACCGAATTTGCAAAATTCGCGGACAGCAGCCCCTCGCCCGCACATATTCGCAAGACGGCCGAACGGCTCCTGAAGTTTCATTTTTCCAGGCGACCCTCCGCCAACCCGGTCCGCGCTTTTGCCGGCGTTTTTCCGGCGCAGGTGGAAAAGGTCGCCGACCGACCCTTCGGTTTTTTCCACAAATATGCCTTCAACACGCTGCGCCAGCTCGGCGCTAATTTCGAACTTGCGGCAAGCCACCTCGAATGGCTGGACGCGGACGGTTTTTCTGAAGCAAGAGACCACGCGCTCAAGATTTCCGAGGTTGCCAAGACCGTGCAGTTCCAGCTCGCCCGCGCCGTCACCCGCCGTAAATTTGATGCGCTGGCCACCGTGCTCGATCCGGCAGCGGATGCGTGGGATGGCGTGATGGAAGCGCTTGCGACTAAACTCACTGATGCCAGCGAGGCCGCGTGAGGACTTATCTTCCCGGCGAAAGCGAGGAATTGCTGAGCGAAGGCTGGACGCTGACGCTGACGCCCGCCGATGCCTGCGAGACGCCATCCGATATTCCCGCCTCGCTTGAAAGCCTTCACGTCTCCGTTCCCGGCACCCTGGCGCAGGCTCTGGAAGCGGTTGGAAAATTCGACCGCCTTGCCCCGGCGCCTCTCAATGACAGGGATGCCTGGTATCGGCTGACGATGATTTCCGATGCGCGCGAACGCGCCACCCTGCGTTTCGACGGTCTCTCCACCATTGCCGAAATCTTCTTCAACGGCGAGCTCATCGCCGCGAGCCAGAGCATGTTCGAAAGGCTGGAAGTGCCTGTCGAACTGACGGGCGCGGACGAGCTTTCGATCTGCTTCCGGGCGCTTGCGCCGAGACTTGAAAAAACCGGTCCCCGCGCCCGCTGGCGGCCGCAGATGATGAATACGCAGGGGTTACGGCTGATCCGCACCACCGCACTCGGTTACATGCCCGGCTGGTGCCCGGAAATCCACGCCGCCGGCCCATGGCGGCCCATCAGCCTGATAAGGCAGGACGGGGTGCTCTGCACGCTCCGATCCTCATTGGACGAGGCAGGAACGGGAACGATCGGCATCGTGCTGGAAACCAGCCGGCCCATAAAATCGGCACGGCTTGGCTGCGCGGGTTACAGCGCCGATCTTTCCAGGGATGAGAACGGCAAGTTTTCCGGCGAGCTCCACATACCCGATGTCGAAACATGGTGGCCGCACACCCATGGCCGGCCTGCGCTGCACGACACGCTTTTGGAACTGGACGGCGAACAACATCAGCTGGGGCGTACCGGCTTCCGGCGGATCGAGATCGATCATGGCGAAGACGGTAACGGTTTCGGCCTCAAGGTGAACGGTCAGCCGGTCTTCTGCCGCGGCGCGGTCTGGACGACGGCCGATATTGTGCGCCTGCCGGGAACAAAACCAGACTATGAGCCCTGGCTTGGAAAAGCCGCGGAAGCCGGCATGAACATGATCCGCATCGGCGGCACCATGGCTTATGAGACGCCGGAATTCTTCGCGCTTTGCGATGAACTCGGCATCATGGTCTGGCAGGACGCCATGCTCGCCAATTTCGATTACCCGGCAAAGGACGAGAGCCTGCGCCAGCATATCGTCACGGAAATCTCGCAGTTCCTCGAAGCCACCGCGCTTTCTCCATCGCTCACCGTCTTCTGCGGCGGCAGTGAAATGTACCAGCAGGGCGCGATGCTCGGTCTGCCGGAGCAGATATGGAAAGGAACGCTCACCGAGGAGGTCCTGCCGGAACTCCTCGCCGAGAAGCGGCCGGATGCGGCCTATGTCGCCAATTCCCCCTCCGGCGGTGCATTGCCCTTTTTTCCTAACGTCGGGGTCGGCCATTATTACGGCGTGGGCGCCTATTGTCGCCCGCTGGAAGATGCGCGGCGCGCCGATCTGCGCTTTGCCGCGGAATGCCTCGCCTTCGCCAATATTCCCGAACAGGAAACGCTGGACAGATATCTTCCCGGCATCGCCGTGCACGATCCACGATGGAAAGCCCGCACACCGCGCGATCGCGGCGCCTCCTGGGATTTCGAGGATGTTCGCGACCATTATCTGAAACTGCTTTACGACGTCGAACCGGATGTTCTGCGTCGCGAAGACGGCGGCCTTTATCTCGACATGTCCCGGGCTGCGACGGCCGAGGTCATGGAAGCGACTTTTGCCGAATGGCGGCGCAGCTGTTCCCCTTGTCAGGGCGCTCTGGTCTGGACCCTGCAGGATCTCGTTCCCGGCGCGGGCTGGGGCATCATCGATGCCGCTGGCCGGCCCAAATCCGTCTGGCACGCGCTAAAAAGGGCGTTCCGTCCCATCCAGGTCAGCCTTTCCGACGAAGGCACCAATGGCTTGGATATTCATATCCTCAACGAGAGCGGCGGCGCTTTCGAAGCCATGCTGGAGCTAAGCTGCCTGCGCGAAGGCATGCAGCCCGTCGTCCACGCCAAACGACCGCTGACGCTTTCGCCACGGCAGAGCCAGACGATTGCCGCAACCGACCTTTTCGGCGCGTTTTTCGATACGACCTATGCCTATCGTTTTGGCCCGCCATCCCATGATGTGACGGTTGCCCGGCTTCGCGACGTCACGACCGGACATGTCATCGCCGACGCCTTCCATTTTCCGCTCGGCCGGAAAAAGGCGCTGCATGCCGCAAACCTTCAGGTTGCGATCAGCGAAGCAAATGGCAACTGGTTCCTCGAAATCGGCACGGACCGGTTGGCGCAATCCGTCCATATCGCAGCACCGGGGTATCGCACCTCAGAAAACTGGTTTCATCTCGGCCCCGGCGAAACGAGAAAAATCAGCCTTCTGCCGGAGGCGGAAACCACCGAAACTCCGCCTTCCGGAGAGGTGATGTCACTGGGTTCCGGCCGGCGGTTTTCCTTCTAGAGCCAGTCGCTTCACCGCCTCGATATAGATGTCCTTGGCCTGCGGCGTTGAAAGATTGTGATCGGCATCGGGAATAATGGTCAGAGATACGTTCCGATAGGCCGCCAACCCTTCGCCATTGGCATCGAAGTAATATTGGAAATGCTCGAGACCATCGTCATTGTCGCTATAGAGCAGACGAATGGCGATGCCCTTCGCCTTCAGCCGGTCGAAAGCGCTGAAAACGGCGCGTCCTTCCTCGCTGCCCCTGCGGAACAGCCTCGCCGTTTTTGTCGAAAGCCGCTTCATTGTCGCCTTGGCGATATTCAGCCCGGCACTCACCACATCGACATCGCCGCTGATGAGGCGCTTGAATGTCGCGCCCTGGCGAAAACGCTGGCTATATTCTCCGAAGGAGCGCGGTCGCTTATGCAGGGCTTCATCCACCGAGCGGCCTTTGCGCCAGTGGAAGACAACCGGATTGACCGCCACCACCGCTCCGATCCGGTCATCGGCAAGCGCGCCGTTAAAAGCGAGATAAGCGCCGCTGCACCGGCCTGCCGCAATGAAAGGTCCTTTGCCGCGCATACCGAGAAAATCGAGTGCGGCGGCGACGTCGTCATTCTGCGCCACATCGTAGAGAACCTGATCGGGTACATTCTTGACCGGAGGGCTGTCGGCAATATTGGCCGCATCAAAGCGAAGCGATGCGACACCTTCACGCGCCAATATACGGGCCATCTGCACCGAAAGCCTGCCCCAGCCGGCATGCCGGTCATAGGCGGCGCCAAGCAGAAGGACGGAAGAAACGACCTCCCGGTCGTCCGGCGTGCAGAGCACGCCGAAAAGCCGTCCACCTTCGCCAAACTGTACCGGCTGCTCGAAAAAACCACGGCCGTGCTGCGCGGCATTGAGGGTGACATCCTCCCCCGAGGTCGTTGGGCTCCCGGCATGGGTCTGCGACAGGACCCAGTCGACCAGCCTCTTCACCACATCGTCGGATATTTTCGAGAGCGTCGGGCTGGAGACGAGATCGTCATAGCCTGAAAATTCCGCCTCCTGCACCGTACCGCCGATGGTGGCGAGGTGCCGGGCGAAATCGGCATCGGTTGCGCGGCCCGGTCGGGAAAGAACCAGAATGGCGCGCGCCGGAGCGACAGTGAGGTTTGAAAGATTGGCCTTCTTGATCGCATCGGCAACACCCCCAGGCATGGTCATGCCGGCAATCGATCCCGCCTCGGCCATGCGTTGTCCGGGCCGAAGGCCAAGGCCGTCATCGATCATGGACGACCACATCGCCAGTTCACGCAGATAGGCGCGGCCGGAAACGACAGGCGCCAGAAACGCCATAGAGCCCGCTTCGGCTACATCAGCAAGCGCCTGCGCCGCCATCAGGCAACCGAGGCCCTGCGCAACGACAATCACGTCGGCGCATCCGGAAAGGCGCTTCAGACAGGCGAGTGCCGCGCGCGTATCGGAAAGCCAGTCCGCCGTACGGCCGGCATCATCGGGGTCGAAGGCGTCACCCGCGCCAAGATAGTCGAATCGCAGGCTCGCGACACCGCAATCAGCCAGCCGCTCGGCCAGAACCCGCTGGAACTTGCGGCTGCACAGCTCCTCCATCCCCCAGGGGCTGACAAAAAGAACGGCATGAGCCTGCCTTGCCTCTTCCCGTGCAGGATGAAAAATGCCGGTGAGCCCGCCAAAAGACACGGGATGGGCAATAGCCCCGTTCGATGCAATGCCGGAAAGCGACAATGTATCAAGGGACGGATCGCTGCCTGCATGCTCTGAAATATCTATCGCCATCGACCTTGCCATCATTGTGCCAGTGTTTGGCTCAACCATTACGGGATCATTGTATCGAAGCGTCTTAACGCCTGTTCTACAATAAAAACAACAACATTAGAGAAGTCTAAAAATACAGTCGCATTTATATCACTTGCGATACACGCCCCTGAAAAAACAATCGCCGGCATGACGGACAAGTCTCTGCAGGACCGCTATTTTGCTCGAAACCGCTTGAATATACTGATAAATAGCGAGTCCCATACCTATTTGCAGGAGGAGGTTGCGCCACCCGGCCACCGGATCGTCTAGACACCGCGCAAACCAACACGCCGGGCCTCGCCCGACAGGTCATAGAAGTTTTATATGGAACAAAGCCTTACGCGTTATATCTGGTCGCACACGAGGCGGCAGCAGCTTTTCATTCTGCTGATCGTGGCTCTGTCGATGATCCCCTATTTCCTTGCTTTCGATCTGCCCAAGCAGATCGTCAACGGGCCTATTCAGGGGGACGGGTTCGAAGGGGCGAACGCGACGCAGCTTTTCATGCATCTCACGGTCGACATCCCCTATTGGGGCACCGTGACATTGTTCCCCGGGCTCGAGCTCAACCGCATGTCGATGCTGATGGCGCTTAGCCTGACCTTCCTTGCGCTTGTCATCATCAACGGGCTCTTCAAATATTACATCAATACCTACAAGGGCCGCCTCGGCGAGCGGCTTCTGCGGCGTATCCGCTTCGAGCTCATAGACAAGATCCTGCGGTTCCCGCCCTCCCATTTCAAGCGGGTCAAGGGCGCTGAAATCTCCAGCATGGTGAAGGACGAGGTGGAGCCGCTCGGCGGCTTCACCGGCGACGCCTTCGTGCAGCCGGCGCTTCTCGGCGGCCAGGCGCTCTCCGCACTCTTCTTCATTCTGGTTCAGAACTTCTGGCTGGGTCTGATCGCGGCTTTCATGGCGGCGATCCAGGTGGGCATCATTCCTAAAATGCGCCGCCGCCTCATCGAACTCGGCCGCCAGCGGCAGCTGAGCGCCCGCCAGCTTGCCGGACGCATCGGCGAAATGGTCGACGGCATCGGCACCATCCACGCCTATGACACGTCCAATTACGAGCGCGCGGATGCCTCGCACCGGCTCGGCGACATCTTCAAGATCCGTTACGATCTCTACCAGTGGAAATTTCTGGTCAAATTTATCAATAACTTCCTCGCACAGCTGACACCCTTCTTCTTTTATGCGCTCGGCGGTTATCTCACCCTGAAGGGCAGCCTCGATGTCGGGCAGCTGGTCGCCGTCATCAATGCCTATAAGGAATTGCCCGGGCCGCTGAAGGAACTGATCGACTGGGATCAGGCGCGTCAGGACGTGCAGGTGAAATACGAGCAGGTCTTCGAGCAGTTCGATGCACCGAACATGATCGACGAAAAGGTGCAGAAACTGTCTCCCGGCGCCGTCGCTGCGATCAGCGCCCCGATCGTCGTCGCCAATCTGACGCTCGAGGACGACAGCGGCAGCCGGCTTCTGGAGCAGGCATCGCTGAAGATCGAGCCGGGTGAGGTAATCGCCATCGTCGGCGGCTCGGGCGCCGAGGCGCTGGCGGATGCAATGGGCCGCACGCTCTGGCCGACCTCCGGCAAGGTCAGCATCAACGACGTCGACATATTGGAACTACCGGAATCGCTCACCGGGCGACGCATTTCCTATGTCTCCTCGGACAGCTATTTCTTCCACGCCAGCCTGAAGGACAATCTGCTTTACGGCCTCAAACATGCGCCGCTTGCGGATAAGAATTACGAGGGTGCAGCGCTGGAGCACCGCAAGTGGGAGATCCGCGAAGCCAAGATGGCGGGCAATCCGCTGATCGACATCAACAGCGAATGGATCGACTATGCCTCCAGCCCCGCTGGAGACGGCAAGCCGGAAAACCTCATCCAGGCGATTCTTGCCGTCCTCGACAGCGTGGAACTGTCGCAGGACATTCTGGAATTCGCCCTTCGCTCATCGATCGATCCCCTGACGGACCTGCATCTCGCCGCCCGCATCGTGGAACTTCGGCATGTCCTGCGCGCCGAACTGGAAAAGGAAAATCTGAGCGGCCTTATCGCGCCTTTCGAGCTCGATAGCTACAATAGCGAGGCGACGGTCGGCGAAAACCTGCTGTTCGGCACCATGCGGGATCCGTCCCAGACGATCAGGACCGTCATCGAAAGCGACTATTTCCGTTCGCTGATGCGGGAGACCGGCCTCGTGAAAACCCTGTTCGAAATGGGCTACACGATTGCTGAAAACATCGTGGAAATCTTTGCCGACCTGCCGGGAGACCACCCGTTCTTCCAGCAGCTCACCTTCATGACGCCGGATGACATTCCGGTCTATCAGCAGATGCTGCAACGCCTTCAGGGCAAGAGTTTCGACGACGCCAATGAAAGCGAAAAGCGCGCAATGCTGCGGCTCAGCTTCTTCTACATCGAACCTCGCCAGCGTTTCGGTCTGCTGTCGCCGGAGATCATGAACCGGATCGTCGAAGTCCGGCACATGTTCCACGAGAACCTGCCCGACAGCCTGAAAAACGTGATCGAAATCTACGATCCGAGCAAATATATGAGCGCAACCAGCCTGCTGGACAACATCCTCTTCGGCAAGGTCAGCCATCGCTATACGGACGCCTCGCGGCGCATCACCCGCATTGTCGCCGATGTCATGCGCAAACAGGGTGTCTATGAGCGTGTGCTGGCGGTGGGTCTGGACTTCAACCTGGGCGCCGGCGGCAAGCGGCTCGGCCCGCTCCAGCGCCAAAAGCTCAATCTCGCAAGGGCGCTGATCCGCAAATCCGATTATTACGTCTTCAACCGCCCTCTACCCGGCCTCGATCCCCGACAGCAGGAGGAAATTGTCGAGCGGGTCATCACACTCCTGAAACAGAACAACAATAACCCAGCGATCGTATGGGTTCTGTCGAATGCGACCCTCTCTCGCCTGTTCGAGCGTGTGATCGTTGTTCACCAGGGCCTGATCACCGCCGACGGAAGTTACGAGACTCTCGCCGAGGAAAACGGTACATTCAAGGACATGGTCGCAACATAAGTCCAAGAATGCGGCCGAGGTGGAACAAGAACAGGGTAAGTCAATGCTGTTTAAAGACGAAATTCAAATGCTGAAAAGGGTTCCGTTTTTCTCGGAGATGGAACCGTCGAAACTGAAACTGCTCGCATTCGCGTCCGACCGGGTGTCCTACCATGCCGGCGACGTGCTGTTTCGGCAGGGAGATGTCGGCGATGCGGCCTATGTTCTCCTCACCGGAAAGGTGGATGTACTGGTCGACTCCCCTTCGGGCACACTGAAAGTGGCCGAAATGACCGGCAATGCCATCGTCGGCGAAATCGCCATCCTCTGTGATAGCGTCAGAACCGCGACCGTGCGCGCCTCCACCAATGTGGAAGCCCTGCGTATCGGCAAGGAACAGTTCTTCAAGCTCATGTCCGATTTCCCCGACATCACGATCAAGGTCATGCGTGTTCTGGCCGAACGCCTTACCCAGACCACGGCGGAACTGAGCAAAGCGCGCGCAAACGCCAGAACATAAGCGGCAATTCCTTGCTACCATGACGGTCGATATTGGAAAAATAAATGTCGTACTATTGCAATATAAATGAAATGCTGACTGAATAAGGGTAAAGGCATCCGCCAAAAACGGGCGGATATAATAATCTGTAGAGACAACGGGCTTCATGGGAGGAAAGCGTGCAAGATTCCGTTGTTATTGGGGTGTGTCATGGCGTTCGATTCCGACACAGCAAGTCGGGAAAGTAATAGAAATTTTCGGGTAAAGATCTGGGGTGCGCGGGGAACGCTTCCCGTTTCAGGTGAAAACTTCCGAAAATACGGCGGAAATACCATCTGCATCGAGGTAAGATGCGGCGATCACGTTCTTTTGTTCGATGCGGGTTCGGGCTTGCATCCCGCCGGTCTTGCCCTGCGGGCGGAAGGCATTCGCGACGTCAACCTGTTCTTCTCGCATTGCCATTACGACCACATTGTCGGCTTTCCCTATTTCAAACCCTTTTATAATAGCTCCAACGATGTCGCCATCTGGTCCGGCCACCTCGCCGGCACCATGACGACCCGGGAAATGCTCAAGGACTTCATGAGCCCACCCTGGTTCCCCGTGCCGCTGGAGATCTGTTGCGCCAAGATCGCGACGCGGGACTTCCTGCCGGGCGACGCACTTGATGTGCATCCCGGCCTTTCGATCAGAACCGGAATGCTCAATCATCCCGGCAACGCCATCGGATACCGGCTGGACTGGGAAGGAAAATCCCTTGCCATCATCACCGATACCGAACATGAGCCGGGCAGTGTCGACGAAACCGTCCTCGACCTGATCAGGGACGTCGACCTTTTCCTCTACGATGCCATGTTCACAGATGACGAGATGAGCCTTTATCGCGGCTATGGCCATTCATCCTGGCAACAGGCGATCCGCCTCGCCAAACTGGCCGACGCAAAAAGTGTCGGCTTCATCCACCACGCCCCAAGCCGCAGCGACGAGGAACTGGACAGTATCGAAAAACAGGCGAAAGCCCGGTTTGGCGGTGCATTCGCGGCCATGGACGGTCAGGTCATCGAACTCTGAGGCAAGATGGCGTTCGCCAGGGTCGGACGCCTACCCGACCGCTTTTTGAAGTCCGGATCCGGCATGCTCTGCCAGGCGGGCATTCGAACACGCACAATTGACCGTTCCCGATCAATTGCTCCACGATATTGCCACGAGACGCCCTGCAATAAGGGTGCCACCACATACTACATGATGATTCTGCGTCGAATGGCCACATGATGGGATTTGCATGATCCGTTTCTTTTCGGAGACCAATTTGAGACACGCCCGGATTTTATCCGGCCTCATCATATTTGCTTTCGTATTTTCCCATCTTTTCAATCATTCCCTCGCACTCATCTCCATCGATACCGCCGAGCGGGCGCGAAAATGGTTCAGCCTGATCTGGCTCAATCCCGTCAGCAGCCTGCTTTTTTATGGTTCGGTTCTGGTGCATGTCTGCCTTGTCCTGCGTTCGCTTTATCTGCGCAGAACGCTGCGCATGCCGCTCCGCGAAGCGCTTCAGGTCATCTTCGGCCTGTCCATCCCGTTCCTGATCATCGGCCACGCCGTCAATATCCGCGTGTCGCACATGCTCTACGGCATCGATGTCGGCTACTACTCGGTCATCCGCCGGCTGTGGATCAACAATCCGATACAGGGCGCCTGGCAAAGCCTCGCCTTGATTGTGATCTGGGTCCACGGATGCATCGGCCTTTATTTCTGGTTGCGTTACCGGGACTGGTATCCACGCATAGCCGGGCTGTTTATGACGGTCGCCGTGATGTTGCCGCTGCTGGCGCTGCTTGGCTTCAGCGACGCCGGCCGCTGGCTGGCGGAAATCGATGAAAAATACGCGCTTCCGCCCGGACTTGTCGACAACACGATTCAAAAGGACGAGCTGCCGCTACAGCGGGAAATGGAAACACAGATCCGCTTCATCTCCGGCACGGCGGAGACATTGTTCATCGGCGCGGTAATGCTGGTTTTCGCAATGCGTGGCGTACGCAGCTTTCGACAACGATTGACGGCGATCGAAATCCGCTATGAACATGGCGCGCAGGCGCATGTACCGGCCGGGTTCAGCATTCTGGAAGCCAGCCGCCTTGCGGGAATTCCGCATTATTCCGTCTGCGGCGGCAAGGGTCGCTGCTCAACCTGTCGGGTCAAGGTTCTAAACAGCAAGGGCCCGCTTCCCCCGCCCGGAGATATAGAACAAACCACATTGAGACGCATCCATGCCGATTCTGATGTGCGGCTCGGATGCCAGCTGCGCCCGACCAGCGATCTCAGCATCGCGCTTCTCGTTTCGCCGCCCCAGCAGAGTGACCTGCCGGCGGATGCGCAGCCGGCCCGCCCCGGAAGGGAAGAGGAAATCGCCATCCTCTTCTGCGATCTGCGCAACTTCACCACACTATCCGAGGCGAAACTGCCCTATGATGTCGTCTTCCTGCTGAACCGCTACTTCACCATCGTCGGCCAGGCCGTCGAACAGACGGGCGGCCATCTCGACAAATTCATCGGTGACGGCGCCATGGCCCTTTTCGGACTTGGCGAGGATAATGCCCATGCCTGCCGCAACGCCATGAAGGCAGCCGCGACCATATTGCGGGACATCGCGATCCTCAACGAAGGGCTGGAGCAACAATTCGCCGTCCGTCTGGAAGTGGTGGTCGGGATTCATTCCGGTCCGAGCATCGTCGGTGTCATGGGATATGGCGCGGCAAAAACCCTGACAGCCATCGGCGACACCGTAAACGTGGCAAGCAGACTCGAATCCAAGGCCAAGGAATTCGGCGCCGCCATCGTCGTTTCCGAACCGGCCATCATTCAGGCGGGGCAGGATATTGCCGATCTCAGAAGCGAAGAGATCGCCATTCGCGGGCGAAACTCGCAGATGAAAGTGTTCCTGCTCTCGAAACAGGAGAGCGAGCGTTACCTATAAAGAAATCCTGGCGTCTGCTGCCCGGCTGTCCGTTTCAAATCTTGCGATAAAGAAAATAGCGATCCGTCGGCACGCTTGCCGGAACCGGCAGCGGCTTCAGCATGGGATGATCCAACGGCAGGCCGCTGACCGCAATACCGCCCTTCGCCAGCATGCCTGCCGCAATATCTGGCAGCCATGTCAGCGTCACGGCGTCCTTTTCCGGATAGCCCGTGCCGATATCCGCATGCACCATCGCCGCTTCCGCGCCGATGAAAGCCGGAGCGGTTTGCGAGATTTCACCGATCACGAGATCCTCCGCCGCCGGAACCGAGGAGGCATGGGCACCCATGGCCCTGTCAAAGGCAATGATGCGACGGTGGGGAAACAGTTCCTGAAGGTGGTTGAAAGTACGCCCGTTCCCAAGCCCGATTTCCATCAACACGCCCTCATCCGGCAGATCGAGATCGGCCTCCACATGGTTGAGGATGTCCCGCTGCGCGGTCAACCGGCGAATGAAGCTGTCCAGTCTGCTCATCCTGTCAGGCCTTGATGATATGTTTTGCGGCTATGTCCCGGCGCGCGAAGACATTCCGTGTGTCGATGATGAGCGGCGCCCATTCGCTTAGAGCGGAATAATCGACATTGTCATGATCGGTCGCGACAAGAACCGCGTCAAATGCGCCGATCGTCCGCCTGTCCCATGACACCGATTTCATGCCCATCAGGTGGCTATATTCCCGGGTTTTAGGGATCTCCGCCACGTGCGGATCATAATAGGCCGCTTCGCCGCCGCGCTCCTGAATAAGCTCGATGAGCTTCAGCGACGGGCTTTCGCGAATGTCGGGCACGTTTTTCTTGTAGGCGAGACCAACGACCAGCACCTTCGAACGGCTGAGCGCCTTGCCGGAATGGATGTCGAGCGCTTCGGCGACCCGCCCGATGACGTGACGCGGCATGCCCGTATTGATTTCCCCGGCAAGCTCGATGAACCGCGTCGGCAATTCATATTCCCGCGATTTCCAGGTGAGATAAAACGGGTCGATCGGTATGCAGTGCCCGCCAAGGCCCGGACCGGGATAAAAGGGCATGAAACCGAACGGCTTGGTTTTCGCCGCATCGATCACCTCCCATATGTCGATGCCCATGGCCTCGTAAACGACCTTGAGTTCGTTGACGAGGGCAATATTGACCGCGCGGAAGACGTTTTCGGTGATTTTCACCGCTTCCGCCGTGGCATTGGTGGAAACGGGAACGATCTTTTTGACCACCGAACCGTAGAAAGCCGCCATCAGTTTTCCAGCGGCGTCACCATCGCCCGCAACCACCTTCGGAATAGTCGAAGTCTCGAAATCGCGATTGCCGGGATCTTCGCGTTCTGGTGAAAAGCCGATGAAGAAATCAGTGCCGGAAACAAGCCCGGTGCTTTCCAGAATGGTCTTCACCACCCCATCGGTCGTGCCGGGATAGGTGGTCGATTCCAGCACCACAAGTTGCCCCTTGCGCAGATGGGCCGCAATTTCCCGACAGGTCCTTTCGACATAAGAAAGGTCAGGCTCACGATATTTCGTGAGCGGCGTCGGCACGCAGATGGCAATGACATCACATTCGGCCAGCCTGGAGAAATCGCAGGTGGCCGCAAAGCCGTCATTCTGGCGGACACTTGCCAGCACCTCGTCCGAAACGGCCTCGATATAGCTGCGGCCCGCATCGATCGCGGTAATTTTACCGGGATCGATATCGAAACCGACAACCTTGAAACCGCCCCTGGCGATCGTCATGGCAAGCGGCAGGCCGACATAGCCGAGGCCGATTACCCCTGCCTTGGCGCTTTTGTTGTCGATGCTGGAAAGCAGGGTCTGGGAAATGTCTGGAGAAGTCAAAGCGTGTCACGCTCCGCGCATATACAAAAGATGCCATTCAGTTGGGCAAGAATGGCTGACCTGTCAAGGCTCGGCCCTTTCAAATTCCGGTTGACGCCCAAGCCGCCAACAACGCACAACCATCGCCATGAAGATCGCCTTTTATTCGCCGCTCAAATCACCAAACCATCCCGTTCCCTCCGGCGACCGGCTGATGGCCCGTTTGCTGATGAAGGCGATGACGATGGGCGGCCACGAGGTTTTCGTCGCTTCCGAATTGCGCAGCTTCCTGAAGCAACCGGACGACCCGGCCCGGACTTCGCTTGCCGAACAGGCAACGCGCGAAATTGAAACCATCGCGCAGCGCTGGCGACAGGAGGGGCCGCCGGACCTCTGGTTCTGTTATCACCCCTATTACAAGGCGCCGGATTTGCTTGGGCCGGAACTGGCCGGGCGCTTCGATATTCCCTACATCACTGCCGAAGCGTCCTACTCGCCCAAACGCAACGGGATGGGCTGGCAGGTGGTGCAGGACAGTCTGCTGGCCGCAGTGAACCAAGCCGCGGTCAATATCTGCTTCACCGCACGGGATCGTGATGGGCTTGTGCGGGCCTCGCCCGCCCTGCGATGGGCGATGTTGCCGCCCTTCATCGACGCCGGAGCCTTTCTCACCAACACACCCCGCCCGGAACCCACGAGACTCATCACCGTCGCCATGATGCGGGCGGGCGACAAACTCGACAGCTATCGCGCGCTTTCCGAAGCGCTCGCCCTGTTGCCGCAGCATCTCGACTGGGTGCTCGATATCATCGGCGACGGACCGGAACGCGGGTCCGTCGAGGCCATGTTCAGCGGCTTTCCCGATCGCCGCCTTGTCTGGCACGGGCAAAAAACCGCAAATGAGATCGCCGCGCTTCTTTCAAAGGCATCTCTCTATGTCTGGCCGGGCCATGGCGAAGCCTATGGTCTCGCCTATCTCGAGGCGCAGGCCGCCGGCCTGCCCGTCGTGGCCGAAAAAGTGGCCGGTGTTCCCGAAGTGGTAAAATCCGGAGCCACAGGATTACTGACACCAGAAAATGATAGAGCCGCCTATGCCGAGGCAATCAAGACCCTGCTCGGTGACGACAGACAGCGCGAAGAACTGGCACAGGCGGCCCGCCTGTTCGTCGCCAACGAACGATCTCTGGAAAATGCCGCGGCAAAACTGAACCATATCCTGTTGCAAGCAAAGGCACGACGATCATGAGTCTGGAAAAACTCGTTGCGGCGCTGGATGAATGCGACCGGCGCGGCCTAAAGGCCGACCTCTGGCTCCGGGACGATGATGCGGTGGAGCCGACACCGGCACTCGACACGCTACTCGACCTTTGCGGCAGCTTTTCCGCGCCGGTCACGCTCGCGGTCATTCCCGAGACGACGACGGAGAAGCTTGCGCAGCATCTGGATTCGTCCGACATCGCGCAGGTCGCCGTCCATGGCTGGTCCCATGTGAATTATGCCGGGACAAAGGAAAAGAAGCAGGAACTCGGATCGCATCGTGAGCCGGACATCGTGCTCGATGAGTTGCAGTCCGGACTGGACAAGCTCCATGACCTTCATGGCGGGCGTCTGGTGCCGATGCTGGTGCCGCCATGGAACCGCATAGACGCCGGTATCGTCGCGGGATTGGCCGGCCTTGGTTATCGTGCCCTGTCCGTGTTCGGCCCGGAGAAAAACACCGTGCCGCCGCCCTGCCTGAATACCCACGTCGATGTGATCGATTGGCACGGCAGCCGTGGCGGCCGGGAAGACGACATTCTTTTCGCCGAAACCGCCGCCCGCATCCTGAAGGCCGCTGAAAATGGCGGCACAACCGGCATCCTCACGCACCATCTCGTGCATGATGACAATGTCTGGCGCTTCCTCAGGCGACTTTTTGAAGCAACGGCAGGGCATGCCGCCGCACGCTGGCGTTCCTCGAAAGACCTCGTCGACGAAATCTCACCATGATTTCCAGGCGATCAGCAGCCCACTCGCCTGAGAGGCAAGGTCCCGTCTGATCGCCTGCACATCCTCCAAAGGCGTACGATCGGGCAGAGATGCCGCAACAAACGCCGCCGGCGCAAGGCTGATGCTTCCCGCACGGGCGACGACGGTAAAGATCAAGGGGCCGGTCGACCACCAGGCCGGCGCACGCGGCATTTCTTCGATAATTCCAGGAAAAGCGTCGAGCATCCTGCGGAACACCGGATGCCCGGCAGGCGCGGCGATGAAGGAATTGGCAAGCAGCATGCTGCCGTGACCGGTATCACGCGGCGTTTTTTCGTCAAACGCCGTCAATCCCGCCAATGGCAGGAATGCATCAAAACTCACATCGTCGCGGGCCGGATACCAGTCGCAGTCGAGATAAATGCCGCCAAACCGCTCCAGCAGGATATAGCGGGCGACATCCACCGCGCCCGGATAATCGCCCTTCTCCAGCATGGTCCTGAAGACATCGTTTGAAAAAACACCTTCCCGCTCAAGATCGGCCTCCCGCCACAGGCGATAGCCGTAACCATGTTCTGCGGCATGGCGCGCCCAGGCCTCCACCGATACCGGCGGGGCTTTGTCCCCGATCCACACCTGATGAATGAGCCTCGGGATATCCTCCCGGCTTTTGAGGCTGATTACGTGACGTTCTTCCGGGGAAAACTGTGCATATTTTGCCAGGACCTGCGGCGGTGGAACCAGCGTATATTGATAACCGATCCTGGCGACCATATCGCCCTCGGCCTTGGCGAGCCGCAGCCGCGCGGCGTGCAGCCGGCGAGGCAGGCCAAGCACCGTTCTCTCGCCCATCAGATGCCCGTCTTTTGCTGCAACCAGCGATAAGAGAAGCGCATTGGCTTCCGCATATTGGCCGTTATTTTGCAACTGCCGGGCTTTATCGAGTTCAGCGTCATAATATTTCTTGTCGGACATGGATCCTCATCCAGAAACGCTCGTTAACATATCGCCAAACAAAAGGCCTCAGGCAAGCCATCGCGTTTCGGAAGCCGGCTTTGAATTCGCTAAACAATTCGATGTTTCAGAGGCGTAGACAGACAACAAACCCTGCGATAACGTGCTTTTTAAGCCCTCCTGAGCAAATTGTCACAAGGCAACGATAAAGAGACGGCAAGGAACCCTTTGGCATGAGTGCAGGCGCAGATTTGCTCCGTATTGAAAATCTGCGGGTCACGTTTTCTCTCATGGGCGGCACCATCGATGCCGTCAGGGGCGCAAGCCTCCGCATCCTTCCGGGAAAAGTCACCGCTCTGGTCGGCGAGTCCGGCTCCGGAAAATCGGTGATCGGCCAGACCATCATGGGCATCCATCCCAAGACGGCGCGCGTGAACGGCCGCGTGCTGTTCACCGATCCGGAAAACGCCGCAGCCGGCCCCGTCGACCTGCTGCAATTGCCGAAGGATGGCCGGGAAATCCGCGCCATTCGCGGCAACCGCATCGGGCTGATTTTTCAGGAGCCCATGACCTCGTTTTCGCCGCTGCACACCATCGGCAACCAGATCGACGAGGCGCTCAGGATTCACAGCGTCCTGTCACCGGCGGAGCGCGCGGAAAAAATGCATGAAACGCTCGACCTCGTGGGGTTTTCCAAACCCAAGAAGGTCGTGAACATGTATCCCTTCGAATTGTCGGGCGGCATGCGCCAGCGCGCCATGATCGCCATGGCGCTGATCTGTCGGCCCGCGCTTCTGATCGCCGATGAGCCGACGACGGCGCTCGATGTGACGATACAGGCGCAAATCCTCAAGCTGCTGCGCGATCTCCAGAGCCGGCTGAACATGAGCATGCTGCTCATTACCCACGATCTCGGCGTGGTGGCCAACATCGCCGACGAGGTCGCCGTGATCTATCAGGGCGAGATCATGGAAGCCGGCACGGTCGACGACATTTTCAAAGCTCCGGGCCATCCCTATCTCAAGGGTCTTATGGCCGCCGTGCCGCATTTCGACATGAAGCCCGGCGAAAGGCTGAAGGCGCTGCGCGAAATCAACATCGACCACGAAAGCCTTGTCGGCAAGAAGACCGCCGCGGTCAATAAGACCCCCGGTCCGCTTCTGACGGTCAACGATATCAGCAAGACCTTCACGACCCGGAAGTCCAGTTGGTTCCGCAAGGGTGACGCCAACGCCACCAAGGCGGTCAACAGCGTCAGTTTTGAAATCCGCCGCGGAGAATGCCTCGGTCTGGTGGGTGAAAGCGGCAGCGGCAAGACCACTGTCAGCAAAATCCTCATGCGCGCCGTTCGCCCGGATGAAGGCTCGGTGACCTTTCACCGGCCAGAGGGCGATATCGATGTCCTCAATGCCAGGGATGGAGATCTCAAGGAACTGCGGTCGAAGATACAGATGGTCTTCCAGGACCCGATATCGTCACTGTCCCCACGCATGACCGTCGGTAACATCCTGAGCGAGCCGCTGGAAATCCACGGGCGGGGCGATGCGAAATACCGTGCGGAGAAAGTGCGCAATCTCGTCAGGGCCATCGGTCTCGGAGAAAGCGCGCTGAACCGTTACCCACATAGTTTCTCGGGCGGACAGAGGCAGCGTATCGGTATCGCCAGGGCATTGGCGCTCGGTCCCGAACTTCTCATCTGCGACGAACCCGTTTCCGCCCTCGACGTTTCCGTGCAGGCGCAGATCCTCAACCTGCTGAAGGATCTGCAGCAGGATCTCGGGCTGACCTATCTCTTCATCTCGCACAATCTTGCAGTGGTGGATTATATGGCCGACCGCGTGGCCGTGATGTGCGAGGGCCGTATCGTGGAGCTGGCGCCGCGCGAAATCCTGATGCGCTCTCCGGTTCACCCCTATACGAAGTCCCTGCTCGCCGCCGTGCCTTTCCCCGATCTC
>QFOL01000309.1 GCA_003241215.1 Agrobacterium fabrum
GTCTAAGGACGCGCCTTTCCGCAAGGCACGATAAAGAAAGGCGGGCACAGGCCCGTAGGGACGCATGGATCGCATCAGAATTACGGGTGGCAACAAGCTAAACGGCATCATTCCCATCTCCGGCGCCAAAAACGCCGCCCTGCCGTTGATGATCGCATCGCTTTTGACCAGCGACACGCTGACGCTTGAAAACGTGCCGCACCTGGCTGACGTGGAGCAGCTCATCCGCATTCTCGGCAATCACGGCGTCGATATTTCCGTCAACGGTCGCCGCGAGAGCCAGGGCGAGGCCTATTCCCGCACCGTGCATTTCACCTGCCGCACCATTGTCGATACCACGGCACCTTACGAGCTGGTGTCCAAGATGCGCGCAAGCTTCTGGGTCATCGGCCCGCTTCTGGCGCGCGAAGGCCGCGCCCGCGTTTCGCTGCCCGGCGGCTGCGCCATCGGCACGCGCCCGGTCGACCTGTTCATCGAGGGCCTCGAGGCGCTCGGCGCAACGATGGAGATCGATGGCGGCTACATCAACGCCACAGCGCCCAAGGGCGGCCTGATCGGCGCGGTTTATACCTTCCCGAAAGTTTCCGTCGGCGCGACGCATGTGATGCTGATGGCCGCAAGCCTTGCCCGCGGCACCACCGTCATCCACAACGCCGCCCGCGAGCCCGAAGTTGTGGATCTGGCGCAGTGCCTGACCGCCATGGGTGCCAAGATCGAGGGCGCCGGCACCTCCACCATCACCATCGAAGGCGTCACCTCGCTTTCGGGCGCGCGCCACCGAGTTCTGCCTGACCGCATCGAAACCGGCACCTATGCCATGGCGGTTGCCATGGCCGGCGGTGACGTGGTGCTGGAAGGCACGCGCGCATCGCTGCTCGACAATGCGCTCGACACGCTGCGCCTTGCGGGCGCCACCATCAGCGAGACGGAGACTGGCCTTCGCGTCGTGCGCAACGGCAATGGCATCCAGCCGGTCGATGTTGTCACCGAGCCCTTCCCCGGCTTCCCCACCGACCTGCAGGCGCAGTTCATGGCGCTGATGACCCGTTCGCAGGGTGTCTCCCACATCACCGAAACCATCTTCGAAAACCGTTTCATGCATGTGCAGGAACTGGCTCGTCTCGGCGCGAAGATTTCGCTCTCCGGCCAGATGGCCCGCATCGAAGGTGTTGCCCGCCTGAAGGGCGCCCCGGTCATGGCAACCGATCTGCGCGCCTCCGTGTCGCTGGTCATTGCCGGCCTCGTGGCGGAAGGCGAGACCATGGTTTCGCGCGTCTATCACCTCGATCGCGGCTTCGAACGCCTTGAGGAAAAGCTCACCCGCTGCGGTGCGCTGGTCGAACGCGTCAGCGATTGATCCTTTCATAGCCGCTCATCGCTTTTCTACCCGTTGCAGAGTGGGCCCGGACTGCCTATTTCCAGTGTAAGTCATGGAAATAGCGGTCCGCACCGCAGAAGAAGGAAGAAAAAGATGAGCGGCCTGAAATTGCTCGCGCTGGATACTGAAGATCTCTCCGTCATCTCGACGCATATGCAGGACAGCGTCTTCAAGCTGAAGGACGTTGCCTTCGAGCCGAGACACGGCCAGTTCACGCTTTCCGCCAACCGTTTCGTCTGGGAAAGCACTGACAAAAAGAACCTGCCGCCAGAGCGCTGCCGCAGCGTCGTTTTCCTGAAACGGGTCTCCGCCGTTCGTTCGCACGGCATCAACCGCACCGATAAGGAGCAGGTGCTGTCGCTGCTCGCCATCCGCTTCGTGCAGAACGGTGAAGGGCCGGATGGCGCCGTGGAGCTGACGCTTTCCGGCGGCGGCGCCATTGCGCTCGATGTCGAATGCATCGAGGCGCAGTTGACCGATGTGAGCGGCGCCTGGGAAACCGCCGCCAAACCGCACCATCCCGACAGCGAATAAGCGCGCCGCGCCATTGCAACGGTTGCCTTTGGTCACCGTTTCGATTTATGCCACATAACCGGAGCCGCAATTTTTCTGCGGTAAGTTCGTGCACCTCGCGGCGTCGCCCGCGGGGACAATGAAAGGGCAATGGCGTGGCAATCTGGCTGGAGCAGGCATCGGCTGATTTCGAACAGAAATTCGCAGCCTTCCTGACAACCAAGAGAGAAGTTTCCGAAGACGTCAACGCGACCGTTCGCGACATCATCAACGATGTCCGCCATCGCGGCGATGCGGCCCTTGCCCATTATTCCCAGAAATTCGACGGCATCGATTTCGCCAAGGTCCCCATGCGTGTCACGGCGGATGAGATCGATGCGGCCTTTGCCGTCGTCGATAAAAGCGTGATCGAGGCTCTCGAACTCGCTGCCCGGCGCATCGAAAAACACCATGCACGGCAGATGCCAAAGGACGATATTTACGAGGACGATATCGGCGTGGGCCTCGGCTCGCGCTGGACCGCCATCGAGGCCGTCGGCCTTTATGTGCCCGGCGGCACGGCCAGCTATCCAAGCTCGGTGCTGATGAATGCCGTTCCTGCCAGGGTTGCCGGTGTGGAGCGAATCGTCATGGTCGTGCCGGCCAATGGCGGCGCGGTCAATCCGGCGGTGCTGGCTGCGGCGCGTATTGCGGGCGTCGAGGAAATCTATCGCATCGGCGGCGCGCAGGCCGTCGCCGCACTTGCCTATGGCACGGAAACAATCGCACCGGTTGCGAAGATCGTCGGCCCTGGCAATGCCTATGTGGCGGCCGCAAAGCGCCAGGTCTTCGGCACCGTCGGCATCGACATGATCGCCGGTCCCTCCGAAGTGCTTGTCATTGCCGACAGGGACAATGATCCCGACTGGCTCGCCGCCGATCTTCTGGCGCAGGCGGAGCACGATCGCGGCGCGCAATCCATCCTCATCACCGACAATGCCGAACTCGGCAAGGCCGTTGAAGCCGCTGTCGAGCGGCAGCTGAAGCGCCTGTCTCGTTCCGAGACCGCGGCGGCGAGCTGGGCGGATTTCGGCGCAATCATTCTGGTCGAAAAACTCACCGACGCCATTCCGCTCGCCAACCGCATCGCCGCCGAGCATCTGGAACTTGCCGTCGACGACCCGGATGCGCTGATGGCCCACATCCGCAATGCGGGCGCGATCTTCGTCGGACGCCATACGCCGGAAGTGATCGGCGATTATGTCGGCGGCTCCAACCACGTGCTGCCGACGGCGCGGTCGGCGCGCTTCTCCTCCGGCCTTTCGGTGCTGGATTTCGTCAAGCGCACCTCGATCCTGCGCCTCGGTCCCGAGCAGCTGCGCCAGCTTGCGCCGGCGGCCATCACCCTTGCCCGCTCCGAGGGGCTGGACGCGCATGCGCGCTCCGTCTCCATTCGCCTCAATCCGGAAAGTTAAGCGATGGCTTCAGGCGATTTCCGGCTTTGCGACGTGGTACTGGACGACAGCATCGGCCGGTCCACGCCCGATGTGGAGCATGAACGCGCCGTCGCCATTTTCGACCTGATCGAAGAAAACAGCTTCGAACCCTTCGGCCATGATGGCGGCCCCTATCGGCTGCATATATCGCTGGTCGACGCCAAGCTGGTTTTCTCAATCCGCACCGAAGACGAGAAGGATGTCGCGACCCATATCCTGTCGCTGACGCCTTTCCGACGCATCATCAAGGATTATTTCCTGATCTGCGAAAGCTATTACGAGGCGATACGCTCCTCCACGCCGAGCCAGATCGAGGCGATCGACATGGGCAGGCGCGGCATTCACAATGATGGCTCACAGACGCTGATGGACCGGCTCTCCGGCAAGATCAAGGTGGATTTCGATACGGCGCGCCGCCTCTTCACCCTTGTCTGCGTGCTTTACTGGCGGGGTTAGAGATGATCGATCCTGCCGCAGCGCCAAACGAGGGACGAGCGCCCAAATCGGTCCTCTTCATGTGCGGCATGAACTCCATCCGTTCCCCCATGGCGGAGGTCATCGCCAAACGGCTGGTGGCGCCCGGCATCTATATACAGTCAGCCGGCGTGCGGGCGGGCGAACGCGACCCGTTCGTGGATGCGGTGCTGGAAGAACAGGGTTTTTCGCTCGGCAAGCACAAACCGCGCACTCTGGACGAGATCGAGGATGATTTTTTCGATCTGATCATTACATTGACACCGGAAGCCCATCACGCCGCACTGGAACTGACGCGCTCGAATTCCCTTGATGTGGTCTATTGGCCGACCATGGACCCGACGGTGATCACAGGCACGCGCGAACAGATCCTCGACGCCTATCGCGAAGTGCGGGATCATCTGGCAAAGCTGATCTCGGAGCGCCTGCCGAGGCGGCAGCAACCGGTGGCGGATACGCTTTCAAAAGATTGAAAACTGCCCCCGCCTCATGAAAATCGGTACTGATTTTCAAGCCGATGCTTTAGAGGTTCACAAATGTGCCGGGATTGTGTAGTTTCCGCGCAATTTTCCCGGACAGGCCATGTCCGGCACTATCAACAGGAAGAAAACCCTTACATGACAAAAGAAGAAGTCCTTGAATTCCCGGGCATCGTAACCGAATTGCTGCCGAACGCAACATTC
>QFOL01000310.1 GCA_003241215.1 Agrobacterium fabrum
TCTCAATCGACTGAGAGGTGAACAAATGACGAGTGCGGCACCCAAGACCGGCTTCAGCAAGAACACGAAACTGAAGTCCGCATTGCTCCAGCACAAGGCACTCTCCAAAAGCGGACTGTCCGAACGCTTCTTCGGCGTCCTTTTTTCCGGCCTCGTTTATCCGCAGATCTGGGAAGACCCGGAGATCGATATGGAGGCGATGGAGCTGGGAGAAGGTCACCGCATCGTCACCATCGGTTCGGGCGGCTGCAACATGCTGGCCTATCTCTCCCGCAATCCGGCCAGCATCGATGTCGTTGATCTCAACCCGCACCATATCGCGCTGAACAAGCTGAAGCTCGCCGCCTTCCGCCATCTGCCGGCGCATCAGGACGTGGTGCGCCATTTCGGCCGCGCCAATACGCGCAGCAACAGCCACGGTTACGACCGCTTCATCGCCGAGCATCTCGACGCCACGACCAAGGCTTACTGGTCGAAGCGCACCCTTTCCGGCCGCCGCCGCATCTCTGTCTTCGACAGGAATATCTATCGCACCGGCCTGCTCGGCCGCTTCATTGGCGCCGGCCATCTGATGGCCCGGCTGCACGGCGTGAAGCTCACCGAAATGGCCAAGACCCGCACGCTGGACGAGCAGCGCCAGTTCTTCGACAGCAAGGTCGCGCCGCTGTTCGACAAGCCGGTGGTGCGCTGGCTGACGAAGCGCAAGAGCTCACTGTTCGGCCTCGGCATTCCGCCGCGCCAATATGACGAGCTGGCCAGCCTTTCCGATAACGGCACGGTTGCCTCGGTTCTCAAGCAGCGACTGGAGAAACTTGCCTGCAACTTCCCGCTCAGCGACAATTATTTCGCCTGGCAGGCCTTTGCGCGCCGTTATCCCGAGCCGCATGAGGGCGCCCTGCCCGCCTATCTCAAGCAGGAATATTACGAGACGATCCGCAACAACACGGCGCGCGTTGCGGTGCACCACGCCACCTATACCGAGCTTCTCTCGCGCAAGCCGGCGAGCGCCGTCGACCGTTATATCCTCCTTGACGCGCAGGACTGGATGACGGACACGCAGCTCAACGAATTGTGGTCGCAGATCAGCCGCACCGCCGCTTCGGGCGCGCGCGTCATCTTCCGCACCGCAGCCGAAAAGAGCGTCATCGAAGGCCGGCTTTCCCCTGATATCCGCAACCAGTGGGTCTATCTCGAAGAGCGTTCCAACGAGCTCAACGCCATGGACCGCTCGGCCATTTACGGCGGCTTCCATATCTACCAGAGGGCTATGGCATGAGAACCGCCGGCGAGAATGTGGGCCTTGCTGACAGCGCGCATGCGAGCCTGATGGACCGCATGTATCGCCACCAGCGGCATATCTACGATATCACCCGCAAATATTACCTTCTCGGTCGCGACCGCACCATTTCCGGCCTCGACGTGCCGACGGGCGGCTCGCTCCTGGAAGTCGGCTGCGGCACCGGCCGCAACCTGCTGCTGGCCAGCCGCAAGTTTCCGGATGCGAAACTCTTCGGCCTCGACATCTCCGCCGAAATGCTGCTGACCGCATCCGAGAATTTCGCCGGCAAGGCCGAACGCCCCAATCTGCGCGTGGCCGACGCCACGGCGTTCCGTGCTTCGGAATTCGGCCAGCCCGACGGCTTCGACCGCGTCATGATCCCCTATGCTCTGTCGATGATACCGGATTGGGAAAAGGCAATCGAACAGGCGCTCACGGCACTGAAACCCGGCGGCTCGCTGCATATCGTCGATTTCGGCCAGCAGGAACAGTTGCCGGCGTGGTTCCGCACGCTTCTGCAGGCCTGGCTTACCCGTTTCCACGTCACGCCCCGCGCAAATCTCCGTTATGTTCTGGCCAACATGGCCGGCCGTTTTGACGGCAACCTCGAATTCGAGGAAATCGCCCGGGGTTATGCCTGGCGGGCTGTCATCACGCTTCCAGTCGTTGAAGCACAGCAGCCGAAAATCCACCGCATATTGGCCGACGCCTGATTCCCCTAGGGAATTGCGAATCCTCCAGGGCTGCAAGGAACGTCTCCTTCAACACTCCGGCCGCGCCAGATTTCGGTGCTGAAACCGCAAATCGCTTCAAATCCAGCGGCTTGCGAGGTGCAAAAAGCACGCTGCCTCTTGCCATATCAGTTTGTTTACCATGTTATGGCTAGATCGGGAGATTGCGGCGCGCCGTTTTGCGGCCGCGGGATGGGCAACAATAATCATCAGGGTTCCAATGCGGCTGCGTTTATCGGCACTATTGTCGGCTTTGCTGTTGATCGGCGGCTGCACATCCACGAGCTATGACCTGCTGGAAACCGCATCCGTTTCCAAGCCGAAGTTCTCCGATACCGACCCGCAGGATTTCGGCATGAACAACCCGCACCGCCATGAGGTGCACGGCATCGACGTGTCCAAATGGAATGGCGATGTCGACTGGCGGACCGTGCGCAAGTCAGGCGTCTCCTTCGTCTTCATCAAGGCGACGGAGGGTTCGGACCGTATCGATCCGAAATTCGATGACCATTGGCGCAGCGCGGCAGCCGCAGACATTCTGCATGCGCCTTACCACTTCTATTATTTCTGCTCGACGGCGGATGCCCAGGCCGACTGGTTCATTCGCAACGTGCCGAAGGACGCCGTCACCCTGCCGCCGGTTCTCGACGTGGAGTGGAACCCCTCCTCGCCCACCTGCAAGACGCGCCCGGCGCCCGGCGTTGTCCGCGCCGAGATGCAGCGTTTCCTCGACCGTATCGAAGCCCATTATGGCAAGCGCCCGATCATCTATACCTCGGTCGATTTCCACCGCGACAATCTCGTCGGCCAGTTCAAGGACTACCATTTCTGGGTGCGTTCCGTCGCCGCCCATCCGGCCAAGATCTACGAAGATCGCAAATGGGCCTTCTGGCAATATACGGCAACCGGCGTCGTGCCCGGCGTGAACGGCCCGACCGACATCAATGTCTTTGCCGGCACGGAGAAAAACTGGCGAAAATGGATTGCTTCGGCCAAATAACACGGCCAAGAAGCAACACTTTCGAAAAATCGGCGTTGTTCTGCAATGTCAGATCGCTCAGTCCGTTTTTTTGTCGCAAACATATGGGTAAAGCGGGCCAACAACCTATCGAGGAAATCCCCATGCCCACGTTCCGGTCGCGCAGCATCGTTTTTGCCGCCGCTTTGTCGCTTCTTTCCACTGGCTCCGCCCTCGCCACACCGCCCGTGGCTTCGCCTGACGATCCCAAGCAGGTTGCCTGCGGCGGCGATCTCGGCGCATTCCTCGAAGGCGTGAAGGCCGATGCACTTGCCAAGGGCATTCCGGCCGATGCGATCCAGAAGGCGCTTGCCGGCGCGCAGATCGACCCGAAAGTGCTCTCGCGTGACCGCGCCCAGGGTGTCTTCCGCCAGACATTCCTGGAATTCTCGCAGCGCACCGTCAGCCAGGCGCGCCTCGATATCGGCCGCAGGAAGCTGCAGGAACTCTCCTCCACCTTCGCCCGCGCCGAAAGTGAATATGGTGTGCCGGCCGGCGTCATCGCCGCCTTCTGGGCCATGGAGACGGATTTCGGCGCCGTTCAGGGCGATTTCAACACCCGCAACGCGCTGGTGACCCTTTCGCATGATTGCCGCCGTCCGGAACTCTTCCGTCCGCAGCTGCTGGCGCTGATCGAAATGGTCCAGCACGGCGATCTCGATCCCGCCGCCAATACCGGCGCATGGGCCGGTGAAATCGGTCAGGTGCAGATGCTGCCCAAGGACATCATCGCCTTCGGCGTCGACGGCGATGGCGACGGCCACATCAACGTCAAGAGCAGCGCCCCGGACGCCATCCTGACGGCGGCGAAATTCATCCAGCATCTCGGTTTCAAGAAGGGTGAACCCTGGATCCAGGAAGTTTCCCTGCCGGAAAACCTGCCCTGGGAAAAATCCGGCCTCGGCGGTCCGCTGACTGCCGGTGAGTGGTTCGCTCTCGGCGTTACCCCGCGCGATGGCAACAAGAACTTCGCCTCGCTGCCCGCCGCCCTCATCATGCCGCAGGGCCGCAAGGGGCCGACCTTCATCACCTATCCCAATTTCAACATCTATCTGGAATGGAACCAGTCGTTCATCTACACGACCTCGGCCGCCTATTTCGCTACCCGCCTGATGGGGTATCCCGTCTATAACAAGGGCAATCCCGAACCCGGTTTCGATGACGCGACCATGAAGGAACTTCAGACCAAGCTCGAAGCGCGCGGACACAATGTCGGCAAGGTGGACGGCATTCTCGGTTCCGGCACCCGTGTCGCCATCCAGAAGGAGCAGCAGCGTCTCGGAATACCCGCGGATGGCTGGCCGTCTGCGGCACTTCTGCAGGCGCTTTAACACGTCTTAACGGCGCTCTGCGGCCCTTAATCTGTCGGCCGGAATCAAGGCAGAAATCGTTAATCTCGACCGGATGACTGGGGATAACACCCCGGTCATTTACTTTTTTTAAACATATGAAGCAGTGCGCGATACGAAAATAATCATTTGTTTTCAATGC
>QFOL01000311.1 GCA_003241215.1 Agrobacterium fabrum
GCCCTCGGACTTCGACATCTTGCGGCCTTCCACCTGCACGAAGCCGTTATGCATCCACACATTGGCCATGACATGCGTGCCGTTGGCGCAGCGCGATTGTGCAATTTCGTTCTCATGATGCGGGAAGATGAGGTCGAGCCCGCCGCCGTGAATATCGAAGACTTCGCCGAGGTAGCGACCGGCCATGGCCGAGCATTCGATATGCCAGCCCGGACGGCCACGGCCCCAGGGGCTTTCCCAGCCCGGTTCGTTGTCCGAGGACAGTTTCCACAGCACGAAATCGCCGGGGGTCTTCTTGTGGGCTTCCACCGCCACGCGCGCGCCGGCTTGCTGTTCGTCCAGCGGCCGCTTGGAAAGCTGGCCGTAATCGGCCATCGAGCGGGTATCGAATAACACCTCGCCGCCGGCCGTATAGGCATGGCCGCGGGCGATCAGCTTCTCGATGAGGTCGATCATTTCCGCGATGTAGTCGGTGGCGCGCGGTTCGACGGTCGGCGGAAGGCAGCCGAGCGTGGCCACATCTTCATGGAACTGATCGGCGGTCTTTTTCGTCACCGCATGAATGGCGTCGTTCAGCGGCAGATGCGGATAATCCCTCAGCGCCCGCGCGTTGATCTTGTCATCGAGATCGGTGATGTTGCGGGCATAGGTCACGTGGTCTTCGCCAAAGACGTGGCGCAGCAGCCGGTAGAGAACATCGAACACGATGACCGGGCGCGCATTGCCGATATGGGCAAAATCATAGACCGTCGGACCGCAGACATACATGCGCACATTGTCAGCGTCGATCGGTGCAAATTCCGCTTTTTCGCGTGTGAGTGTATTGTGAAATTTCAGGCGCAAGGACATGCGGCAGTTCCCTAAAGGCAGAATATTGTCCTGGCCGGACCGTTTGTCTGTTGGACCTTGCGGGGAGACGAAAACGATCTGGCCGGCGGTAAACCAGCAAAAATTATTTCAGCAGCAGGTGCAGATCGTCGTTTTCATGACTTGCGTTATGGCGCGGGGCAGGCCGTTGGTCAAGAGCCTGCCCGGCTGTGTCAGGCAGGCTTGCGGCCGATGCCGTTTCGCGTCACGGTGACGAGGAAGATCAGCATCGACGTGACGGTCAGGAGCGAACCTGCTACCGCCAGAAGCGGTGTGCCGCCGGTCAGGACGAGAGCGATACCGGGCACGAGACTGACAACACCGGCAAGGGCGATGGCGAGATGTGTCCTGGAAAGCACGGTGCCATCGGCGTCCGGTGTCACGGTGTAATAAAGGCCGAACAGGCCAAGCGTCGTCCAGCCGACGAGGCTGAGATGGGCGTGGGCCATGGACAGCGAGTGGTCTCTGGAGACTGACATCTGCACACCCCAGATCATGCCGGCCGCCGCACAGAGCACGGCTGCGGTGAAGAAATAGAAGGCAACATTTTTCATCCGGATATTCCCATTGAAAAGAGACCCGCATGTGATGACGGATCTGCAGCGCCGTGGAGATGAAGCTTTGGAAATGCGGCAGTAAAATCAGGAAATTTGAATGTATTGTTCGATATATGCGTCTGAAAGAATTGTGACCGGTCTGGACAATGGCGCAGATTTATTTGCCGTCGGCAAAAACGATCCGGAGTCTTCGTAGCAGAGCTATACGACGTTTTTGCAGCATGCCGTCACGCAAGCGAAGAAGCGCTTTCCTTCTTTCAGGCAGGCAGGCGGGATTGCCGGCTTTGCCGTCGGCGATCCCGCATCGGACCGGTCGCGCTTATTCCGGCTGGCGGTAATCCACGAAACGCTTTTCCCGCACCACGAAGAGCTTGCCGGTTTCTTTGAGATCGGGCGAGGCGAGCGGAAGAATGGCCGCGGCCACCTCTGACGGATGCGGCACAGTGGCCGGGTCTTCGCCGGGCATGGCCTGCGCACGCATCGCCGTGCGTGTCGCACCGGGATTGATGCTGTTGACGCGAAGCGCGCTCTTCTGCGTCTCCGCCGCCCAGGTGCGGGCCAGCGCTTCGACTGCCGCCTTGGAGGTGGAATAGACACCCCAGAAGGGCCGACAGCTATGAGCGGCGCCCGAAGACAGGATCAAAGCGCGGCCGGCATCCGACTTCAGAAGCAGCGGTTCGACCGAGCGGATCAGCCGCCAGGTGGCGGTGACGTTGATGTTCATGACCCTTTCGAAGACCTTCGCCTCGATATGGCCGACCGGCGAGATGACGCCGAGAACGCCGGCATTGGCGACGAGAATATCGAGCTTGCCCCAGCGCTCGAAGATATTCGCGCCCAGCGCATCGATGGCTTTCATGTCGGAGAGATCGAAGGGAACGAGCGTCGCCGTGCCGCCAACGGCCTTGATGGCGTCATCAAGTTCCTCAAGGCCGCCCACCGTGCGGGCGCAGGCGATGACATGCGCGCCGGCCCTGGCGAGTTCCAGCGCCGTGAAGTAGCCGATGCCGCGCGAAGCGCCGGTAACGAGAGCGATGCGGCCCTTAAGATCAATAGTCATTGTCTCCCCCGAAATGATTGCGCTTCCTTCTACGAAGCGCCGCCGGCCTTTCGCAAGCGATTATATCTTCGCGTGCGATGGGCTGAACAAAAGGCAAGAAAAAAGCGGCCACCGGAAGCCGGATGGCCGCTTTGTTTGAGGCGTATCAGCCGTTGCTGGCCAGCATGGAAATCTTGCTGCCCATCGCCTCGCCATTCTGGTCGAGGAGGCGGGTCGGATAATCGCCGGTGAAATAATGGTCTGTGAACTGCGGACGGGCCGGATTGCGGTTTTCACCGCCCACCGCGCGGTAAAGCCCGTCTATCGACAGGAAGGCCAGGGAATCGGCACCGATGAACTTCGCCATCGCCTCGACATCGGCATATTGGTTGGCGAGCAGCTTATCGGCATCAGGCGTGTCGATGCCGTAGAAATCCGGATGGAAGATCATCGGGCTGGCGACGCGGATATGCACTTCCTTGGCGCCGGCTTCGCGGATCATCTGCACGATCTTCACCGAGGTCGTGCCGCGCACGATGGAATCGTCCACCAGCACCACACGCTTGCCCTCGATCATCGCCCGGTTGGCGGAATGCTTCAGCTTGACGCCGAAAGCGCGGATCTGCTGGGTCGGCTCGATGAAGGTGCGGCCGACATAATGGTTGCGGATGATGCCGTATTCGAAGGGAATACCGCTTTCCTGCGCAAAACCGAGTGCTGCCGGCGTACCGCCATCGGGAACCGGAACCACCACATCGGCGTCCAGCGGGGCTTCCTTGGCAAGGTTCATGCCCATGTTCTTGCGCGTCGTATAGACGTTGCGGCCGCCGACGACGGAATCGGGACGGGCGAAATAGACATATTCGAACAGGCAGAGACGCTCCGGCTGCGGCTTCGACGGCTTGCGCGCATCGATGGTGATCGAACCGTCAGGCTGGATTTCGCAGATGATGACTTCGCCGTTTTCAACGTCACGGACGAATTTCGCGCCGATGATGTCGAGAGCACAGGTTTCCGAACAGAAGATCGGCTTGCCGTCCAGCTCGCCCATGACCAGCGGACGGATGCCGATGGGATCGCGGGCGGCGATCAGCTTGGTGCGCGTCATCGCCAGCATCGAATAACCGCCTTCCATCTGCCTGATAGCGTCGATGAAACGGTCGGCGGTGGAGGAGTGGCGCGAACGGGCGATGAGGTGAAGAACGACTTCGGTATCCGACGTCGACTGGCAGATGGCGCCGGTGGCGATGATCTGGCGGCGCAGCGTCAGGCCGTTGGTGAAATTGCCGTTATGGGCAATGGAAATACCGCCTTCTTCCAGCTCGGCAAATAGCGGCTGCACGTTGCGCATCGCCACTTCGCCGGTGGTGGAATAACGGGTGTGGCCAATCGCGATCATGCCGGGCAGGCGGGCAAGCGTTGCCGGATCGGTATAATGATCGCCGACGAGGCCCATATGGCGTTCCTGGTGGAAACGCTTGCCATCGAAGGAGACGATGCCCGCCGCTTCCTGGCCGCGATGCTGAAGCGCATGCAGGCCGAGCGCGGTCAGCGCCGAGGCGTCGGCATGGCCGAGAATGCCGAAAACGCCGCATTCTTCATGCAGCGTGTCGCCGTCGATCTCTTCTTTGAACGTGGCCTCATGGAAAGTGGAATGCGAAAGCGGCTCAATCATCCGGCTTGCCCTTGCTCTCTACCGAGAAAAAAAGAAAGACCTCTCCGGTGAGTGTTTCCCCCGGTCGGTCCGTCTGTGTCGTGCTTGATATTTAGCACAAATAGCGCGCCTTGCATGCATTGCAAGGCGCGACACTGTGTCAATTATTCGTTGCCGGCGGATTTGTCGCCGGTACATCTTCCGCAGGCGCCTGCGCGGCCGTCGGCTCCTGCGGTTTTCCAAGGATGCGGGCGCGGATCTGCGGCTCGATATCGTCAGGCAGAACCGCTTCAAGCTTGCCCACCAGCCCGTCGAGGAAGGGCTTGGACTTCGCCTGCGTCACCCATTCCGGCTGCGTCTTCACATCCACCAGCCAGTTCCAGAAGGCGACCTTACCCATTCAGGCTGTGTCTTCACATCCACCAGCCAGTTCCAGAAGGCGACCGCAACCACCAGAAGAAGGATGCCGCGCGCCGCGCCGAACAGGAAGCCCAGCGTACGGTCCAGTGCGCCGATGCGGCTGTCGATGATGAAATCGGCAATGCGCGAGGTGATGAAGGAAATCACGATCAGCGAGACGAGGAAGACCACGCCGGCGGAACCGGCAATGGCGATCTTGTCGTCATCGGTATAGTTGCGCGCATAGGGCAGCAGGACCGGATAAAGATAATAGGCGGCGGCGACCGAACCGGCC
>QFOL01000312.1 GCA_003241215.1 Agrobacterium fabrum
GCGCACCGCCCGCACAGGGCCGAAACGCTCGACGGTATTGTCGCGCACGAACTTGTCCAGCACCTCCAGCTCCGCATCGGTGAAGCCGAAATAGGCCTTTCCGACAGGCACCAGCTGTTCGCCATCCTCGCCTTCCGCCCAGACGCCGAAGGTGAAATCGGAATAATAGCTCGACCTTTTGCCGTGGCCGCGCTGCGCATACATCATCACGGCGTCGATATTATAGGGATCGCGTTTCCACTTGAACCACGGCCCCTTGGCGCGGCCGGCCTGATAGGCGCTGTCGCGGCGCTTGATCATCACGCCCTCGATGACAGGATCGGGCGGGGCGGCGCGCAGCGTGTCGAGTTCCTGCCAGCTGGAGAAGCCGATCAGCGGCGAGAGGTCGAAACGATCATGCGGCGCGTGCTCGATGATGTCAGACAGCCGGCCGCGGCGCTCCAGATAGGTCTGCGCGCGAATATCGCTCTCGCCCTCGAACAGCAGGTCGTACGCGCGGATGAAGGCGGGATAGTCATCCAGCATCTTCGCCGTGACCGTCTTGCGGTTCAGCCGCTGCTGCAGGTCGGAGAAGGTGCGGGTGAGATTGTTGGACCGCGCTGTCCCGCCAATCAGCAACTCGCCGTCCATCACGCCTTCGAAATCGATCGCGTCAAGAACATCGGGAAAGGCGCCGGAAATATCGTCACCGGAGCGGGAATAGAGTTTTCGCGTGGCGCCGACGCGGGACAATTGCACGCGAATGCCGTCCCATTTCCATTCGGCGGCGTAGTCGACCGGGTCCAACGCATCGAGATCGCCGTCGGAAACCGGCGTCGCCAGCATCACCGAATGGAAGATGGCGGGCGTCGCCAGTACCGGCCGCCCGGATTTCCCCTCAAGCCATGCGAAAAGCGGCGTATAGGGCGGTGTCAGCCCGTGCCAGAGGGTCTCGATTTCGGTGATGTCTTTCCCGGCAAAATCCGCCAGCGCCTGCCGTGCCAGCCGCGCCGAAACGCCGATGCGCAGGCTGCCGGTGGCGAGTTTGAGGAAAGCGAAACGCGATGACGTATCGAGCCGGTCGAGCAGATCGCGCACCGCGCCGCGAACCTCGGTTCGGCCGAGCGAATTCATCAATGTCACGACGTCGCCGAGGCGCGGGTCCTGCGCTTCGGCGTCATCCGCGCCGCCGATATTGCCCCAGACCAGCGAAATGGTCTCGGCCAGATCGCCGACATAATCATAGGAATAGCGAAACAGCACCTCGTCCATCCGCTCCAGCACCAGCTCGCGCAGCAGGGCGGGTTTGACGCTTTTGAGGTCCAGCGTGCCGGCAATCGCCGCCAGCCCGTAACCCCGGTCGGGATCGGGCGTATCGCGGAAATAATCGGTCAGCAGCTTCAGCTTGCCGTTGCGCGAGGGGGTGAGAACGAGGCGGTCGAGCAGCGTGGCGAAGGCTTTCATCTCAATCCCCCTCATCCTCGTAGCCGACAAGATGCAGCGGCTTGGCGGCAATGCCCTGCAATTGACACCAGCGCACCAGCGCCTCCTCGCGGCCATGGGTGACCCAGACGGCCTGAGGGCCAATTTCCCTGATTGTCTCCAGGAGCTCCGGCCAGTCGCAATGATCTGATATCACCAGCGGCAGCTCCACGCCGCCCTGTTTGGCGCGTTGCCGCACCATCATCCAGCCGGAAGCGAAGGCAATCAGCGGCTCGTTGAAGCGCCGCGCCCAGCGTTCCTGAAAAGCCGAGGGCGGACCGACGACAATCGCGCCCTTGAAGGCGGAAGGATCGCTTTTTTCGAGCGTTGCCGGGCGCAGATCGCCGAGATCGATACCCTGCGAGACGTAATAATCGCAAAGCCGCGCCAGCGCGCCGTGAATATAGATGGGATCGGAATAACCGTTGTCCCGCAAAAGCCTGATGACGCGCTGCGCCTTGCCCAGCGAATAGGCTCCGACAAGATGGGTCCGTTCGGGAAACTGTTTGATGGAGGTGAGCAGCTTGCCGATTTCCACGCGCGGTAAGGGATGGTGGAACACCGGCAGGCCGAAGGTGGCCTCGGTGATGAAGACATCGCAGGGAACGGTCTCGAAGGGCGCGCAGGTGGGGTCGATGCCGCGCTTGTAATCGCCAGACGCCACGATGCGCAGGCCGTTCATTTCCACGGAGATTTGCGCCGAACCCAGCACATGACCGGCGGGATGGAAACCGACGGTGACGCCATTCACCTCCACCCTCTCGCCGAATGTGACCGCCTGCTCGCTGCCGCAGAAATCCTCGCCGTAACGGATACGCATGATATCCAGCGTCTGGCGCGTGGCCAGCACCGCGCCATGGCCGGCGCGGGCGTGATCGGAATGGCCATGGGTGATGAGCGCCCGCGCCACCGGGCGCACGGGATCGATATAAAAATCGCCCGCCGGGCAATAAAGGCCCTTGGGCGTGGAATTCAGCAGCTGTTCCGGCTTCATATTCATTGAGATAGGGCCGCCCGCGCGAATGTAAAGTGCTGCGAGAATAACGCGGAACGGGCGTTAAATTTCCAGCGGCGGTGCTTTTGTTTTGCGGGACCGTGGTGGTGAGACACATTGCACGGCCCCTCCTTCCCTCATTCCTGTGCTCGTCACAGGAATCCAGCCACCGCGCGTCCGCGCGGTGGGAAGAGTCTTTTCAGCCCAAGGACTTGGGCTGGCTGGATCCCTGTGACAAGCACAGGGATGAGGGTATCGTGAGCAACGTGAACAAAATGCGTCAATCCCATCGCACCGTCTTAGGTGACAGCTCTTACTCCCCCGCGCCTTCGGCCGGCTTCGCCTGCACCGCCGCCGGCAGTCGCACCGGTTTCAGCATCAGCGCCGCCGCAAGGCCGATGGCGGCGGTTGCGGCTGCGGCGAAGAAGAGCGGCGTAAACGCATCCGAATAGAGCGAGGCGACGGCGGCTTGCGAGGCGGCCGGCAGTTCGGAGAGCATTTTCGGCGTCAGTTCCTCGATCTTGCCGACGCCGGGAATATCGACCGCCACACCCTTGAGGCTCGACGATACGATGGCGCCATAGACCGAAATGGCAATGGCAGCACCACCCATGCGGGTCAGGGTCACGGCGCCGCTCGCCGCACCGATATCCGCCTTGGGTGCCGAATTCTGCACGCCGATGATCGGCGCCTGCTGACCGAGTCCGACGGCAAAGCCTTGTGCCAACATAAGGACCGCAATCACCCAAAGCGGCGTTCCGGCATGCATCTGCGTGAACAGCAGCATGGCGACGAGGTTGATAGAGAGACCCGCCACCGAGAAGGGCTTGTAGACGCCTGTGATCGAAATCAGCCGTCCCGCCGAAAGCGAGCCCATGACGATGCCGCTGGTGACGGCGATGAAGAACAGGCCGGCATGGGAGGGCGAAAGCCCGGTCGTGGTCTGCAGGAACAGGGCATAATAATTGACCATGCCGATACCGATGCCGCCGCTGGTCAGCGACACGATCATCAACAGCGGAAAGGTGCTGTCCTTGAAGAGACGCAGCGGCACGACCGGTTCCGGCGCGCGGCGCTCCACCTGCACCCACAGGAAAGCGGCGATGACGGCGAAAGCGATGATGCCGAGGCTGGGGCCTGCGATCAGCGAGCCGAACAATTCACTGCTGTCTGCCCAGAAGACCACGCTGGCAATGGTGGCCGCCAAGAGCACCGCGCCGAGATAATCGATCTTCGGCTGACGTGCCGGGCGACGGTAGGGCAGCATCAACGCCAGACCCGCAATGACGATAATGCCAAGCGGCAGGTTGATGAGGAAGATCGACCGCCAGCCGAACAGGTCGCTCATCGTGCCGCCGAGGATCGGGCCGACGCTGCCCGACGCCATGATGGTGAGGCTGGAATAGCTCTGGTAGCGGGCGCGTTCGCGCGGTTCGAACAGATCCGCATTGACGGAAAAGATCGACACCATGATGCCGCCGCCGCCAAGCCCCTGCAGAACGCGGGCGGCAATCAGCGAATCCATCGACCATGCCAGACCGCAGGCGAGCGAGCCGAGCGTGAAGATGACGACCGCGGCGATCATCACATATTTGCGGCCGAACAGATCGCCGAGCTTGCCATAAACCGGCATGACCGCGCTGGTCGCCAGAAGATAGGCCGAGCCGATCCAGCCGAAACGCTCCAGCGCGCCGAATTCGCCGACGATGGTGGGAAGCGCTGTCGATACGATCTGGTTATCGAGGGTCGCCATGAACATGGCCAGCATCAGAAACAGAAAGACGATAAGCCTGCGCCGATGATCCGACACAAGCGGCGCCACGGGGGCGGTGGACATATCCATGAAAAATCTCGTTGGCTTCCGGCGGTTTTGCTCCGGCAATTTGTGTGCTATCAGCATATATATGTCAATGGCAAGTTTTTGACATCTGTGCTAATGCCGCTAAATGTGATCGGAAAACAGCATCGAAAGGGACGATGAAGCGTGGCGACTGAGGAAAACTGGAACGAGGATCTGCCCGAGGACATCAAGCGGATCGGCAATACGATGACGCGCATGCGCATCATGATCGGCCGCCGCATCATCGGCCGCATGGCGCTTGCCAGGCTCGCTCCGGGTCTCGAACTTTCCCATATCGACGTGCTCGACATTCTGCGCCGGGCGGAGGGCGATGTGACCGTGGGCGCGATTGCCGAGGGCATGCGCATCGATCCC
>QFOL01000039.1 GCA_003241215.1 Agrobacterium fabrum
ACGCTGGCGTTTGACATGGGATAAATATGTTGATATCAACCTAATTAGTCAAGCGGAACTTGATGCTCCGCAGACTGTTTATTGTGTTTCAGCACAGACATAGGCGGCGCCCACCGACAAAGCGGAGCGGTGCCGCGGTGAAAGACGGATCAAGGAGGAAAGATCATGTCTCATCCCGTCGTTTCGAAAGAGGAGTGGCTTGCGGCCCGCCGCGATCTGCTGGTGAAGGAAAAGGAAATGACCCGCGCCCGTGACAGGCTGAACGAGGCCCGCCGTGCGCTGCCCTGGGAGGAGGTGACGAAGGACTATATCTTCGACGCCCCTTCCGGGCCCAAATCGCTCAAGGAACTGTTCGGCGCCTGCAGCCAGCTCATCGTCTACCACTTCATGCTGGCGCCGGACTGGGAGGAGGGCTGTGTCGGATGCTCCTTCTTTGCCGATCACGTCGATGGCGCGCTGATCCACCTCAAGCATGGCGATGCGGGTTTCGTTGCGGTGTCTCGCGCACCGCTTGAAAAGATCGAAAGCTATAAAAACCGCATGGGCTGGAAATTCCCGTGGGTTTCGGCCGAAAGCAGCGATTTCAACTATGACTACCAGGCATCGTTCCGCGACGAGGACATGGCCAAAGGCGAAATCACCTACAATTACCGTGACATGGCACCCTATGGCGACCTGAAGGACCTGCACGGCATCAGCGTTTTCGCCAGGGGCGGCGACGGCAAGATCTATCACACCTACTCCACCTATGCCCGCGGCGCGGAGCAGACGCTCGGCACGCTGATGCTGCTCGATCTGGTGCCAAAAGGCCGTAACGAAGAGGAGGTAATGGATTGGGTGCGCCGCCACGACCAGTATGAGGACGCGCCCAAGGCCGCTTCCTGCTGCCACTGAAAACCGACGGACGAGGAGGAAACAACAATGGAAATGGAAATCGCCAAGCCGCAGAAGGAACATGAGTTCCTGAAGAGGATTGTCGGAGACTGGGTCATGACCTCCAGTTCCGGCCATGAGGGTTACGATGCCGACGACCCGTCGCAGCAATTCACCGAGACCGTCCGCTCCGTCGGCGGTCTGTGGATCATCGGCAACGGTACCGGCAAGATGCCTGACGGCACGGATATGACGGCTGTGATCACGGTCGGTTTCGATCCGGCCAAGGGCAATTTCGTCGGCACCTGGGTGGGGTCGATGATGACCAATTTGTGGGTCTACAAGGGCTGGCTGGAAGAGGACGGCAAGACCCTGACGCTGGAAGCGGAAGGCCCTGCCTTCGATGGTTCCGGCGGCACCGCTACCTATCACGACGTGCTGGTGCTGCATGACGACAATCACCGCAGCTTTTCCGGCAGCGTCAAGCAGCCGGACGGCACCTTCAAGACCTTCATGACATCGGAGTTCCGGCGCAAGGCCTGAGGCCCCGCCGGAATTTCACCTGATCGCCAGCACCGCCGCATCCTGCGGCGGGCAATGGCCGAAACACACCCGCCAAACCCTCCAGAGGAGACGACAATGTCCGATACGCATGGAAAATTCATCTGGGTCGAATTGATGACGCCCGACATGGAAGCGGCAGACCGCTTTTATGGTCATGTCGTCGGCTGGAAATCCAAGGATTTCGGCTCGCCGGAAATGCCCTACCTGGTGCTGGAGGCCGACGGCAAGGGCATGGGCGGCATCATGGAACTGACCGACGAGCACAAGGGCCAGGGCATTCCCCCGAACTGGACCGCCTATGTCGATGTCGACGATGTGGATGCGACGGCGAAACAATTCGCCGAAAAGGGCGGCGCGATCAGACGCCCGCCGCAGGATATTCCCGAGATCGGCCGTTTCGCCGTGGTCGCCGATCCTTTCGGTGCGGTGATCTGCATCATGACGCCGCTGCCGATGGAAACGGGCGGTTTCCCCGAGGATATGCAGGAAAAGCCGGGCCATGTCGGCTGGCACGAACTCTTCACCGACAATGTCGACGAGGCCATGGCCTTTTACGGCGATCTGTTCGGCTGGACCAAGGATCATGATTTCGACATGGGCGAGATGGGCCCGTATCGTATCTTCGCCTATAAGGGCAAAGCCATCGGCGGCATGATGAAACGTCTGCCGCAGGTCCCCGTCTGTCACTGGGGTTATTACTTCAATGTGGATGGTATCGATGACGCCATCACCCGCGTCAGCACCGGCGGCGGCAAGGTCGTCAACGGCCCGATGGAGGTTCCCGGCGGCAGCTGGATCGTCAATTGCCTCGATCCGCAGGGCGCTTATTTCTCGCTGGTTTCGCCGAAGAAATAGCCCTGTTTTCTGATGATCTGCCGGGGCTTGCTCCGGCAGACTACCGCTCTTTCGACAGGCGAACGTGGTCGATGAAGGCCCGCAGCTTCGGCGCAAGATTACGACGGCTGGGATAATAGAGATAAAATCCCGCAAAGCTCGGGGAGTGGCCTTCCAGCATGGAAACGAGCTGTCCGTTCTGCAGATAGGGGCGGAAGGTCTCTTCCATACCGAATGTGATGCCCGCACCGGCGCAGGCCAGCTTGATCATCAGCTGCATGTCGTTGGTGGTGAAATCAGGCTCCACCGCCACCGCAAATTCGCGGCCGTTTTCCGCAAATTCCCACCTGTATGGAGCCACACCCGGACGAGGTCGCCAGCCGATACACCTGTGCCCGATCAATTCGCGGGGCTGCGCCGGCAGGCCGAAGCGGTCGCGATAATCAGGCGAGCAGACGGCGAGCTGCCGCTGCGGCGCGGAAACCGGAACCGCAATCATGTCCTGCGCGATCAGTTCTCCAAGACGCACGCCGGCATCGTAATGCTCGGCGACGATATCGAATTCCTCGTCCGTCACGACGATATCGAGCTGCACTTCGGGATGTATTTCGGCAAAGCGCGCAAGCAATGGCCCGGATAAAAACCGCTCGGCTATCGAGGAAACCGCAAGCCGCAACTGCCCGCGCACGGCGCCGCTCAGGGACGACGCGGCATTGGCTGCCTCAACGAGATTGCCGATGGATGGCGACACATCCGCATAAAGCTGCTGTCCCGCTTCCGTCAGGCTGACACTGCGCGTCGTGCGCTGCACCAGCGCTATTCCCATCGTTTCTTCAAGCTTGCGGATGGTCTGGCTGACGGCGGAGCGGGTTACGCCGAGCCTGTCCGCAACGGCCCGGAAGTTGCGCTCCTCGGCAACCATGCAGAATGTCGAAAGCGCGTTGAGATCGATGTTCATTGGTTAGGAATTCTACCCATTGAGGTTATGATTGAGGCGGTTATCACGACAATGCCCAAGCTTTATCTTGTCCGCAATGGCCGCTTCCAGAAAAAGCCGGCCGTAACACCAAGGAGAAAGCCATGACATTGAACAAAGTCGTTCTCATCACAGGTGCATCGAGCGGGATCGGTGAGGGTATCGCAAGGGAACTGGCCGCCGCCGGGGCGAAGCTGGTGCTGGGCGCGCGCCGCATGGACCGCTTGCAGGCGCTTGCCGAAGAATTGCGCGGGAAGGGTGCCGAGGTCGTCATCCAGCCGCTGAACGTGACGGACAGACAGAGCGTCGAGGCCTTTGCGGAGGCCGGGCGCAAGGCTTTCGGGCAGGTTGACGTCATCGTCAACAATGCCGGCATCATGCCGCTGTCGCTGATGTCGTCCCTCAAGGTCGACGAATGGGACCGCATGATCGACGTCAACATCAAGGGCGTGCTTTATGGCGTCGCCGCCGTTCTGCCCGAGATGACCGCCCGCGCTTCCGGCCACATCATCAACATCGCCTCCATCGGTGCGCTCGCCGTTTCGCCCACGGCTGCCGTTTATTGCGCGACGAAATTTGCGGTACGCGCCATTTCGGACGGGCTGCGGCAGGAAAACCGTAACCTGCGGGTCACCTGCATTCACCCCGGTGTGGTGGAAAGCGAACTTGCCCACACCATCACCGATCCCGCCGCTGCGGAACTGATGCAGACCTATCGGGCCATCGCCCTGAAGCCCGACGCCATCGGCCGCGCGGTGCGTTACGCCATCGAGCAGCCCGACGATGTGGACGTCAACGAAATCGTCGTCCGTCCAACCGCTGCCTGAGGAGACCGACATGAAAACGATTTTTCCGACCGTGCTTGCGGTTGCCATGCTTGCGGCAAGTGCCGCCATCGCCAATCCGCAACGACTGGATGACAGGTTGAAGCGTGGCGATGAAGTCGTCCGCAGCCTCAACAATGGCCAGCCCCAGTCCAATCTGGAACGTCTGCGGCAGGAGTTTCCCTTCCTTGCCGATGCGACCGAAGGTTACGCCCTGGGAGAGGTCTGGTCCCGGCCGGGCCTGGATAACCGGACCCGCCAGCTGGCCGCCGTTGCGGTCATGGCGGCCCTCGGCGAGCGTGATCTGATGAAGGTCCATGCCGGTTATGCGCTCAATGTGGGCGCAACCGATGAAGAGCTGAAGGAAATGGTCTATCTGATCACCGTTCCCGCAGGTTTTCCCAAAGCCATCGCCGCATCCCGCACGCTTGCCGAACTGTTCGAGGAACGCCGCGCCAACGCCGCATCGGGAGGGCAAAGACAATGAACATTGTTTCGACATCCGTTGCGCTTCTGCTCGCAACGGCTTCCGCCGATACGGATTCCCGCAAGGCCGGCAACGCCATGGACGTGAATATGACCGAAACGTCTCAAACCCGGAACCACCCCTATATCGGCATGTGGGTCACCGGCGATGGCCACATCCGTCAGGAGCTTCTGCCCAATGGCCGGTATGACGAGGCGCGAGGCAACCGCAAAAGCGCCTATCAGGGGCGGTATGAGGTGAAGGGAAACCATATCGATTACTGGGACGATACCGGCTTCACCGCTGACGGCGAATTCGTCGACGATGTGCTTTATCACGGCGGCATGATCTTCTATCGCCAGAAGTAACGTCCCGCCAATCAAGCGCCGCCCGCCCCATCGAGGGCGGGCGGCGTATCCGTTTTTATCGCTTCAAACTACCCAGGATCCCGCGCACGATGGCGCGGCCGACCGAGGTGGCAACCGAGCGGGCCGCGCTTTTCATCGCCGCCTCGATCACCGTTTCGCGCTGGTATCCGGTCTTGCGTGCGCCGCCATTGCGCGAGCCGGTGGAGGCCGGTGCGGGTTCTTCATCGCCGAAGCCGGGCAGGCGCCAGCGGCCGGAAGCGCTCTCGGACTGGCTGGCGGCGTTTTCTTCTTCCGCACGTCTGGCGGCTTCTGCATCTGCAGCCTTCTGGGCGCGGGCGGCGAGGATTTCGAAGGCCGATTCCCGGTCGATATCCTTGTCATATTGCCCGGCGACGGGGCTCACATCGATCAGAGACTTGCGCTCGGCATCCGTCAGCGGCCCGACACGGCCGGATGGCGGGCGTACCAGCGTGCGCTCGACGATGGAGGGAGCGCCCTTGTCGTGCAGGGTGGAAATCAGCGCCTCACCGGTGCCGAGCGTGGTGATGGTGTCGGCGGTGTTGAAGGCCGGGTTCTGGCGGAAGGTGTCGGCGGCGGTGCGCACCGCCTTCTGCTCGCGCGGCGTATAGGCGCGAAGCGCGTGCTGCACGCGGTTGCCGAGCTGGGCGAGAACGGTTTCCGGCACGTCGAGCGGGTTCTGCGTCACGAAATAGACGCCGACGCCCTTGGAGCGGATGAGCCGCACCACCTGTTCCACGCGTTCCACCAGCACCCGCGGCGCATCGTTGAAGAGCAGATGCGCCTCGTCGAAGAAGAACACCAGACGCGGTTTTTCCGGGTCGCCCACTTCCGGCAGCTCTTCGAACAGTTCCGAAAGCATCCAGAGCAGGAAGGTGGCGTAAAGACGCGGGTTCATCATCAGCCGGTCGGCGGCGAGAACCGAAACCGTGCCGCGCCCGTCGGTGCCCACGCGCATGATGTCGGCGATCTTCAGCGCCGGTTCGCCGAAGAAATTCGCCGCACCCTGCTGTTCCAGAACCAGCAGTCCGCGCTGCAGCGAACCGACCGAGGCCTTGGAAATCAGGCCGAACTGGTTGGAAAGCTCGGTTGCGTTTTCGCCCATATAGTTCAGGAGCGATTGCAGGTCCTTGAGATCGAGCAGCGGCAGCCCGCCCTGATCGGCGATCTTGAAGGCGATGTTGAGCACGCCTTCCTGCGCTTCCGAGGCATCCATCAGCCGGGCGAGCAGCAGCGGCCCCATTTCGGCGATGGTGGCGCGCACGCGATGGCCTTTTTCACCGTAGAGATCCCAGAAGATGACGGGCGACTTGCCGTAGGAAAAATCGGTGAAGCCGATCTGTTCGGCGCGTTTCTGCACCCAGTCCTTGGCTTCGCCCTCGGCCGCGATGCCGGAAAGGTCACCCTTGATATCGGCGCAGAAGACCGGAACGCCGGCCTTGGAAAACCCTTCGGCCAGCACCTGCAGGGTCACGGTCTTGCCCGTTCCCGTCGCGCCGGTGATGAGGCCGTGGCGGTTGCCGAATTTCAGTTCCAGATATTCGCCCTTGTTCAGGCTGTCGTCCGGATTGCGGCTGGTCCCGATATAGAGCTGTCCGTCCTGCAACATCGACCATTTTCTCCTGCGGCTGATTCATGACCGTTAAAATCACTGCGGATTTTGCAAAAGTCATGTCCGAATTAAAGCGTAGCTGGCATGCTTCGACCGTTCCTCGCGAAAGCGGCCTTTTCATAGTTTGGTTGTGATGATCTTATAAGGACAGTTTCGAGGCGCAACAACTGCTTGATGGCGATGAATAAAAACCGCCCGATGAAAGTTGCGGCGCCCACCGGCCCGCCGCTTGAATGCGGCGCGAGATTGTTTTACGTTGACGTTAACGTCAGTTATTCGATGTTGGCGTCGTTTTTCAACAGGAGGCAAGAATGAACGAAGTCGTGGATCAGATCGCCGCAAAGGCGGGTATCGACCCTGCGCTGGCCGAAAAGGCCGTTGGCATGATTCTCGGGTTTCTCCAGCGCGAGGCGGCAGACGGCCCGATCGCCCGGATGATCGAAGCCATTCCCGGCGCCAGCGATCTGGTGGCGCAGTATAATGGCGAAGGTGCAGGCGGCGGCGGTCTGCTCGGCGGCCTGATGAGCGCCATCGGCGGCGGCGGCATCATGGGTCTCGGCCAGCAGCTGATGAGCCAGGGCCTCGGCATGGGTGAGATTTCCACCCTCGCCAAGGAAACCATCGCCGTTGCCCGCCAGCATGCGGGCGATGAGGTTGTCGACCAGGTCATCGCTTCGGTTCCGGGCCTCAGCCAGTTCGCCTGAGGCGAAACTATTCCATAGCGGGGCGCGGCGGCTGTTCATTGAACAGGCGCCGCGCCTCTTCTATTTCGGCATGGTGCGTTTCCGCCCATATCCAGACGCCGCAAAAGGCGCTGCCAAGCGTGCGGCCGAGGTTTGTCAGGCCATAATCCACATGCGGCGGAATGACGGGGTGCACGGTGCGGCGCACCAGCCCGTCGCTTTCCATTTGCCGCAGTGTTTTCGTCAGCATCTTCTGGCTGATATTGCCGACCAGCCTGCCGATCTGCGTGAAGCGCAGCGTGCCATGCTCTTCCAGCACTTCCAGAATGAGCATCGTCCATTTGTCGGCCACCTTGGCGATGATGTCCTGAACCAGCGCCTCTATTGCCGGATCGGTATCCGTGGGCGGCGGAACCTTGCGCTGGCTCTCGATGGCCGGGTCGGCGGCGTGCCGTTTCATCTTACACTCTCCATTGGGTAAGTATAAATCTTTTGGGCGCCTACTTTCGATTGGAGAGTATCATAGCTAACTTCCTTTCAGCCAACAAGCAAAGGATGTTCCCATGAAAATCGCTGATAACACCATTCTCATCACCGGCGGTGGTTCCGGCATTGGCCGGGCGCTGGCGGAGGCGTTTCACAAGGCCGGCAACCGGGTCATCATTTCCGGCCGCCGCAAGGCCGTGCTCGACGAGGTGACGGCCGCCAATCCCGGCATGGCCTCGATGGTGATGGACGCGACGGACGCCGCAGGCATCCGCGCGTTTGCCGAAGCTCTGGTGAAGGCCCATCCGACCCTCAACGCCGTCATCAACAATGCCGGCATCATGCGGCCGGAAGACATCGCCGCAGCACCGGATTATCTCGACACGGCCGAAGAAACCATCGCCACCAATCTTCTCGCACCCATCCGCCTGACGGCGGCGCTTTTGCCGCATTTCCTCAAGCAACCCGCTGCCACGGTGCTGACTGTCTCGTCAGGCCTCGCCTTCGTGCCCATGGTGCTGACCCCCACCTACAGCGCCACCAAATCGGCCATCCATGCCTATTCGATCGCGCTGCGCGAGCAGCTGAAGGAAACGCCGGTGGAGATCATCGAAATCGTGCCGCCCTATGTGCAGACGACGTTGATGGGCGAGGGACAGGCGAGCGACGAAAGGGCCATGCCGCTCGATGCCTTCATTTCCGAGGTGATGGATATTCTTGAAAATCGCCCGGATGAGAAGGAAGTGGTGGTGGAACGCTGCAAGCCGCTGCGTTTTGCCGCGCAGAACGGCAATTTCGATCAGGTCTTCGCCATGGTCAACCATATGCATCCGTAAACGGCAGCGTCTGTTGCGACCGGACATCCTGTGATAGCGTCGCGCTCTTATCCGCGGAGTGCGCGCTTTCATGGCCCAAGGCCGGTTCCTGATGCCGAAAACCATTCTGCCCGGCGTCGTCGCCGTGGCGGCGGATAGCGACCGTTCCTTTCCACGCCATATGCATGACCAGTTCGGCATCGGCCTCATCGAACGCGGGGCGCAGAAATCGCTCTCCGGCCGCGGCGTGGTGGAAGCGGGCGCCGGCCATGTCATCACCGTCAATCCGGGCGAGGTGCATGACGGCATTCCGCTCGGGGAGGGCGGACGCGCCTGGCGGATGCTCTATCTCGACATCGATATCGTCCGCGACGCCATTGCCGATATCGGCGAGACGGATCGAGGTTCTTTCGAATTCGCCCATCCCGTTGATGCGAGGCCGCTGGCGAAGCGGTTCAACGCCGTCTTTTCAGCCATGACGGCAAGGGAACGGCTGGGCGAAACCCTTGATAGTGACGAGACCCTGCTGGTGTTTCTGGCGGGCGCGATGGAGACGGCGGCGAAGCCGAATGAAATTGCCGCACCCGACAATATAAGGCGCGCGAAAAGCCGCATCGATGACGAGCCTTCGCGGCCGTTCCGCCTTGCCGATCTGGCGCGCGATGCCGGCATGAGCCAGTTCCGTTTTCTGCGGGCCTTCGCCAGGGAAACCGGGCTCACGCCGCACAGCTATCTTCTCCAGCGGCGTGTCCATCTGGCCCGGCACGCGCTGGCCAGAGGCGCACCGCCCGCCGAAGCGGCCTTTGCCGCCGGTTTTGCCGACCAGAGCCATCTGAACCGGGTTTTCGTGCGGCAATTCGGGGTGACGCCGGCGGTTTACCGGGCGGCGACAGGCGGCGGATCGTCGCTCTCTTCCGTCATGCCGGACTAGATCCGGCATCCAGCCACGGCGCGTCTGCGCCGTGAAAGGAGTCTTTCGTGGTCAAGGACTTGACCACGCTGGACCCCGGCTCGGGGGCCGGGGTGACGGTGTGCGGATGTCGCGCTGCAATTTCATCCAAGACACCCACCCCACGCACCTTCATGCTCCTGTCCTCCATCCCACAGGACATATCAGCACCATGACACCCGAATTCCTCATCACATCCTTTATCGTCACCGCGTCTCCCGGAACCGGCGTGGTCTATACGTTGGCCGCCGGGCTCTCGCAGGGGGCGAAGGCGAGTATCGTCGCGGCCTTCGGCTGCACGCTCGGCATCGTGCCGCATCTGCTCGCCGCCATCACCGGCCTTGCCGCCATTCTGCACACCAGCGCTCTGGCCTTCGGCATCGTCAAATATCTGGGTGTCGCCTACCTTCTCTACATGGCCTGGAACACGCTGACGGAGGACGGTGCGCTGAAGATCGACGATGCCGGGGAGCCGCAGAAGGCCGTCCGCGTCATCGGTGAGGCGATCCTCATCAATCTCCTGAACCCGAAACTGTCGATCTTCTTTTTCGCCTTCCTGCCGCAGTTCATCGCGCCGGATGAGGCCTTGCCGACATGGCGCATGATCGATCTCGGGCTGATCTTCATGGCCATGACGTTCCTGGTCTTTGCGTTTTATGGCTGTTTTGCCGCCTCGGTCCGGCGGCAGGTGGTGTCGCGCCCGGCAGTTCTTGCCTGGCTGCGGCGCAGCTTCGCCGCCGCTTTCGTGGCGCTGGGTGCGAAGCTCGCCTTTACCGAACGGTGAACGGAGCCGGATGGCCCCGTGGCCTCAGTCGTCCCAATCGGGCGCGAGGTGGCCGGGATTGACGATGCGGCCATTCGGCTTTGCAAGCGCGTGGATCGCCCGCATTTCCTCTTCCGTCAGCGCGAAGTCGAAAATGTCGAAATTCTCCTTGAGGCGGCTTTCCGTCGCCGTCTTGGAAAGCGCCACGATATCCGGCTGCTGCACCGCCCAGCGCAGGGTCACCTGCGCGGCGGTCTTGCCGTGTTTCGCGCCGATATCCTTCAGCACGGGATCGTTCGGCACCTTGCCATCGGCCATCAGATAATAGGCCGTCACCGACATCCCGTGTTTGCGCGCCGCCGAAATCACCTTCGTCTGGTCGAGATAGGGGTGATATTCGATCTGGTTGGTGGCAAGCGGCGTCTCGGACAGTTTCACCGCCTCTTCGGTCAGCGCCACGTTGAAGTTGGAAATGCCGATATTGCGCGCCTTGCCGGCCTTGCGCACCGCGTTCAGCGCGCCCATGCGCTCGGCAAGCGGCACATCGCTCTTCGGCCAGTGCAGCAGCAGCAGATCGACATAATCGGTCTTCAGCTTCGCAAGGCTTTCATCGACGGAAGCGAGGAAATCGTCGTGGCGGAAGCGGTCCACCCAGACCTTGGTTGTGAGAAAAATATCGTGCCGGGAAATGCCCGATTGTGCGATGACCTCGCCCACCGCCCCCTCGTTCTTGTAGATCTGGGCGGTATCGACATGGCGGAAACCGAGTTTCAGCGCCTCCGGCAGAATGCGCCTGATATCGTCTTCCGTGATGCGGAAGGTGCCGAAACCGAGGGCGGGAATATTCGCGCCATTCGCGCTGACGTCATACATGGGTGTCTCTCCTGTCTGCTGAAAACATGGCCGGCGCGGGATGCCGGGCGGGGGAAGCCGTCTTTCATTAACTGGTATCCGCGCGATCGGTTTCAACCCGGCGGGACGATATCACATCAGCACGTAATCCACCGGGCGCGGATCGGCCGGCAGATCGGTCTCGCCCATCGCCTCGCGCAGATTGATCTCGATGGTGGTGGCGAGCGCATTGATTGGCAGCGCATTGAGGCCGGTGCCGAAGGGGTCTTCCAGCTCGTCGGACAGCGCATCGAGACCGAAGAACGTATAGGCGATCAGCGTGCTGGTGAAAGGCGTCGCCCAGCCGAGCAGATCCGTGAAACCGAAAGGCAGCAGCAGGCAGAAGAGATGCGCGGTGCGGTGAAGCAGCAGCGAATAACCGAAGGGAACCGGCGTTTGGCGGATGCGCTCGCAGGAGGCCTGCGCCGCGCCCATCTGCTGCACCGTCGCATCCAGCATCTGCAGCTGGATATCGCTGATCTGGCCCTTCGTGTTGGCGGCGATGACGATGCGGGATAGTTCACGCAGCAGCATGTCCGGCCTGTTGCCGCTGCGGGCATGGGTCTCGGCCAGATCGCCGGGAATGAGCCTGTCCGCGATGGCGGTCGCATGTCCGGGGCGCAGATGCGAGACCAGCGCGTGAGAGAAGGCGATGGCAAGATCGATGACGCGCCGCCGGGTTGCGGGGTCGGCAATATCCGTCCGGCTGTCCAGCATGGCGCTCTGGCGCGCCAGCGTGCGCGCTGCGGTAATCAGTGCGCCCCAATGCTTGCGGGCTTCCCACCAGCGGTCGTAACAGGCGTTGGCGCGAAAACCGAGGAACACCGAAAGCGCGATGCCGAGCAGCGAAAATGGCGCGCCGTTCAGCGCGGGCACCAGATCCGGCCTGTCCTTGTGCGCCCAGACGACCAGCGTCGACAGCAGAAAGACGGCAAGCACCTGCGGAAAGATGCGGACGATGATGGAGCCGCGCACGATGAGGAAAAGTTGCAGCAGGTTCGGTTTTGAACGAACAATCATGGCGGAAACTCGAAATGCCTGTGGTGGGGTGGCGGGAAGCGAAACGCCCTCAACCTATCTACATGATGGCGGCTCGGCCTTGTCCACCCTTTTTTGCACGTTGCGCCCAATAGCGGTCGGCGTTACCGGTCTATCGTCCGGATCGCCCAACGGCCCGGTCCGGCCATGCGGATGGAAGGAAATTTCGCGGTGTCACGCTCACAACGGCTTCTCGATCTGCTGCAGATCCTGCGTTCCCACCGCATGCCGGTCAGCGGTGCGGCCCTTGCCGCGCAAACGGGCGTCAGCCTGCGCACGCTCTACCGCGATATCGCGACGCTTCAGGCGCAGGGTGCGGATATCGAGGGCGAGGCGGGCGTGGGTTACGTGCTGCGCCCCGGCTTCCTTCTGCCACCGCTGATGTTTTCGCAGCAGGAGATCGAGGCGCTGGTGCTGGGCTCACGCTGGGTGGTGGGCCGCGCCGACGAGGGGCTGGCCACGGCCGCCGGCGCCGCGCTCGTCAAGATCGCTGCGGTTCTGCCCGATGCCCTGCGCGAGGAACTCGATAATTCCGCACTTCTGGTCGGGCCGGGACAATCTTCCGCGCCGGTGCGGGTCGACCTGGCGGCCGTGCGCAGCGCCATCCGCGCTGAAAATAAGGTTACGATCGCCTATCGCGATGAAAAAGGAGAAATGACCGAAAGGGTGATCTGGCCCTTCGCGCTTGCCTTTTTCGATCTGGTGCGCGTGGTGCTGGGCTGGTGCGAGACGCGGCAGGATTTCCGCAGTTTCCGGGCCGACCGCATTGAAAGTTTCCGCCCGCTCGACGGCCGTTATCCCCGCCGCCGCCAGGCGCTACTGAAAGAATGGCGGGAGCGGGAAAAACAGCGCCGCCGCGATCATGCTGACAGGAACTGACAGCAGGCGGGTCTAGAAACCGTTCATCCGCAACACAGGAGAACAGCCATGACCCACCCCGATTTCACCATCCTCTACGTCGACAATCCGGCGGCCAGCACGGAATTTTACAGGGCCCTGCTGGGTGCGGAACCGGTCGAAGCCTCCCCGACCTTTTCCCTTTTCGTCCTTGCCAACGGCATGAAGCTCGGCCTCTGGTCGCGGCACACGGTCGAACCGAAGGCATCGGTGACCGGCGGCGGCGTCGAACTCGCCTTCCGTGTCGAAAACAATGCCCAGGTGGACGGGATATTTGCCGACTGGAAGGCGAGGGGCGTCGCCATTCTGCAGCCTCCCGCCGGAATGGAGTTCGGCCATACCTTCACGGCCGCCGACCCCGACAACCACCGCCTCCGGGTCTATGCCTTTGCAGGTTAGAGACAATGCGTTGAGGCCTGTTTAGCTAAGGAAGCTTGGCCTCTTTTATCGTACTCTGCATCCCGTGCGCTAAGCCTTCACCGCCACCACGAACAGGCGGGGGAAGCGCAGGAGCAGGCGGCCGTCCGCCATGGGCGGATAGGCCGCCGCAATGCGCCTCGTATAATCGGCGAGGAAGGCTTCCCGGTTTTCCTCGCCGGCGGCGGCGAGATAGGGGCGCAGCCCCGTGCCTTTCACCCATTCCACAATGCTTTCCGCATCCTTCATCGGATGATTGTAGATGGTGTGCCACACATCCACGCGGGCTGATTTGGGTGCAAGCGCGTTGAAATAATCGGACGGCGCGGGCAGGGGCTTGCGGCGCAATCTGCCGCCGGAAAACGTGTCCTTCCACGGGCCGCCCGCTCCGGTCGCTTCCATTGCGGTATGTGTCGGTTCCTCCAGATTGTCCGGCATCTGAACGGCAAGAACGCCGCCGCTTTCCAGCTGGTCCATCAGTTGCGAAAGGACGGTGAGATGATCCGGCACCCATTGGAAAACCGCATTGGCGTAAAGCAGGTCGGCCTTCTGCGCCGGCTTCCACCGGGCGAGGTCGGCCTTGCCGAAGCGGGTGGTGGGCAGCCGGTCCGCCGCCTTTTCCAGCATGTCGTCGTCGCTGTCGATGCCGGTAATGACATTGACGCCGTAGCGGTCGGTGAGAAGCTCGGTGGAATTGCCGGGGCCGCAGCCGAGATCATAGCCGTTCAGCACCCGTTCCAGCGGCACCTGCGCCAGAAGATCGCGTGCGGGCCGTGTCCGCTCGTCTTCGAATTTCAGATATTGGTGAGCGGACCATGCCATGATTTCCTCCTCATGAAGCGTCGCATCCGATGGCGAACAAGGATGGGCGGAAGGCGCTGCAAGCATCCTCCGCCCGCCAGCATCGCATGCGGCAAATCTCGCCGCCATCATCCGATGCATGAATTATTGTGATGAACCTATTCATCAACCTTTTGTTTCGCCTCATAAAACATCTTTCTCGAGGCGTCGTCTTGTTATTTTCCATCAAAATCGGAAATCGCGGCAATTAAAACTTGACCTCGTCAGGGGAGAGGCATTCACTCCGGCCGATTTCGAGAGCATTCCCGGCAAAAGCGCCAAGCGTCCTTCATCCGGATATGTGCCAGAACAAGAAGAAGGAGCGTTTTCGCCAGACGGAAACGCTTGAGACAGGAGACCGTTATGAGCGTCGATACCGCACCCCGATCAACCACCTGGACCTATGTTGACGGTCAATGGCTGCCCGGCAACCCGCCGCTTATCGGCCCGACCTCACATGCCATGTGGTTGGCTTCGACGGTGTTCGACGGCGCGCGCTGGTTCGATGGCGTGGCGCCCGATCTCGATCTGCACTGCCAGCGCGTCAACCGCTCCGCCGTCAATATGGGCATGAAACCGACCATGACGGCCGAGGAGATCGAGACCCTTGCGCTGGAAGGCGTCAAGAAATTCGACGGCAAGATGGCGATCTACATCAAGCCGATGTACTGGGCCGAACACGGCATGCCGGGCAGCGTCGTGGCGCCCGATGCCAGCTCCACCCGTTTTGCGCTCTGCCTGTTCGAAGCGCCGATGGATGCCGGCAAGCCGCTGACGCTCACCGTTTCGCCGCTGCGCCGTCCCTCGCCGGAAACCGCGATGACCGACGCCAAGGCCGGCAGCCTTTATCCCAATAGCGGCCGCGCCATTCTGGAAGCCCGCTCGCGCGGTTTCGACAATGCGCTGATGCGCGACATGAACGGCAATGTCGCCGAATCCGCCTCGGCCAACATCTTCATGGTCAAGGACGGCGTCGTCCTTACCCCGGTTCCGAACCGCACCTTCCTTGCCGGCATCACCCGTTCGCGCGTGATCGGCCTTCTGCGCCAGGCCGGTTTCGACGTGCGCGAAGCGACGCTTTCGGTCGAGGATTTCCGCGAAGCCGATGAAATCTTCTGCTCCGGCAATTATTCCAAGGTTTCGCCCGTCGTGAAACTCGATGACCGCGAATTGCAGGCGGGCCCCGTCGCCCGCAAGGCGCTCGATCTCTACATGGATTGGGCGCGTCTCGGCACAGACGTTTAAGGTCAGGCAAAACCCCTATTTTAAGGCCGCGGCAGGCTCATCCCCGCCGCGGCCTTTTGTTTTGCACGGCCTTCATTCCCATGAAAATTTAGGGGGAAATTTAATCTAATTTTAGAGGACCACAGGCTAGCTTGTGGCATTATCGATTTGGGCTAATGGGGGCCGCAAAAATGTCTTTCAGCATACGCAATATACTTGTGGGATTTTTTCTGCTCATCGGCATCACGCTTGCGGGTTTTGTCGGCAACGCCATGTGGCAATCCGTCAATCGAGCCCGCACTTTTTCCGATGTCGCGCAGCTCGTTTCGCTGGATAAGCTTCTTTTTAATGCCCTGCTGAACTTCCGCAGCGAGCGCGGCAACAGCGCCTCGGCGCTGACGGTCGATCCGGCGAAGACGGCCAATACCATCGCCAGCGTCAAGGCGTCGCGCCAGAAGGTGGATGCCGCCATGGCCGCCTTTCTCGAACAGTCCGCCGCGCTCGATCAGGCCGGCCTCAAGGCCCCGCTCGCTCGCGTGAAGGATATCTACACGCAATTCCTGGAGCTGCGCAAAAAGGTTGACACCAACGTCACCCTGCCGCTCGACCGTCGTGAAAACGGGCTGGACAAGACCGTGCTGGCGCTCGGCCAGGATTTCCTGACGGCTCTTGAAGCGGGGTCGACGGCGGTGGAAGGTGAGGTTCGTTCGCTCGACCAGAGCCTGACCGGCCTCATCCAGCTGCGGTCCTACGGCTGGTCGGCGCGGGCGCTCGGCGGCAGCGCCACCGTTATCATCAATGCGGTCGTGGCCCAGCAGCGGCCGCTGACCCCGCAGGAAACCCAGCAGCTTGGCAATTTCGATGCCGGCGCGGCTTTTGCCTGGAAAGCCACCGGCGACCTCGTCGCGCATGTGTCGACGCCGCAGGCGCTGAAGGATATCTATGCCGTTGCCGACAGGACCTATTTCAAGGGTGATTTCGTCACGCAGCGCGCAAAGCTGATCGACGATCTGAACAACGGCCGCACGCCCGCCTTCACCATCGACACCTGGCGCAATACGGTCACCGAAAGCCTCGATACGGTCGCGAAAATCGCCTCCGAGGCGATGGACGTCCTCAACGCCAATGCCGAAAAGGCCAGACAGGACGCCTTCATCGGCGCGATGATCTATCTCGCGGCGTTCATCCTCACGCTCGGCGTCTGCATTCTCTGCCTTGCCGTCATCGTCGGCCGCGTCACCCGCCCGATCAGCAATCTGACCCGGGCGATGATGGAACTGTCCGCCGGCAACCTCACCACCGATGTCGCCGGCGCAAAACGCGGCGACGAGATCGGCGAGATGGCCCGCGCCGTGGAAATCTTCCGCGAGGCGGCCATCCGCAACCGGCAGCTTGAGGACGAAGCCGTCGGCAACCGCGAGCGGGCCGAGCGTGACCGTATCGAGCTGCAGCAGCGCGCCGAGGCTGAAGCCGAAGAGCGTCTCAATCAGGCCACGGGTTCGCTGGCTGGCGGTCTTCGCCGGCTTGCCTCCGGCGACATGGTCTGCGAGATCGCCACGCCGTTTTCGCCGCAATTCGAGACGCTGCGGCACGATTTCAACCGCTCCGTGAACCAGCTGCGCGAAGCGCTTGCGAGCGTCGGCCAGTCCGTCCAGACCGTGAATGGCGGCGCTCACGAAGTGTCTTCTGCATCCGACGATCTTTCCCGCCGCACCGAACAGCAGGCCGCTTCCCTGGAGGAAACCGCTGCGGCGCTGGAAGAGATCACCGCCAATGTCTCCGCCACCTCTAAACGGGCGAGCGACGCGCGCGACACGGTGCGTGAGGCAAGGACAAAGGCCGATCTTTCCGGCAAGGTGGTGCGCGATGCCGTCGCCGCCATGGAACGCATCGAACATTCCTCGCGCCAGATCGGCCAGATCATCGGTGTCATCGACGAGATCGCCTTCCAGACCAACCTTCTGGCGCTGAATGCCGGCGTCGAGGCGGCGCGGGCGGGCGATGCCGGCAAGGGCTTTGCCGTTGTCGCACAGGAAGTGCGCGAACTGGCGCAGCGCTCCGCCAACGCCGCCAAGGAAATCAAGCAGCTCATCACCGCGTCGGCCATTGCCGTTGGTGAAGGCGTGAAGCTGGTGGCCGATACCGGCGTCGGCCTTTCCGAAATCGAGCAGCTGGTGCTTTCCGTCAACTCCCATATGGACGCCATCGCCACCGCGGCGCAGGAACAGTCGGCCGGTCTTTCCGAGGTCAACACCGCCGTCAACCACATGGATCAGGCCACGCAGCAGAATGCCGCCATGGTTGAGGAAATGAATGCGGCCGGTGCGGGGCTCGCCCAGGAATGCGCCAATCTCCAGGCCTTGCTTGCGCAGTTCCAGCTCGGCCAGCAGGCCTCCGCATTACGGGAGACGGCACGGCAGATGCAGCGCGCCGCAACCCCGGTCCACGCGCCCGCCGCAGCCTCGGCTTCAACCCCGAAGGCCCGCCCCGTCGCCGCACGCGGCAATGCGGCGCTGGCCGTGAGGGGTGACGATTGGACGGAGTTTTGAGTTTTGCAAGCGTTGCTCGCGTCATCGGATGGCGCGGGCAATGCCGGTGACGAAGCATCCGACACACTCAACGTCGTGCTAGGGCCTGCCGCCCCGAACCGGACACCAAAGAAAAATAGCGTCGTCAGATAGGAAGGCAAGTCGGGCCAACCACGCCGACGTCATCCTCGGCAACATATTGATTTTATTCGACGTGTTTAGATCCTCGGGTCAAGCCCGAGGATGACGTCGAGAGAATGTTGACCCTCCACGACTGACTTCAAAGGGGGCTGCTGCGGGTCGTCCGGAATTTAAACCGGACAGCAGTGGGACAAACCCAAGGATGACGCTGAGGCGGCGCACTATTCGCCATCAGAGGCGATGACTAGCCCGCACCTGAAACCGGCGCGGGCTTCACCGTTTCCGCACATCCGGCAACGCCGCGGCAAGCGCCCGCAGCGGCGCGGTCATATGTTTGTCGCGCCGCATCGCCAGCGCGATCCGGCGCTCCAGCGGCGGAGTGAGCGAGCGCCATTCGAGCCCGGATGCCGCACCTTCATGCTCCATCGCCATGCGCGGCACGATGGCAAGGCCAAGGCCCGCACCTGCGAGCTTCTTGATCGCCTCGACGCTGCCCAGCTCCATGGCGGGCTGCACGGTGCGGCCGCTCGCCGAAAACCATTGATCCACCAGCCGGCGCGTATTGCCGCCCTCGTAAAGCAGCAGCGGCCGCGCCGAAAGCGTCTCGGCGTTGAGCGCCGTTGTGTCAGAGACGGTGCCTTGCGGGAAAACCGCGACCAGCTCGTCGAGATGGATGTCGCTGATATCGAGGCTGCGGCCGCTGGCGGGCAGGGCCACCACCGCCGCATCGATGGTATTGGCCTCCAGCAGCCGGAGGATATCGTGGGTATTGCCGGTCTGCACGACGATCTCGATGCCGGGCATGGCCTGCCGGATCTTGCCCAGCACCGGCGGCAGCAGATAGATGCAGGCGGTGGCGCCCGTGCCGATGCGCAGGCGTCCCGTCACCCCGCTGCGATGCGGCGCCACGGTATCGATGGCATGCGCCACTTCTTCGGCAATCCGTCTTGCATGGATGAGAAAGTCGCGCCCCGCCGCCGTCGGCTGCGCGCGCCTGCCGACCCTTTCGATCAGCCGCACGCCCAGCTGCTTTTCAAGCAGCCTTATATGCAGGCTGACGGCCGGCTGCGTCAGCCCCGCCTTGTCGGCGGCGGCGGAAAAACTGCCGAGATCGGCCACATCCATGAAGCTGCGCAGCTGCCTGAGATCGAGGTCCATCATCAAAGAAAACCTTATCGTTTGTATAAGATAGATAATCTTTATTTTGGCTGCGCCGCAATGCACAATGACGGCGTGAATGATCCGCAGGACAAGAGAATGACCCTTTCCACCGTTTCCAGCCTTACGATCCGCCCCTGCGAAGAGGCGGATATTCCAGCCATTGCCGAAATCTACCGGGACGCCGTTCTGCACGGCCGCGCGAGCTTCGAGATCGATCCGCCAAGCGCGGAGACGATGCTGGAGCGCCGTCGCCTTCTGGTGGAGGGCAATTACCCCTATCTCGTCGCCGAATGCGATGGAAAGATAGCCGGATATGCCTATGCCGGCGCCTATCGCCCGCGCCCGGCCTATGGTGCGGCGGTGGAGAATTCCGTCTATATCGATCCGGCCATGAAGGGCATGGGCATCGGCCGCAAGCTTCTCGATGCGTTGATCGAGGCGGCGACCGCACGCGGCTTCCGGCAGATGATCGCCGTCATCGGCGATTCGTCCAACGCCGCCTCGATCGGCGTCCACCGCGCCGCCGGTTTCGAGCATGTCGGCACCTTCAAATCCATCGGCTGGAAACATGGCCAATGGCTGGATACGGTGCTGATGCAGCGTGCGCTGGGCGAGGGTGACACCACACCGCGCTTTTGAACGATCAGGGCTTGGTGGAGCCGGGGATTTCCACCTTCAGCGTATCGCCTGCCAGTTCGCTGCCCAGCTCCACGGCCTTGGTTTTCTTGTCGTAGACGCAGATATGGCTGACGGTCGCATCCGCGCCCCCACTCTTCCCGGTGAGTTTGGCCTTGCCGGTGAGGATGGCGAGGCCGTAACTCTCGCTGCCGACCGGATCGACCACCGCCTTCGCGTCCTCGATCATGTCCTTGGCGCCGGCAAGGCAGGCCGTCTGCACATCCGCCACGAACTCCTTCCAGGCGTCATCCGACGATGCCGCGGCGGGGAGGGTAAGCGACGAGAAGGCCGCAAGGAGGAGGATGGTGCGGGGGATCGGACGGGTCATGGAATTTCCTTCCTGCAATCTTGGCAAAAGCGAACCGATAGGGTGGAAAACGGTACGCC
>QFOL01000313.1 GCA_003241215.1 Agrobacterium fabrum
CGCTATTGTCCCGCACATGAAGATTCTTGTCATTGAAGACGACCTCGAGGCTGCGGCCTATATGACCAAGGCGTTCCGCGAAGCCGGGATCGTCGCCGATCACGCCAGCGACGGTGAAAGCGGCCTGTTCATGGGCTGTGAGAACGCTTACGACGTGATGGTGATCGACCGCATGTTGCCGCGCCGCGACGGGCTTTCCGTCATCAGCGAGCTGCGGCGCCGCGGCATCGAGACGCCGGTTCTGATCCTTTCCGCGCTGGGGCAGGTGGATGACCGGGTCACCGGCCTGCGCGCCGGCGGCGACGATTATCTGCCGAAACCCTATGCCTTTTCCGAACTGCTCGCCCGTATCGAGGTGCTGGGCCGCCGCAAGGGCAAGCCCGAGCAGGACATGATCTACCGCGTCGGCGATCTCGAACTCGACCGGCTGTCCCACGATGTCCGCCGCAATGGCAAGGAAATCCTGCTGCAGCCGCGCGAATTCCGCCTGCTGGAATACCTCATGAAGAATGCCGGCCAGGTGGTGACCCGAACCATGCTGCTCGAAAACGTCTGGGACTATCATTTCGACCCGCAGACCAATGTCATCGACGTGCATGTGTCCCGCCTGCGCTCGAAGATCGAGAAGGACTTCGAGAAGCCGCTGCTGAAGACCATTCGCGGCGCCGGCTACATGATGAAGGACGAGGGCTGATTGGCTAAAATGGCCCGCCTCAGAATAGTGTTCAGATCGACGGCGGTGCGCCTTTCGGCGCTCTATATCCTGCTGTTCGCGCTCTGCGCCGCCTTCCTCGTCTTTTATGTCACCGCCCTTTCCGAAAAGCTGCTGAATCAGCAGACGCGCGATGCCGTGCTGCAGGAAGTCTCGGATGTGCAGCGCATCTATAATCGCGGCGGCATCAACCCGCTTTTGCGGATGATGGAGCGCCGCGCCCGCCAGCCGGGTGCGAGCCTTTACGTCATCGCCGGGCCGAATGGCGAAATCCTTGCCGGCAACGTCGCTTCGGTGCAGCCGGGTGTCTTCGACAGGGAAGGCTGGACGGGCTTTCCTTTCCGTTACGAGCGTTACTCCGAAAGCGGCGACAGCGTGCAGCATCTCGCCACCGCCAATGTCTTCATGCTGGACAATGGCCTGCGCATTCTGATCGGCCGCGACCTCGGCGAACCGACAAAGTTCCGGGCGCTGGTGCGCAACGCGCTGATGGTGGCGCTCGCCATCATGGGCGGCGGCGCGCTGCTCATCTGGTTCGGCATCGGCCGCAACGCGCTGAAACGTATCGACCGCATGTCGGCGGCGACCAAGAAGATCATGGCCGGCGACCTTTCGCAGCGCCTGCCGCAGGGCCGCTCCGGCGACGAATTCGATCGCCTGTCCGGTTCGCTCAACGCCATGCTCGGCCGCATCGAAAAGCTGAATGAAGGCCTGCGGCAGGTCTCCGACAATATCGCCCACGACCTGAAGACGCCGCTGACGCGGCTGCGCAACAAGGCGGCCGCAGCGCTTGACGACAATGACGAGACGAAACGGCGCGCGGCGCTTGAAGGCATCATCGCCGAATCCGACCAGCTTATCCGCACCTTCAACGCGCTGCTGATGATTTCCCGCGTCGAGGCAGGTTCGATCGCCGCCGAAATGACCGATGTGGACGTCTCGGCGATTGCTGCCGACAGCGCCGAGCTCTACGAGCCGGTGGCCGAGGATGCCGGACTGGCGCTGGAAGCTGAAATCGAGCAGGGCCTTGCCGTCAAGGGCAACCGCGAACTGATCGGGCAGGCGCTTTCAAACCTCATCGACAACGCCATGAAATATGCCTGCGAGGGCGAAGGCGACAAGAAACTCGTCGTGCGCCTGGCAAAGGCGCCGGACGCGATCGTGCTCTCCGTCGCCGACAATGGCCCCGGCATTCCCGCCGACAAACGCGACGAGGTGCTGAAACGTTTCGTGCGGCTGGATGAAAGCCGTTCCAAACCCGGCACCGGGCTTGGCCTGTCGCTGGTGGAGGCTGTCATGGAACTCCACGGCGGATCGTTGCTGCTCTCCGATACGGATGCCTCGAACACGGCGTGCCCGGGCCTGACCGTTTCGATGGTCTTTCCCGACAACAGCCGCTGAGGATCATCGATGAGCCTTGTATGGCGGGGAAGGAAATCCCCGCCGGACGGCTCCTGCGCCGCCTCAGAACGTGTAGGCCACGCCGACCATCGCAAATGGCTGGATGTCCTTCTTCACCACCGGGCTGTCCTTGGCGTCGCCGAGCAGGAAGCCGACGCCGCCGGTGCCGGTGATCGTCCAGTTTTCCGTCATCAAGTAGGAGATCGAGGCGCTGGCGTCGATGCGCTTGAAACCGGCCTTCGCATCATAACGGCGCAGACCGGAACGGGCCGATTGTGCTGCCGTCACGCCGAAATAGGATTTCATGTGATTGTCGTCCGCCCAGGTGGCGGAAAGGTCCGCGCCCAGGATGAACTGGTCGACCCTGTGCGAGACGCTCGCGCCGACGGTGGCCGTCAGGCCTTCGCTGCCGCCGATGGTCTTGTCCACCTTGGCGTAGATTTCAAAGGGCTCCATGCCATAGGCGATGACGCCGCCGACCACACCGCCCGCCTTGATATCACCCAGCCCGCGCAGGTTCTTCTTGTCGTCCTTTTCCTTGCGGCCGGCTTCCCAGCCACCCTTGATGCCGAGCCTGAAACCGTTCTGGTTCAACAGATTGAGGGTGGCGCCGCTGAAATCGGCGCTGAAGACATCCCCATATCCAACGGAAATCATGGGAACCGCGCCTGCCTCCAGCTTGTCAGAACCCTCATATTTCGGGGCATAGGCGGCACCGACGCCGAGGGTGATCTTCCATTCGCTGGAATTGCTGTAGCGGGCATTGTCGAAACCCGTCCCCGGATCGGCCATCCTGTCCGATTTGCCGATATCGGCGGCCAGGACGGGTGTGCAGACGGCCTGCACCAGCGGCGCCGCCGTCAGGCAGAGCGCCATGGCGCGGAGGTTTTTCTGAAATTTCGGCGTAAAAATCTGTTTCATGATGGTATCCGTTGCAGCATCGAGCGTTGAAATCCGGGAGTCGGGTTTCGTTGAGGATGACGCTACGCGGGCACAATTGCGGAGACATTACGTGGCGCCCGGCCACGGAAAACGTCGCCGTCAGCGGTTTTCTGATCGCAAAGCGCCGCGCATTTGTTAAAACGCAGAGACATGCGCCGGCAGGCTTCGAAAGGTCAGGCGGAAGAGGGAGAGAGACTGTGACGAAACGGGAAACCGCTGAAAGGCGGCTGGGCGAAGTTTTGCCGGGTGTGATCCGCCCCTATACGCAGACGGAACTGAAATCCGTTCTTTCGACGCTGAAGGATATCGGCAAAAGCGAGCCGTTGGTGGCCGCCCTGCTTGCCGGGGAAAGCCCGCTGAAGGAGTTTATCGCCGCTGCCTTCACCCTGTCTCCCTATCTGCGCGACATGGCGTCGGCGGATGAGGGCCTTTTGTCGCTCGCGATTTCCAAACCGCTCGAGCCGCTGCTGACCAGTCTTGTCCATGAGGCGCGCGATTGCTGGAAGCCCGGGGAAGAGGGGGGCATACCAAGTGAAAACGAGGTGATGTCGAGGCTGAGAATTGCCAAGCGGCGGCTTTCCTTCGTTGCGGCGCTTGCCGATCTCGCCCGCATCTTCACCGCCCGCGATACGACACGCTGGCTGAGCGACATGGCGGATGCGGCGCTCTCCGCCGCCATCGATCACCTGCTGCTATCAGCGCATGAGAGCGGCAAGCTGAAGCTGAAGAATGTCGCGGCCCCGAGCGAGGGATCGGGCCTCATCGTGCTCGGCATGGGCAAGCTCGGCGCGCGCGAACTCAACTACTCCTCTGACATTGACGCCGTGGTGTTCTTTGAACCCTCAGCCGGCATCATGGACGATCCCTATGATGCGACGGAGAATTTCGGCCGGATGATGCGCCGCCTCGTCCGCATCATGCAGGAGCGTACGGCCGATGGTTACGTCTTCCGCACTGATCTGCGGCTGCGCCCCGATCCCGGCTCGACGCCGCTCGCCATTCCCGTGGAAGCGGCGCTGCTTTATTACGAGGGCAGGGGCCAGAACTGGGAACGCGCCGCCTATATCAAGGCGCGGCCGGTGGCCGGCGACATCAAGGCGGGCGAAAATTTCCTGCGCGAACTGACGCCCTTCATTTTCCGCAAGTACCTCGATTATGCGGCGATTGCCGATATCCACTCCATCAAGCGGCAGATCCACGCCCATAAGGGCCATGGTGCAATTGCGGTGAAGGGCCATAATGTCAAGCTCGGGCGCGGCGGCATCCGCGAGATCGAATTCTTCGCCCAGACGCAGCAGCTGATCGCCGGCGGCCGCATGCCGGCGCTCCGGGTGCGGGCAACGCAGGAGGCGCTTGCGGCGCTGACCGAGGCGAAATGGATCGACGCCGAGACGCGCGACAGCCTCACCGACGCCTATTGGTTCCTG
>QFOL01000314.1 GCA_003241215.1 Agrobacterium fabrum
ACGACTACGCGTGTCTCCTCTTCGTGGGAGGCGTCGATAAGCATTTTGTCTGCCATGTAAGCTGTGCTCCTCGGCGCAGCCTTGTTTTATACGAGAACAGGCCCGCCACACGGACGAGCCTTTCATATGAGTGCAAGGATGTGCCGGAAATGAAGTCTCCTGCCGGGCGTCTGTAAACTGGCAGCATCCGGACCGACGGCGAGGCGCTTGGCCTGCTCCTGGTATCCGGTTCATGTGAAAACTGCTGCGACATCATTGGCCAGGCGGAACGACAATAATATATAGACCCCTTGGGGTCCGATGAATTTGCTCTCCTCAGAGCGGCGGTGGCAGCGCCACCGGGTAGGTCTCCGGCCACGGCCGGAATTGATCGAGTTTCAGGATAAATGTAACGACGGCAGATGATTGCCCGATTTGCAGCGCCAGCGTCTTTTTCGATTGGCAGCCGGCGGGCATCTATCCCGTCAACACTTTTAACCCTCTCTGTCATAATAGCAATAGGCTGGCTAAATATGCCATATTACTGGTGGAATTTCCGGGTTAACAATTGGTTCACCAAGGCCTGCGATTGTGGGGCGCAGATGCGCAAACTATCGTGCGGCGTGGTTGAAACGGCACCGTTACCGGCGTTTTTCCGCGCTGATTATCGAAAATGACTGAAATACGGAATTTCTTGAAGGCCATGAATTTCACGCGCAATGCAGCGATATCAGGCGGAGCAGGGCGGCTTGGCGCGCGAATCGCGCGGGCCTCGGCGGCTCTTGCATTTTTCGTCGCCACCCTTGTTTCCGTTGCGCCGGCAGCCCATGCCGTGGAGCCGCTGGTCGCCCATCAGGCGCGCATCATCGGCGATGAGGCCCGCACGCGCATTGTACTCGATTTTGCCGAGGAGCCGGAATTCGACATTCACTATCTCGATTCGCCGGCACGCATCGTCGTGGACTTTCCGGCGGTAAATTTCGCCTTCCCGACATCCGATCTCAAGCCGACCGGCCTTTTTTCGGATATCCGCTTCGGCAGCATGGGCCAGAACAGCGCCCGCATCGTGCTGACGGCGAAAAAGCCGGTTCAGGTGGCGGTTGCCGAAACGAAGCGGGGTGAGGACGGCCAGTCTTTCCGCTTTGTGCTCGATACGGAGATCACCACCAAGGGCAAGTTCGCGGAACTGGTGAAAGATCAGCAATGGCAGGCGCCAGCCCCGGTGACGACTGCCGCGATCACGCCTGATGACAAGACATCGCGTCCTGCGGAATTCGTCATCGCGGTCGATGCCGGCCATGGCGGCATCGACGCCGGGGCGACGGGTGGCGCAACCGGTACGGAAGAAAAGATCATCACGCTGGCCTTTGCGCGGGAACTTGCGGAACGGCTGAACCGGGAGCCGGGCATCAAGGCGTTTCTGACCCGCGATGCCGATACGTTTCTCGCTCTATCCGAACGGGTGACGATAGCCCGGCAGAACAATTCCAACCTGTTCATCTCTGTTCATGCCGACACTCTCAAGCAGAAAGGCATCCGCGGCGCGACAGTCTATACATTGTCCGACCGGGCATCCGACCGGCAGGCGCAGGAGCTGGCGGAGCGCGAGAACAAGTCCGATCAGATCGCCGGCGTTGCCGCTTCCAGCGAGCCGCCGGAAGTCGCCGATATTCTTCTCGATTTCACCCGTCGCGAAACCCAGGCCTTTTCGGTGACGCTGGCGGAAAACATCGTCTCCTCCTTCGAGGGGCAGGTGGGCCTCATCAACAATCCGCACCGTTATGCCGGTTTTCAGGTGCTGCGCGCCCATGATGTGCCCTCCGTGCTGCTGGAACTCGGTTTCCTTTCCAATGCGGAGGACGAAAAACTGCTTCTCGATGCCGAATGGCGCAAGAAGGTCGCCGACAGGCTGGCGGCGGCGGTGGGACAATACCGCACCAAGGCCATGGCGAATGGCGGCTGAAATGCGGATAGGCGGCGCGACAATGTTGTTGCCGCCGTGCCGCCAGTCGCCGAAAAAGCTGTTCAATTCTTGGGCCTTGCGGACGATTACCAAGGCGAAGCCCTATTTTACTCACATTCGCCGCGTTACTCGGAAACCGGATTCGGTGGCAATCCGCAAGCGTTCGCAGCGCGATTGCGGGGCTGCGGCCCGGTAACATATCGGCGAATGCTGCCGTATCCGGCTTGTCATCGAAGGTATGGTGTGCAAAACGGCACGCGATATGCAAAGATGCGCCCGTATTTCGTCGGGCGTGGATGGTTACGATTCGAATTATCGGTAGCTTGGTATGATCAGACTGATTGGATATTTTTTCGGCTTGGCCAGCGTACTCTTCCTGTGCGCCGCCGCCGCCGGTGCGATTTATCTGCACGGCGTGACGAAGGACCTGCCGGATTACGCAGTTCTGAGCACGTATGAACCGCCGGTGACAACCCGCGTGCACGCGGGCAACGGTGCGCTGATGGCGGAATATGCCCATGAAAAGCGCCTGTTCCTGCCGATCCAGGCCATTCCTGACCGGGTGAAGGCCGCCTTCCTGTCGGCGGAAGACAAGAATTTCTACAACCACCCGGGTGTGGATGTCTTCGGTCTCGGCCGCGCCATTCTCGTCAATATCCAGAATCTCGGCTCCGGCCGCCGTCCGGTCGGCGCCTCCACCATCACCCAGCAGGTGGCGAAGAACTTCCTTCTCACCAACGACCAGACCATCGACCGCAAGCTCAAGGAAGCCATCCTTTCCTTCCGTATCGAGCAGACCTATTCCAAGGACAAGATCCTCGAACTTTATCTCAACGAGATTTTCTTCGGCCTGAATTCCTACGGCATCGCCGGTGCGGCGCTCACCTATTTCAACAAGTCGGTGACGGAACTGACGATTGCGGAGACCGCCTATCTCGCATCGCTGCCCAAGGGCCCGGCCAATTATCATCCGATCCGTCGCGAAAAGGCGGCTCTTGAGCGCCGCGACTGGGTGATCGACCGCATGGCCGAAAACGGCTACATCACGGTCGCCGATGCCACCGACGCCAAAAAACAGCCGCTCGGCGTCAATCTTCGCCGCGGCGGTGCGCATATCTTCGCGTCCGATTACTTCGCTGAGGAAGTTCGCCGCCAGATCGTCGAGAAATACGGCGAGGAAGCGCTTCTCGAAGGCGGGCTCTCGGTCCGTACGTCTTTCGATCCGCAGATCCAGATGGAGGCGCGCAAAGCGCTTCAGGACGGTCTGGTGCAATATGATGAGCGTCGCGGTTTCCGCGGACCCGTCGAAAAGATCGAGACGGCGGGTGACTGGACGGCGACGCTCGCCAAGGTGAAGGGCCTGCGCGACGTTCCCGAATGGAAAGTCGCCGTCGTCCTCGCGGTTGCAGCCGATGGCGTCGATATCGGCGTGCAGCCCGATACGGAAACGGAAGATGGCGACAAGCGCACGCGCGGCCATATCTCCGCTGAAAACATGCGCTGGGCTTTCCGCGATGCGACCGGCAAAAAGGCGACCGCCAAGTCGCCGGTCGGTGTCGTGGCGGCAGGCGATGTGATCTATGCACAGCCGCTTTCCAATTCCGGCAATGAATACCGCCTGCGCCAGCCGCCGAAAGTGCAGGGCGGCATGGTGGTGATGGACCCGCATACCGGCCGTGTTCTGGCCATGGTCGGCGGTTTCTCCTATGCGCAGTCGGAATTCAACCGCTCGACGCAGGCGATGCGCCAGCCGGGTTCCTCCTTCAAGCCGTTCATCTACGCGGCGGCGCTCGATAACGGCTATACGCCGGCATCGGTCATTCTCGACGCGCCGATCGAGGTCGTCTCCGGCAATCAGGTCTGGAAGCCGCAGAATTACGGCGGCGGTTCCGCCGGTCCTTCGACCCTGCGTCTCGGCATCGAGAAATCCCGTAACCTCATGACGGTGCGCCTGGCGCAGGACATGGGCATGAACCTTGTCGCGGAATATGCCGAACGCTTCGGCATCTACGACAAGATGCCGCCGCTTCTGTCCATGTCGCTCGGTTCTGGTGAAACGACCGTGATGCGTATGGTCTCGGCCTATTCGGTCATCGCCAATGGCGGCAAGCAGATCAAGCCGACGCTGATCGACCGTATTCAGGACCGTTACGGCAAGACAATTTTCCGCCATGAGGAGCGCGCCTGTGAAGGCTGCAATGCGAGCAGCTGGCAGAACCAGGACGAGCCCGTCATCGTCGACAATCGCGAACAGGTTCTCGACCCGATGACCGCCTACCAGACGACCTCGATGCTGGAAGGCGTCGTGCAGCGCGGCACGGCGGCGGGCAAGATCAAGGTCGATCTGCCGGTTGCCGGCAAGACGGGCACCACCAATGACGAAAAGGACGCCTGGTTCGTCGGTTACACGCCGGACATGGTTGCCGGCCTCTATATCGGTTTCGATTCGCCCGCACCGCTCGGTCGCGGCGGCACCGGCGGTTCGCTGTCGGCGCCAATCTTCGGTGAATTTATCGCCGATGCGGCCAAGCACATGGAACAGAGCAAGTTTATCGTGCCTGCCGGCATGAACTTCGTCGCCGTCAACCGCAAGACCGGCATGGCGGCCATCGAAGGCGAGCCCGACACCATCATGGAAGCCTTCAAGCCCGGCACAGGTCCGGCTTCCACCTTCTCTGTCATCGGCGATGACGGATACATGTCGCAGGAAGACATTCTGAAGACCTCGCCGCAGGCGCAGCAGGCCATCACCGGCGGTGGCGGCGGTCTTTATTGACATCAGTCCTGACGTTTGGCGGGGGCGCGGGTCTTTACATCCGCGCCCCCCGCATTTATTTGAGCAACGAGTTTCAATGAAGGTGAAGAACCAGCGAAATGCGCAATG
>QFOL01000315.1 GCA_003241215.1 Agrobacterium fabrum
GCTCTCATCCGCCGCCAGAAGCCTGCGCACCAGCCACGCCACCGTCTCCCGCCATATCGACCGGCTGGAATTTTCGCTTAAAACCAAGCTCTTCGAGCGAAATCCGCGCGGTTATGAACTGACGACCGTCGGGCGGCGGCTGGTCGACACCGTCGAGCGCATCGAGGCGGAAGCGGAACGGCTGCAATCAGATATTTCCGAAAGCGGCAGCCTGCTGCGCGGTGTGGTGCGGCTCAGCGCACCGGAAGGTTTTTCCAATTTTTTCCTCGTGGAAAGGCTGAAAGACTTCGCCGCCACCCATCCCCACATCATGTTGGAAATGGTGACGATCCAGCAGATCATGGCGCTTTCCCGAAAGGAGGCGGATGTGGCGGTCACGCTCGATCCGCCGAAGGCCGGTCCCTACATCAACGAACAGATCATCGATTACACGCTGCATATCTATGCCTCGCGTTCCTATCTCGCCGGACGACCGAGAATAATGAAGCGCGAGGATCTGCTCGACCACTTCTTCATCGGTTACGTACAGGACCTGATCTTCTCGCCGGGCCTCGACTACATGCGGGACGTGCTGCCGGGCCTGAGACCGAACTTTCAGTCCTCGAGCATTTTTGCGCAGCTGACCGCAACGCTGAGCGGCCGTGGGCTCTGCATATTGCCGAACTTCATCGCCGCGCGGTTCCCGGACCTGCAGATGGTGCTCGCCGGCGAAGTGGAACTGCGGCGCGGCTACTGGCTGACCAGCCATCAGGACCTTGCCCATGTGCCGCGTGTGCGTTCGCTGATGGACTTTATTCTCACCACCGCCCGGGCCCACGAAAAACTCTTCATTCTCGACCGCAGGACGATGGTCTGAACAGCCATCGTTCACATTTCGGCGACACCGTGTCTACGCGCGGCCGGTTGGAGGAAACACAGCCCTGCCTATATGACTGACAACAACGAAGCCGGCTGACAAAGCCGGCATCCTCCGACATCTGGAAGGTTCATCATGAAAAAGATCGGATTCCTATCCTTCGGCCACTGGACGCCCTCGCCCCAGTCGCAGACCCGTTCGGCGGCCGATACCCTGCTGCAATCGATAGACCTCGCCGTCGCCGCGGAAGAACTTGGAGCCGACGGGGCCTATTTCCGCGTGCACCATTTCGCCCGCCAGCTTGCCTCACCCTTTCCGCTGCTGGCCGCCGTCGGCGCGCGCACGAAAAAGATCGAGATCGGCACCGGCGTCATCGACATGCGTTATGAAAACCCGTTCTACATGGCGGAGGATGCCGGCTCGGCCGACCTCATCGCCGGCGGACGCCTGCAGCTCGGCATCAGCCGCGGCTCGCCGGAACAGGTGATCGATGGCTGGCGTTATTTCGGTTACCGCCCGGCCGAAGGCCAGAGCGAAGAAGACATGGCGCGGCAGCATACCGAAGTCTTCCTGGAGCTTTTGAAGGGCGAAGGTTTCGCTGAGCCGAACCCGCGCCCGATGTTCCCGAACCCGCCCGGCCTTTTGCGGCTGGAACCGCATTCCGAAGGGCTGCGCGAGCGCATCTGGTGGGGTTCGAGTTCCAATGCAACGGCGGTCTGGGCGGCAAAGCTTGGCATGAACCTGCAAAGCTCCACCCTGAAAACGGATGAAACGGGCGAGCCTTTCCATGTGCAGCAGGCGCAGCAGATCCGCACCTTCCGGGAAGCCTGGAAGGAAGCAGGCCACACCCGCGGACCACGTGTATCGGTCAGCCGCAGCATCTTCGCCCTCGTCAACGACCGCGACCGGTCCTATTTCGGCTACGGCAACGAAGGCGACGACAAGATCGGTTATATCGACGACAAGACGCGCGCGATCTTCGGGCGCAGCTATGCCGCCGAGCCGGAAAAACTGATCGAACAGCTGAAGGCCGACGAAGCCATCGCCGAGGCCGATACGCTGCTCCTGACCGTGCCGAACCAGCTGGGCGTCGATTACAATGCCCATGTGATCGAGACGATCCTGAAGCAGGTGGCGCCGGCTCTCGGCTGGCGCTAACGGCAACACTTGCAAATGAGGGCGGCGCATTTTATGCGCCGCCTTTTTTTATTTCACCGCCTTGCCGTAGCGGGCGAAGCTCTCCGCCAGCGGCGTGGTGCTGGCGCCGGGGCGCTCCGGACGTTTGTAGACACCGTCGCGCACATGGATCGGCTCTTCGAAATGATCCTTGATCCACGGAATATATTCAAGAATGGTCGAAGCCGGGTGCCAGTAGCTCAGATGCACATGCACCTGGCTCATCTCACCCGCATGCGGCACCACGGGCAGACGATGGGCGAGCGCCAGATCGGCGACCTGGATATATTCGGTGATGCCGCCAAGCCGGGTCACATCCGGCTGGACATAGGCAACCGCCCCGGCATCGATGAAGGAGCGGAACGCATCCACCGTATAAAGCTGCTCCCCGAGCGCAATGGGGATGGAGGTGTTGCGCGCCAGCCGGGCGTGGCTGGTGACATCGTCATACCAGAGCGGTTCCTCGAACCAGTAGATATCGAGATCCTTCACTCCGGCGCAGAAGCGCTGGCATGTCGGCAAATCCCACTTGCCGTTGCCGTCAATGGCGATGCGGATCGTGGAACCGACGCGCTTGCGGACGGCGGCAAGCCGGGCAATATCGATATTCGGATCGTCATGCCCAACCTTGATCTTGAGCCGGGTGAAACCGTCTTCCTCAACCGCCCTGGCGCTGCCCGCCAGCAGATCCTCCAGCATGAAGGAAAGCCAACCGATATCGGTATTATAGGCCTCCACCGCCGTGGTGCGGGCGCCGCCGAGATAGCGCCAGAGCGGCACGCCCGCCTTTTTCGCCTTGATATCCCACAGCGCCACGTCGATCGCGGCCAGCGCCAGATGGGTGATGCCGGCCCGGCCGACCCATTGCAGCGCCGGATAACGGGCAAGTTTCGTCCAGAGCCGTGAATGTTCGGACGCATCCTCGCCAAGCAGCAAGGGCGCATAACAATCGCTGATGCAGGATGTGATCAGCCTGTCGGACGGCAGATGCGCATGGGTGCCGGTGAAACCGTAGCCCTCGATCCCGTCGCTCGTGGTGATCTTTGCGCCAACGACGCCCCAATGGGTGATGTTGTGGGTGGAATCGGAAATCGATTCCGAAGTCAGCGGCAGATGCAGGATGAAAGGTTCGACGGCGGTAATTTTCATGATCGGTCATTCCTCGATGCTTGGTTGCTTCCGGGGAGGAATAGACGCCACTCCCCGCGACCATGGTCGCGCGGATGGGCTTTCGGCAGATTGCCAGACCGCCCTCCTCCAGCAGCCGGCTTCCGATGGCGGATAGAGCTAAAGGAAAATCCGCTTTTGTAAAATAAAAAATTTTTTATTTTTAATATTCGACCATTGCCTGTGTCGCGAAGCTGGGCGATGATGCCGCCATGAACACGCTCGTCAAAGTCACACTCGCGGAACAGGCACATCGGGAACTGCGCGCCCGCATCGTCAGCGGCAGATTGCGCGGCGGCGAACGCCTGCTGCCGAACGAGCTTGCCGCCGATCTCGGCATCAGCCCCACGCCGGTCAAGGAAGCCTGCCTGAAACTCGAGGCGGACGGGCTGGTGGTCAATTCCTCAAGGCGCGGCATGGTGGTGCGCGATTTCACCGTTGAGGATGTGGAAGAACTCTACGCCGCCAGAATGCTGCTCGAAAAAGGTGCGGTGGAAGTGGCCTTCGATGCCGGGCAGCTGGATCGAGTGCTGCACGCGGAACTGCTGGAAAGCCTTGCGAAACATCGTGAATTCGCCAAAGGCTCGACGCTCGACGAATTGTCGAAAGCGCTTTTTTACGACCGCAGCTTCCATACGACCCTTGTGTCGGCGGCGCGCATTCCGGTCATTTCCGGCTCGCACGAGCGCATTCTCGACCAGACCCACACGGTTTTCGTCTCGATCCTCGGCGACTACGCCCGCTCGGTCGAGGAGCACCAGAATATCGCCGATGCCATCGCCGCCGGCAGCAAGGCCCAGATTGTCGATGCCCTTTGGCGGCATCTCGAGCGCAGCCGCCAGAATACGCTGCGCCAGGTCCGGCTGCTCAAGGAAGCACGGGGCTGATTCACTCAGAATATAGGGAAGGAATTCGGACAATGCGCGAAACGCCGGATACTGCGGCCACAACTTTCCCTGCCCGCACGGAGGAAGATATTGCGTCGATGGCAGATCGCCTTTCCGCAGCAGCCCTGCCGCAACTGCCGAAATCTGTCGCAATACCCACTTACAACCGCAACAACGTCACGCCGGGTATCGTTCATCTCGGTGTCGGCGCCTTTCACCGGGCGCATCAGGCGGTTTTCATCGACGATTGCCTCAATCGTGGCGAGACCCGATGGGGCGTCGTCGCCGCATCGCTGCGGAGCCCGGATACACGCGACGCGATAGACCCGCAGGATAATCT
>QFOL01000316.1:0-4420 GCA_003241215.1 Agrobacterium fabrum
TTCCAGCCTGTAGCGGTTGTCGGGAAGACGCACGCAGCGGGCGGGATAAACATCGCAGTTGAACTGCCGCACCAGCTTGGCGAGCAGCGGATTGGTGCGCACTTCAAGGCCGAAAAACTTCGTCGTCAGCCCCTTGCCGAATTTCTGGTCGACGAGCACGCCGACACCGCCGCCCTTTTCAAGCTGCCGCGCCAGGGCAAAGGAGGAACCGGCATGCGACGGCACGAGATTGCCCATGCGCTCCTTGCGGAAATTGAACACCTTGTCGGCCACGAAGGGATTGTTCGGCGGCCGGAACAGCACCGTCACATCGAGACCGAAAGCCGAGCCGGCCACCGGCAGCAGCTCGAAATTGCCGCTATGGGCGGTAAAGACGATGAAGGGCCGCGGATTGTCGCGCAGTTCGAGGAAGGTCGGAATGCCCTCGACCTCGATACGACCAGGCTCGTTCTTTTCCGGATCGAAATCGAACAGCCGGTCGAGAAACACATATTCCGCCGCAAGCCGGCCCATATTGGCCCAGCTGTCCATGGCGATCGCCAGCCGCTCCTCCTCGGACTTTTCCGGAAAGGCGCGGGCCAGATTATGAAGCATCAGCTTGTGGCGGCCGGTTTTCGGCCCCACAAAGCGCGCCAGCCGGTCGGCGGCGCGAATGCCCGCATCGGCCGGAAAAAGCTTCAGCAGGTTAAGCAGGCCGAAGGCGAATGTCGCAATCAGCCACTGCCGGAAGTGGTCCAGTTTCAGGACGATCCGTGTCAGGAACAGCTTCAAGATGGTCAGTCCATCCGCAGAACGATCTTGCCGAACACCTGGCGCGTCTCCATGCGCTCCAGCGCCCGGTCGATATCGTCGAAGGTCACTTCGGTGTCGATGACGGGATGAACGATGCCACGCGCCATCTTCTGCATGGCGTTGGCCATGTTTTCCATGCGGCAGCCGAAGGAGCCGAGCAGCTTCAGCTGCTGCTGGAACAGCATCATCAGGTTGATGTCGGTAGAAACGCCCGAGGTGGAGCCGCAGGTGACGAGGCGGCCGCCGCGCTTCAGCGAGAACATCGAACCCGCCCAGGTGTCCTTGCCGACATGTTCGAACACGACGTCGACGCCCTTCTTTTTCGTCAGCTTGCGCACAACGCCCTCGAAACGGTCAGTGCGGTAGTTGATGACATGATCGGCCCCGAGCGCCTTCGCCCGTTCGATCTTGTCGTCGGAACCGACGGTGGTGATGACGGTGCAGCCCATCTTCTTGGCAAGCTGGATCGCCGCCGTGCCGATGCCGGAACCGCCGGCATGGATAAGGATGGTTTCGCCGGACTCCAGCTTGGCATTGTCGAACAGCATGTGCTCGACGGTGCCGAAGGTCACCGGTGCGAGAGCCGCAGCAACGGCATCGACGCCATGCGGCGCAGGCACGAGCTGGCGGGCGGGAATATTGATCTTTTCCTGAGCGAAACCGTCAAGGTGGAAACCGTGCACGCCCTGAACATGTTCGCACAGATTGTCACGGCCTTCGCGACAGGGCTTGCACAGCCCGCAGGTGCGCGCACCGTAGATCGACACGAGCTGGCCGGGCAGCACATTCGAAACGCCCGGACCGATGGCTTCGACCACGCCCGAAGCCTCGGCACCGATGGTGAGCGGCATCTTGCGCTTGGCGAAAGCCATGCCGCGCCAGCCCCATACGTCGATGTGGTTGAGCGCCACGGCCTTGACGCGCAGCGTCACCTCGCCCGGCGCCGGCGCATCCGGTTCGGGCAGGTCCACTTTTTCGAGCTTCCGGTCGTCCACGAGTTGAAGAGCGCGCATATATCAGTCCTTCGCCCGAGGGCGTTATCTAAAAGCTATTCCCGCAAAACTCTGTAACCGTTTTGCGGCCGGAATGCGTAATCAAAGAAGCGAGAGCGTTTCCGCAATTGCCCCGGAAACGCTCCTGTTGATGGCGAAACCGGTTAAGCCGGTTCCCGCGTCATGACAAGGCTTGCATTCTGCCCGCCGAACCCGAAGGAGTTGGACAGAACCGCGCTCACCTGAGCATCCCGCTTTACATTCGGCACCACGTCGAGCGTGATGGTCGGATCGGGATTGTTGTAGTTGATCGTCGGCGGCAACGTGCCGGTCAGCATGGTCTGCAGCGAGAACACCGCTTCCACGGCGCCTGCAGCGGTCAGGGTATGGCCGATCATCGACTTGTTGGACGATAGCGGAATATCCTTCAGGCCCTCGCCGAAGACGGCGAGCATGGAGCCATATTCCATCTTGTCGTTTTCCGGCGTCGAAGTGCCGTGGGCGTTGATGTAACCGATATCGCTTTCGGCCACGCCCGCATCGGCAAGCGCCGCACGGATCGTCGCAATCGCCGGACCGCCATCGGGCGAAGACCGCGTGCGGTGGAAGCTGTCGGCCTTCTCGCCCGCACCCTTGATGATGCCGAGCACCTTCGCACCGCGTGCAACCGCAGCTTCCAGCGATTCCAGAACCAGCGTCGCCGCACCTTCGGCGATCACAAAACCGTCGCGGTCCTTGCTGAACGGCTTGGAGGCCTTTTCCGGCGGGTCGTTCTGGGTCGAAAGCGCAGAGAGAAGCGAGAAACGAATGAGCGCCTCGGCGCTGACCGAACCGTCGGTCGCAACCGTCAGCGCCCGCTCGGTGCGTCCCTGGCGGATCGCCTCGACGCCGAGCTGGATCGCGGTCGCGCCCGATGCACAGGCCGTAGACAGCGTGACAGGCAGGCCGCGTGTGCCGAAACGGTCGGACAGACGCTCGGAAATCGCGCCGAACAGGGCGGCTTCCTGGAATGCCGGGTCGGGACGCTGGCGGAAGGCCGTCAGGAACCGCTCATAGGCGTCACCCGGCTGGGCGGCCGGCGGAGACCGGTCGGCAAGCTCGAAACGGGCGCTCCATTCCGGTTCGATAGGCGGCGCTGCGAGAAATAGCGGGCCGTCGAAATCGCCGGAGATACCGGCCTGCGCCAGCGCCTCGATGGTGGTCTCGCGTGCGAAAGCATAGGAACGCTCGACGGAATTCGGAACCGGGATATCGATGAAATCCACCGTGCCGCTGATGCGGGTCGAAAGCCCCTCGGTCGGGAAACGGGTGATCTTGTGAATGCCCGACTTGCCCGATGTCAGCGCCGCCCAGTTATCGGCAAGCCCCTGCCCGAGCGACGTGATGATGCCCATGCCGGTGACGGCGACGATGGGACGACCGAGATGATCCCTGAAATTGGAAGTCATGGTCTTTCTCCTCAAACGTCGCGGGACAGAACGGCGACACCTTCGCCGCGCACATGGCCGACGGTGGTGACGACGGCTTCGCTGGCCGCCTCGCCCATGGGCTTTTCCTCAGCCGCATCGAAGGTAGGCACCTTCGCGCCGCTTTCAAGCGTCAGCGCGGCAAGCGCCAGTCCGAGCGGGAACTGTGCTTCCAGCCCATGACCGGTGACGCCGCCAAAACCGCGAATGACGGCATTCGGCAGGGCCTTTTCGAGAATGTCCTTCTCGCGGGCCGTCACGCCGTCATAACCGCTCGCGCCGGAAAATACGACGGTCGCCGCACTGTCCTTGGCGGGAGAAAGCAGGCGCTCCATGCGCTTTTCCATCTTGCCTTCGTCGCGGCTGCCGCGGTCGCCCTCGATGGCGTCGATGCGGGCATAAATGCGCGCGCCGCGCTCGCTGGCGTGCTTGCGCGATTCCAGCACCAGGAAGGCTCCGAGCGAACCGGAAACCATGCCGCCGCCGTTCTGGTTCTCACGCGACCACAGCGGCTGCCAGCCGCCCTGCGCATGCGCGCCGATGGCCTCGAACAGCAGGATCATGTCGGGACGTTCCGCCGAGAAGGCGCCGCCCACCAGCGCATGACTCGATTCGCCGGAGCGGATGCGGTGGAACGCGGTTTCGACGGCGGAAATGCCGGCCGCTTCCTCGCCCATGAAGGTGCGGGAAGAACCGGTGACCTTGTGCACGATGGAGATATTGCCGGCCATCAGGTTGGAAAGCTGGGCGAGAAACAGCGTCGGGCGCAGTTCCGTCGTCAGCTTCTCGTTGAGCAGCTTTTCGCGGTCATTGCGCTTCAGCGCCTCGTCGACGATCAGCGTATCGACATTGATGTCGCGCTCACCGCCGCCGGCGGCGACGATCATGTCCATGGTGGCGCAGGCTTCGGCATCTTCCTTCAGCCCGGCATCGTCGAGCGCCAGACCGGCGGCAAAAACGCCGAGGCGCTGCCAGTTTTCCATCTGGCGCTGATCGCCGCGCTTGGCGATCTGGGCGGACCAGTCGATCTCCGGCATGGGATGAACCGGATATGGCTTGAATTTTTCCGTTTCGACAATCGTCGCCGGCGCGGCGGTTCCCGAAAGAAGCGCCACATGCGCCTGGCTGCCAACGCCGTGACAGGTCACGATGCCGACCCCTGTTATCACC
>QFOL01000316.1:4434-4818 GCA_003241215.1 Agrobacterium fabrum
CGGTTGCGAACAACCACTTCATGCGTTGCGGAATAAAGCGCGCGGTGCGGATTGGCAATGGCGAAGACCCGATCCACCGTCGCGAGCCCACGATTTTCGCGCATCAAAACCGGGCCGACAGGAAAAACTGTCTTCTCCGAAACGAATGAAAAAGCTTATTTCAGTGCATCGGCGGCAATCGCCGCCATCAGGCCAACTTCTTCCGCCCGCTTCTTGACGACAGGCCCAAGCGGGATCTCGCTGAAGGGCATGGTGCGCAGTTTCAGCTGCGCGTCGCAGACCTTCTTGCCATCGGAGGTGATCTTTGCCTTGGTAACCGCAAAGCCCGAACCGTCATGCTCAAGCACTGCCTCGATGTCGAGAACAGCACCCGGCTCCACGAAA
>QFOL01000317.1 GCA_003241215.1 Agrobacterium fabrum
CCCGGGTCTCCTCCTCAGGAGGCCGCCTTGATGGACAGGCTTTCGAGATAGGCCGACGGATTTTCCGGGTCGAAGACCTTGCCGTCGAAGAAGGTTTCCTTGCCGCGCGAAGTGGAGGCGGGAAGATCGGCGACGCCCAGATCCCTGGCCGCCGCGCGCCAGATATCCTCGCGGTTCACCTTCTCCACCAGCGCCTTCACATCCGTATCGGGTGCGAATTTGCCCCAGCGGATGTTTTCCGCGATGAACCAGCTGTCATGGCTGCGGAAGGGATAGGAGGCATGGTCCTGCCAGAACTTCATCTGCAGGCCGGTATTTTCCAGCACGCGGCCGTTGCCGTAATTGATATTGCCCTTGAGGCGGCCAAGCACATCCTTCGGCGGCACGTTAAACCATTGGCGCTTGCCGAGGATGGTGGACATTTCCTCCTTGTTCGCCATGTCATCGCACCACATCTGCGCTTCCATGACAGCCATCAGCAGCGCCTTGGTGGCGTCGGGGTTCTTTTCCACCCAGTCCGCACGCATGCCGAGCGCCTTTTCCGGATGGCCCTTCCAGAGTTCGCCGGTGGTACAGGCGGTGAAACCGATGCCCTGATTGACGAGCTGCTCGTTCCAGGGTTCGCCCACACAGAAGACGTCCATATTGCCGACCTTCATATTGGCGACCATCTGCGGCGGCGGAACGACGATGGTCGACACGTCTTTGTCCGGATCGATGCCGCCGGCGGCCAGCCAGTAGCGGATCCAGAGATCATGCGTGCCGCCGGGGAAGGTCATGGCGGCCTTGATTTCCTTGCCTTCGGCCTTCTTCTTCTCGAAAGCCGCCTTCAGCCTGGAGGCATCGAGCTGAACGCCGGTTTCGACATATTCCCTGGCGACGGAAATGCCCTGGCTGTCGAGGTTGAGGCGGGCGAGGATGGTCATCGGCACCGGCACATTATTCTGGGTCACCTTGCCTGTATGCATGAGATAGGGCATCGGCGTCAGAATATGCGCGCCGTCGATGCCGTTCGATGCGCCGCCAAGCACGAGATTGTCACGCGTCGCCCCCCAGGAGGCCTGTTTCAGAACCTCGACTTCAGGCATGCCATGTTTGGCGAACAGACCCTTTTCCGCCGCAATGATGAGCGGGGCGGCATCGGTCAGCGCGATAAAGCCGATTTTCGCGCCTTTCACTTCGGGCTCAGCGGTGGCTGCGAAAGCACCGGACGGAAAGGCCACGCGCACAGCGCTGACAAGGGCGGCGGTGGCTGTCGTCTTCAGTATCGTGCGGCGGCTGACATCGCCGGAGAATATCTTTTTCATTCGCATGTTCCCCTTATTGGGCCACCTCTGCGGGTGACGCTTTCGCTTGCGAAAAAACCTGAAAATAAAAAAACGCCGCTCGGTGTTTGCGCCTGCGGAACGGGAGGTGTTCCGGGCAGCAAAACCTTGCGACGTCTGTGTCTTTGAAAGCGCCTATGCCGCGCCCTGCTTGCCCCGATCGCCGTTGACCGGTGCAAAAGACAAAAAGCAAGAGGCGTGCCAGTTTATAAAAATTGCGCTACAATACTGAAAATAAAGGATATTTTCTCATATCAACTCCCTGATTAAACTTTAATCAGTGAGTTTTTTGTCTTCCATTTGTGCAAAGAGAAGAATTCCGCGCTTGAATTTTGCGCAGTCTGCGAGGCATGACGACGCTCAAGTCTCTCCTGGGGCCGGAGAGAAGGGCGCGGATGTACGTACGGAAAAGCCCTTCACATAGCCCTCGATATCGGCGGGGTCGAACACAAGGCCGTCGACAAAACGGTCCTGCTCTTCCTGCCCTTCGATACGGATATCGGCACCATGAGGTGCATTAGCGTCGCCAAGCGCCGCCCGATAAATATCCGGCCGGTAGGCGGACAGGGCAGCCTCGACACCCCCTCGCGAAAACTCCACCTGCCCCCAGCGGATCATCTGGCTGTAGATCCACAATGCCTGGCTCTGGCGCGGATAATTGGCATGGCCGCCATGGAAGATGAAATATTTGTCGATCACCCGGCGGTTGCCTTGGCTGTCGATGCTGAATTCACCGGCGAGCACACGGCGGATGATGCCCTCAGGCGCGCCGATGTAACGGGGATCGGCAAGGGCTGCGCTGAGATCATCGTGATTTTCGGCAAGGTCGCACCAGCGCGCGGCGGCATCGAGCGCCGTCAGCAGCCGTCCGACCGTTTCCTGCTGGTTTTCCGCCCATTCGGGCCGCATGCCAATCACCTTTTCCGGTGCCGAAGGCCACAGATCCTGCTTGGCGGCAACGATGCGACCGACACCGCGCTCGGCGGCGACGATGTTCCACGGCGCTCCGACGCAGAAACCGTCGATGGCCCCTGCGGCAAGCGCATCCGACGTCAATGGCGGCGGCACCACCACCAGCTTGACATCGTGATCGGGGTGAATGCCGCCGGCGGCAAGCCAGTAGCGAAACTCGTAATTATGCGATGAAAACGGATAGGTCATGCCGAGCGTCGGCGGCGGTTCACCGCGGGCGCGCATATCATCGAGCACCCGCTTCAACGCCTCGGCATTTTCGAGCGCTCCCGCCGTTTCAGAAAGCCCGGTCAAAGCCTTCATCCGGTCAAACAGCCGGGTCGAAAGCGTGATAGCATTGCCGCCGCGCCCCAGTGAAAAGGGCGTAATCGTCGGCGACGGGTTGGAGCCGAGCCCGAGCATCGAGGCAACGGGCATCGGTGAGAGCATATGAGCAATATCGAATTGCCGGAACGCCAACCTGTCGCGCACATTCGCCCAGGAGACATCCTTGACGAGATCGAGCGAAAGCCCTTCGCGTTCGGCGAAACCGAATTCGGCCGCGGCGATCAGGACGGATGCGTCGACAAGGGGAATAAAACCGGCACGCAGGATTTTCTGCCGGTCGCTGCCGACGGTTGCCGGTGCGCCCGGGGTTTGCGTTACTGCGCTGTCTGATCCGGCCGTTTTTTCCGGTGTCGCCATATCATTCACTCCACACTGTCCGACCGGCGGTTCGTCACATCAACAGACCGGCCGCGGTGACCACGCTTTGCGCGATCTCGGAAATCTTCTTTTTTTCGTTCATCGCCGTCTGGCGCAGAAGGGCAAAGGCCTCCTCTTCGGAAAGACCGCGCATCTTCATCAATATGCCCTTGGCGCGTTCGATGACCTTGCGTTCCTCCAGCGCCGATTTCGCGTCGGCGAGTTCCCGCTGCAATCGGCTGAAGGCGTTGAAGCGGCTGACCGCCATATCGAGAATGGGTTTCACCCGCTCCTTCTTCAATCCGTCCACCACATAGGCGGAAACGCCCGCCTCGACGGCCGCCTCGATGGACGCGGTGTCGGAACGGTCGACAAACATGGCAATGGGGCGACCGACGGTACGGGTGAGCTGGAACAGGTGCTCCATCATGTCGCGGTTGGGATTTTCGAGATCGATGAAGATGACATCGGGCTGCAATGTCTCGATGGTGCGCGCCACCCCGTTCACCTCGTGGATGACGGTAACGCGCTGATAGCCGGCCTCACGCAGCCCCTCTTCGATGATGGAGGCGCGGATGGCGTTTTCGTCGATAACAAGAATGGTCAGGTCGCGAAGCGTCATGTCGACATTGATGACGCAGCGCAGCAAACTTGGCAATCGGCTGCGGCGGCAAAAATTAAGGGAGCGGCAAGGGTTGTTTTCCCCTGCCGCCCTTCATGTCAGGAAACGTGTTCGACAGCGCGTTCCAGCGCCTTCAGCACGGTGCGCTCGGACAGATTGAGATAGACTTCCATCTCGTCGCCGGCCTCTTGCGCCTTGCCTTCTTCCATCAGCGACAGGATCTTGCTGTTCATGTCCACAAAGGGGGAATGAAGCTGTTCGGGATCTTTCAGCAGCCCGAAACAAAGCCGGAGTTCGGCGGCGATACGCTCGTAGAAATCGCTGAGCCGGGCGCTGTCGAGGAGATCGACGACCGCGGCGTGGAATTTCATGTTGGCGCTGCCCACGCCCAGCCAGTCGGCGTCTTCACGCCTCACCTTGGCGTCTTCGACCGCAGCCCGCATAGCCTTGATGGCCGGGTGCTTATGCCACGCTTGCCGCAGCGCACCACACTCCACCATGCGTCGCACCCGGTAAATATCGATCACCGAGGACATGGTGGGAACGGCAACGAACACGCCGCGATTGGCCTCGTGACGCAGCAGACCGTCCTTCGTCAGAAGCCGGAAAGCTTCACGCAGCGAATTGCGGGAGACGTCGAAGCGTTCGCTGAAGGCTGCCTCTGAAAGGCGCTGTCCCGGCATCAGCTCGCCGGAGATCAGCAGGGTGCGAATACCCTTGGCCAATCGATCCGCAAGCGGCAGACCCTCTATCGTTTCCGTCATGGCGCTCCTTTCCTAAGAGCAATGCAGCATCGGGAATTCCGTG
>QFOL01000318.1:0-4395 GCA_003241215.1 Agrobacterium fabrum
GCTCTCTTCCATCGCGCCGCTGACGATCATGGGTCTCGAATTCGCGTCGCTGATCGGCAATGCCTTCGTGATCGAGATGGTCTTCGCCTGGGGTGGTTTCGCTTCCTACGGGCTGAACGCCATCCTGCAGAAAGACCTCAATGCCGTGACCGCGGTGGTGCTGGTGGCCGGCCTGTTCTTCATCGTTGCGAACCTGATCGTGGATGTCCTGATCTCGATCATCGACCCACGCCTGCGCCGCAAGGAGGCTCGCTGATGGCTGATATGAAAATGCTCGAACCCACCGATCGCGGCCTAAGCGCCGGTTACATGATGTGGTATCGCTTCAGCCGCAATCCGGCGGCGGTCATCGGCTCGCTGATCCTGCTATCGGTGCTGGTGCTGGCGGTCTTTGCACCATGGCTCACGCCCTATCCCAAACATATCGGCGCGGTCGTCGATTTCCGCGCCCGCCACATGCCGCCGGATCTGGAGCACTGGTTCGGCACCGACAAGGCCGGCCGCGATATCTTTTCCCGTACCATCTTCGGGCTGCGGGTCTCGCTGCTTCTCGTCATCGGCGTGCTCGGCATTTCGGTGCCGGTCGGAACCGTGCTTGGCCTGATCGCCGGTTATTTCGGTGGCTGGACTGAAAAGCTCATCAGCGGCCTGACGAATGTGATGCTGGCCATGCCGCCGCTCGTCATGGCGCTCGCGGTCTCCAACCTGCTGGAACCGACGCTGATGAACGCCATGATCGCGATCACGCTGCTATGGTGGACCTGGCATGCGCGGCTGATCTATTCGGTGTCGAAGTCAATCGCCTCGGAAGACTATATCGAGGCGGCGCGTCTTGCCGGTGCCGGCCCTCTGCACATTCTTTTTCGCGAAATCCTGCCCAATTGCGTCTCGGTCATATCGGTCAAGACGACGCTGGATGCCGCCTTTGTCATCCTGTTCGGCGCGACGCTGAGCTTCCTCGGTTTCGGCGTCAAGCCGCCGACCCCCGACCTTGGATCGATGGTTGCCGACGGGCGCCAGTTCATGCCGGATTTCTGGTGGGAAGTGCTCTGCCCCGGTGCGGCCGTGCTTTACGTGACGCTGGGTTTCAACCTGCTGGGCGACGGCCTGCGTGACATGTTCGACGTGGAGAGCTAAGGCCATGACTGAATCGCTTCTCAAGGTCGAAAACCTCAACGTCACCTTCACCAATTACGGCCGCACCCGGCAGGTGCTGCGCGATGTCGCCTTCACGGTTGCCGCCGGCGAGCGCGTGGCGCTGATCGGCGAAACCGGGTCGGGCAAGTCCGTCACCGCCAAGGCGATCATCGGCACCCTGCCGAAGAATGCGGCGATCACCTCCGGCGCGATTGTCATCGATGGCCAGGATGTGCTGTCCATGCCGCGAAGGGAACGTGAATCCCTGAAAGGCACGGCCTTTTCGCTGATCATGCAGGACCCGCTCTCGTCCTTCAATCCGGTCTTCAAGATCGGCACGCATCTCGATGATGTCATGCGCTTCGCCGACAAGCGCGACGGCGTCAATTCGTCCAAGGCCGAGCGCCGCAACCGCATAGCGGCCGTGCTGCGCCGCGTGCAGCTTGCCGATACCGAGCGGGTGATGAACGCCTATCCGTCCGAGCTTTCGGGCGGCATGCGTCAGCGCGTGCTGATCGGGCTCGCCCTGCTGCACCAGCCGAAGCTCCTGATCGCCGATGAGCCGGGGACTGCGCTTGACGTGACGACGCAGGATGAAATTCTCAACCTCATCAACCAGCTGGTCGCCGAAGAAAACATGGCGCTGCTGATGATCACCCACAATCTCGGCGTCGTGCGCAAGGTGGCTGATAGGGTCGTTGTCATGCACCACGGTGATATCGTCGAGACCGGTCCCTGCACACAGATCCTGCATAGTCCCGCCAAGGACTATACGCGTTCGCTGCTGGATGCCGTGCCGCCGCTCTATGGCCCGCGTGTCACCGATCTGGCGCAAAGCACGCGGCAGCCCATCATCACCATCGAAGGGATGAACAAGATTTACGGCAGGCGCAACGGTTATCACGCCGTGCGGGATGTGAACCTGACGCTGAAGCAAGGCGAGGTTTTCGGCCTGGCGGGCGAATCCGGCTCCGGCAAGACCTCGGTTGCGCGCATGATCATGGGCCTCTCGCGTCCCACGTCTGGCAATCTTGTCATTGACGCCCCGGCGCCTGCGCGCGGCAAACGGCTGACGCAGATCGTCTATCAAAATCCGGGCACCTCGCTCAATCCGAAGCGCACGGTGAAACAGACGCTTGCCCTGCCGCTGAAATCCATCGGCATGGATGGGCCTGCGCGCGAAAGCCGGATGCAGGAACTGATGGGGCTGGTGCGGCTGCCGCAATCCTATCTCGGCAAATATCCGCACGAGCTTTCCGGCGGCCAGAAGCAGCGCGTGGCGATTGCCCGGGCGCTCGCGGCGGAGCCGAAAATCCTCATCCTCGACGAGCCGACGGCGGCGCTCGATGTCTCCGTGCAGAAGACGGTGATCGACCTTCTGCTGCAGCTGCGCGAGGAGCTTGGCCTGACCTATCTGATGATCTCGCACGACCTGTCGCTGATGCGCAATTTCTGCTCGCGCATCGCCATCATGCTGCGCGGCGAGATTGTCGAGGAGGGCGTGACGTCGGCGGTCTTCGCTGAGCCGGCCCATCCCTATACCCGCGCCCTGATCGCGGCCATCCCCGTCGTCACCGACGAGGAAGAACGTCTCAAACCCACCGTGACCGAGGAAGAGCGCATGCGCTTCCTCGTAAAAACGACCGATTGATGAAAGAGGAGCCTGACGTGTATCGCGTTGGAATTGACGTCGGCGGCACGAATACCGATGCCGTTGTGTTGCAGGATAAAACCGTTCTGGCGGGGGTGAAGGCCTCCACGACAGAGGATGTGACATCTGGTGTCATCGAAGCCCTTGAAAAGGTCATCGAGGCATCGGGCATTGACAGGGCGCGCATTGGCGCCGTGATGATCGGCACCACGCATTTCACCAATGCGGTGATCGAGCGCCGGCATATGGATGAGGTGGCCGCCATCCGTCTCGGCCTGCCATCCGGTGCCGGCCTGCCGCCCATGGTGGACTGGCCGGACGATCTCCGGGAAATCGTCGGCAACCACGGGTATCAGGTGCGTGGCGGTTATGAATTCGACGGCCGCGAAATTTCGCCGCTCGATGAGGACGAGATCGTCCGCATCGCCGCCGATATCCGCGCCAAGGGCCTGAAGGCCGCTGCCGTCACCTGTGTCTTCAGCGGCATCAACGAAGCGATGGAGCTGCGGGCGAAGGAAATCCTGCAGGAACGCTGCCCGGGCCTGCCGGTGGTGATGTCCAAGGATATTGGCCGTCACGGTCTGCTTGCGCGTGAAAGTGCTGCAATCATGAATGCCAGCCTGCTGTCGCTGGCCGACCGCACCGTTGCGGCTTTCGGCGAGGCGCTGAAGGCTGCGGGCATCACCTGCCCGTTTTATATCACCCAGAACGACGGCACGCTGATGGCGGCGGACGTGGTGCGCGGCTTCCCCGTGCTCACCTTCGCGTCCGGCCCGACGAATTCCATGCGTGGTGCGGCCTTCCTCACCGGCCTCAAGGATGCTGTGGTGGTCGATGTCGGCGGCACTACGTCCGATGTCGGCTCACTGTCCCACGGCTTCCCGCGTCAGGCCTCGACCACGGTGGATATTGGCGGCGTGCGCACCAATTTCCGCATGCCTGACGTCTTCTCCATCGGCCTCGGTGGTGGTTCGCTGGTGGTCAATGGTGACCACGGCCTGACCGTCGGCCCGAAATCCGTCGGTTACCGTGTTCGCCGCGAGGCGCTCTGCTTCGGTGGCTCGACCCTGACGGCGACCGATATCGCGGTTGCCTCCGGCAAGGCCGATGTGGGCGAGAAGGCGCTGGTCTCCAGCCTTGACAAAAAGCTCGTGGATGCGGCGGTCGACAAGATCAACGACATGCTCGAGGCCTGCGTGGAGCGCAGCCGCATCTCGTCGTCGCCGGTGCCGGTGATTGCCGTTGGCGGCGGTTCCATCCTGATGCCGGATCGTATCGGCGACCTGGAGGTCATTCGGCCCGAGAATTTCGCGGTGGCCAATGCCGTCGGCGCGGCGATTGCGCAGATCAGCGGCGAGACCGACCGGGTCTTCTCGCTGATCGACGGACGCACACGCGAGAGCGCACTGGCCGAGGCGGAAGCGGAGGCGCGCGAAAAGGCGATTGCCGCCGGTGCGATTGCCGCGACGCTGGAAGTCATCGAGCGCGAGGACATGCCGCTTGCCTATCTGCCCGGCAACGCCACCCGCATTCATGTGAAAGTTGTTGGAGAAATGGGAGCCAATCATGGCTGAGACACGCAAGCTGAAATATGACGAAGCGGCATT
>QFOL01000318.1:4429-5497 GCA_003241215.1 Agrobacterium fabrum
TCTCGGCACGGGCGGCGGCGGCAATCCGTATCTCGGGAAGCTTCTGGCGCTGGAGGCCATGAAGGCCGGCTACGAGATGAAGATTCTCGCAACCGACGCGATCGAGTCGGACGCGCTCTGCATGTCCATCGGCGGTATCGGCGCGCCTGTCGTCGGCGTCGAGCGCATTCGAGAAGGTCGCGAAGGCCTGCGCTGCCTGCGCGCGATGGAAGAGCTGATCCGCACGCCAGTTGACGCCATCGTCTGCGAGGAAATCGGCGGTTCCAATTCCATGAACCCGCTGGTGACGGCGGCGCTGGGCACGGCATGGGCCGGGCATTCCCGGAAATGCAGATGACCACCTTCTCCATCTATGGCCATAGTTCCACGCCATCGGTGATGTGCGATCTGCACGGTAATGCCGTCATCTTCAGCCACGCCGTTTCCGAGGTCTGGCACGAGCGTATGGCACGCGCCTGCGTCGTCTCGCAGGGGGGCGGCGCAATGCTGGCGACCGCGCCGATGCAGGCGCACTACGTACACCAGTATGGCATTCCGAAAACCTACACCAAGGCAATTGCCATCGGTGAGGCGGTGATCCGTGCCCGCAAGCAGCAGGAAGACCCTATTGCCGCAGTCTGCGCACTGGAAGGTGGAAAGCGCATCTTCAACGGCAAGATCACTGATCTGAAGCGCCATCTTCGCGGCGGTTTCGCGGTTGGCGATCTCACGCTTTCCGGCTTTGATGATTGCGCCGGTCAGACGGCAGGCGTCGCCATCCAGAACGAATTCCTGCTCTTTTCCCGTGACGGCAAGGTGGAAGTGACGGTGCCCGATCTGATCGTTCTGCTCGATGTCGACACCGGTTATCCGATCACCACCGAAGTGCTGCGCTACGGCCAGCGCGTGGCCGTCATCGCCATCCCCTGCCATGACCTGCTGCGCAGCGCCCGCGCGCTTGAGGTCGTCGGGCCGGCGGCCTTCGGCTACCCGGACATTCCTTTCTCACCGCTGCCCGTTCCGGTCAGCAAGGCTGCCTAACCATAAGCGGGCCCGATGACCCGCAATAAAGAGGAGAACGATAATGAA
>QFOL01000319.1 GCA_003241215.1 Agrobacterium fabrum
TCGCCCGGCAAGGCAAAAGCCAAAGCGAAACCCGCTTCCAAGGCGGCGAAGGCCAATGAAGAGGCGGATGTCCTTGTTGCCGAGGCCGACAAGTCGGACGAGGACAACAAGCCGCGGCGCAAGACCAATGCGGTGCCGAAAGTGCCGAAGAAGAAATGATAGTGGTCTTTGACCGATAAACCGATGCCGGGCGAAAGCCCGGCATTTTCATGTATGAGGCGCGTCGCGTTTTCCCAGATACCTGCGGCGCGTCTTATTTTTATTTTATGCATGATGTTGCCCGGAGCCATGGCATTCTAGGGCGACGTGCACGAATGGGTCAGCAATGCAGACTGCCGACAGCGACACCATCCCCCTGAGCGGCTGGTTTTTCCGGGGAATGCGGGGCATATTCTCGCTGCCTTCGCTCATTCTGATGACATCTTTTGTCGGTTTCAGCGCCTTCGCGCTGGAATCCGGTGTCGCACGCGGTGAAGCCGTGTTCATGACGCTTGTCATCTGGGCATTGCCGGCCAAGATGATCCTGATCGGCTCCATGGTTGGCGGCGCCAATCTCGCCGCCTGTTTTCTGGCGGTGACGCTGTCCTCCGTCCGCATGATGCCGATGGTCGCTTCCATCGTTCCCGAGATGCGCGGCGCGAAGACGCCGACATGGATATTGCTGTTCCTCTCGCATTTCGTTGCAATCACCGCCTGGGTTTTTGCCACGCAGAATCTCTCCAGGGTGCCGCGTGAAGCCCGCGCCGCCTGGTTCGCCGGTTTTGGCATCACGCTCACCGTGGTCAATGCCATCATCGTCGGCCTGTGTTACGGCCTTGTCGCCGCCTTTCCGCCGCTCGTCGCCGGCGTGCTGTTTTTTCTAACCCCGGTCTATTTCGTGGCGTCGATCTGGGCTTCGGCCCGTCATTCCGTCGTCAAGGTCGCCTTCGTCATCGGCGTCGTCGCCGGGCCGGCCTTTGCGGTCATCGCACCGGAATTCGATATTCTCTATGCCGGGATAGGCGGGGGCACGGCGGCCTATCTGATCGACCGCCTCGTCTTCCGCCGCCGGATAAAACCCGTCTCACCGGAGAGCGAACCATGATGGCCGAACATTGGTGGGCGCCCTATCTCTTCATCGCGATCGCCGGCTGGCTGGCGACCGATCTCTGGCGCTGGCTCGGCGTTCTCGCCGGCAACCGCCTGAAGGAGGATTCCGAAGCGCTGCACTGGGTGAGGGCGGTCGCCACAGCACTTGTCATGGCCGTCACCGCCAAGTTGATTGTCTTTCCAACCGGCACGCTTGAGGCCTCGCCGCTATGGCTGCGCATCGGTGCCGCCACGCTCGGTTTCATCGCTTTTCTGATGGCGGGCCAGCGTGTCATCGTTGGCGTGGCTGTGCCGGTCCTCATTCTGGCGGGCGGATTGTTCGCGCTCGGTTTTTAAGGCTGGCTTTATCCGAATGTTAAGCCGCTTGCCCTATTTTGCCGCTGTCAGAGCAGGGGCAGGAATTCCATGCGATTATTGGTGGCAGAGCGCTTTTTGTTGGGCCTTATCGCCCTATTATTCGTTGTCGATGCCATATTGATCGCCGCCAAGGGTATCCACGTCGACTACACCGGATATTTCCTGTGCGTGCTCGCTGGTGCTGGTGTTTTTATGCTCGGTCAATTCTATCGCAGAAGCGGACGTGATCTCCGCATCGCTACCGCGCTGATTTCGAGCGGGTTATTCATCCTGTTCACGCTCGCTGCGTCGATTTTCAACTACCTGTTCCTGCCTATCGCCTTTCCGACAATCGATCATGTGCTTTTCAGGGTGGATACGGCGCTTGGTTATAGCTGGGCGGGTATCGTCGTATGGGCAGCGACCTACCCATGGATAGGAACCGTTCTGTTCCACGTTTATTCCACGTCACTCCCCCAGCTTCTGCTTATCGTCCTCACGCTGGGCTTCACCGGCAGGGAACGGCTCCTCCACCATTTTCTCCTGACGGGGGTGCTGGGGGCGTCTGCAAGTATCGTCTTCTGGATATTTTTTCCGACATTCGGACCGTCGGCCTATGTTCAGCTGCCGGAATGGGTTTCCGAGGCAATTCCCCTTGCTGTCGGCAATGACTATGGTCAGGAACTGAACCGTCTTGCGACGGAGGGCGTCGGCTATCTTTCGCCCAGAAACGTGCTTGGACTCATCGGCTTTCCCTCGTTCCACATCTTCATGGCGGCCATGTCCGTCTGGTTCGTGCCGCGCCACTGGCTTGCGATGGCGGTGATCCTGCCATTGAACCTGGCGATGCTGCCAGCCGTTCTTGTGCAGGGCGGCCACCATCTCTCGGACATTTTCGGCGGTCTCGTGGCTTTTGTCATCGTCTGCATTGCCGCGGGCCGTCTGCTCCACTGGCTTTCAGCGCGGGAACGCGGGGGCGAGGCGGCTGCCGTCCCCGGTCAGGTGGCCGCGGCGGAATAGCCGCGCTGGCTGTCGCGCGCCTCCGACACCAGCCAGTCCGCAAGGAGCCGGGCCGGTGCAGCTATCTCTTCGGCTTCCATCAGCCAGTAATATTTCTCCGTATCCGCCGCCCGGTCGAAAAGCACGGTCAGTTGACCGGTGGCAATCTCGTCGTGAAGCAGCGCCGTCGGGCAAAGGCCGATGCCTTGTCCGGCTTTGAGCGCGGTCACGAGCAGATTGAAATCCGCGAAAACCGGACCGGCGCTATCGGGCAGGGAAATCCCCTCGGCTGCGAACCAGTTCTGCCAGGCGGCTTCGGTGTCGTCATGCAGCAATTCCGCTCGTAGCAGGCCGTCAACATCGTCGAAAGGGCCGAATTCGGCGGCATAGCCTGGCGCGCATGTCGGCCGCGTCTCCGCGCTGAAAAGCGCTACCGCATTTTCCCCGGAGGCGATGCCATGTCCTATGGTGAGATCGGCTGGTATTGCGTGATGCGCGCCGGGATAGCTGATGGATACCTGTATATCGGGGTAAAGCGCCCGAAAGCGAGGCAGGCGGGGCGTCAGAAAATGCGTCACGACAGAGGGCAGGCTGGCAAGCCGAACGGTCATCCGGTCATGGCCCTGACGGATCCGGGCGGCGCCAGAAGCGATCTGCCGTAGGGCGGTCGAAACCGTAGTACCGAATTCCTTTCCGGCCGGGGTGAGCCTCACGCCCCTCGCATGCCGCTCGAACAGCGCCACACCGAGCCAGGCCTCCAGATTGCGCACATGCTGGCTGACGGCAGTCGCCGTCATGCCGAGTTCCCGTGCGGCCAGAGAAAAACTCGTTCTTCTGGCTGCGGCTTCGAATGCGCGGAGGGTGGTGAGCGGCGGTAATTTCATGGTCCCTCAAGGGTAAGTAAAACTTGGGCTGAGCGCAAGGAGAACCTGTCTTGTCAGGCGAGCAAGCATGGCGCAATTTCGCCTCGAGATTTTGCTTACCCCGAGGATTTCATGACCTCCATGCCCGCCGCCGAACCCGTCGACGCCGTTGAACGCCGCGCCGTCCGTCCTGTTGTCGTTTATCGGAACGGGACGCTTGAAATGCCAGACCTCGCGCGTCTGGAAGAAGCCAAACAAGGCATGGAAAAGATCGATGAGATCATCGTGCTGCCGCGTGACGGCCGCACCTTCAATGTTCCCAAGGGGCATTTCTTTCGCATCGTAAGCGTTGAAGGTCCGCAGGTCGGAGACCTCAACCTCTGGAACGCCCATGATCTGACCGAACGCTTTTTCAGCGGCAAGACCCGCGCCCTGCACGCCACGCATGTTTCGGTCGGCAACCGGCTGTGGAGCAACCTGCCGTGGCTGCGGCCGATGGCGACGATCACGCATGATACGCTATCATGGTATGGCTTCGACGAAGACGGCGGCGGTGTGCATGATGTGATCGGCACCCGCTGCGATCCCTATACCAACAAGCTCCTGAGCGGTGGCGATTACCACCATTGCTGCCATTCCAATCTGACCAATGCGCTGGCCTCCGCCAAGGGCCTGTCGTTTCGGCAGGCGGAGCCGCATGTACATGACGTCCTCAATGTCTTCATGTGCACGGGTTTCACCCGCGATACGCACCAATATTTCATGAAGGCGAGCCCGGTGCGGCCGGGTGATTATCTGGAGCTTTTTGCCGAGATCGACCTCATCGGTGCGCTTTCCGCCTGTCCGGGCGGTGATTGCAGCGCCACGCATTCGAGCGATACGGCGGCCTGTTATCCGCTGAAGGTGGAAATATTCCGGCCGGATATGGCGGTGCTCGAAGGCTGGCGGTGGCCGGAACGGAATGCTTACCGTTCTCCGGAATGATCAGTCCGAATCCTTTCCTCCGTCATGCTCGGGCAGGTTTTAACCGAGACAGACAATTGCTAGTTGTCAAAGTTTGACACCGGCATGCGCAGGAAACCATACCCCTTGAGGCTGTGAAA
>QFOL01000320.1 GCA_003241215.1 Agrobacterium fabrum
TCCGGCCATGTGCGTCGTTTTACCTGCTTTTCCCCTACAAGCAAGCGCGAACGTTAAATTCTGTTTACTTCGTGCTCCAGAGTGGCTCATTCGCCACTTCGGCATAAAAACAAGGTAAACAAGCAACTAACAAAACCGTTAAAACACAATCCTCAGCCAATCAAGCTGCTGATATCATTCCATGTTGCAAAAACCATAAGACCCAAAATCATCATCATGCCGATACGGAACGCAACTTCCTGCGCGCCTGCGCCGAGCGGCCTGCCGCGAACGGCCTCAATGGCGTAAAACACCAGGTGTCCGCCGTCCAGAACCGGGACAGGCATCAGGTTCAAAAGACCGATGGAGACGGAAAGGACTGCGGCGAGCTGGATAACGGCGGAAATGCCGAGTGTCGCCATCTGGCCGGAGGCCTGCGCCACCCGCACCGGGCCACCCAGCTGATCGGCATTCATGCGGCCGGTGACGAGATTCCCGATATAATTGAAGGTGCCGGTGATGACGTGGCCGGTTTCGCGCACGCCTTCCATCAGCGCCGCGGAAGGCGAATATTCGATGTGCCGGAAATTGCCGCTCGTCTGATCGGTGACGATGCCGATAATGCCCATTTCCAGCTTGTTGCCGAACTGATCGGTGGTTTCCGTGCGGGTCGGGACCATCGGCAGCTTCAGCTCCTCGCCTGCCCTTTCGACGGTTACGGTGATCGGCGTGCCCGGCCGGATGCCGACATAACGGCGGACATCCTCGAAGGTCATCACTTTTTCGCCATCGATGGCCACCAGCCGGTCGCCGGGCTGCACGCCCGCGGCAGCCGCCGCGCTGTTTTCACGGACTTCCGCCACGACCGGATCGGCGATCATCCGGCCATAGATGCCGAAGAGCACCGCGAAGATGAGAATGGCGAGAATGAAATTCGCAATCGGTCCGGCGGCAACCGTTGCCGCCCTTTTCCACAGCTTCGCGCCGGAAAGCGTCTGCGCCCTCTCCTCCAGCGACATATGCGACAGCCCGGAACTATCCGGCTTGCTCGCCGCATCTTCGTCGCCGAAGAACTTGACGTAGCCGCCGAGCGGTATGGCCGAAATCTTCCATCTCGTACCACGCTTGTCGGTAAAACCGATCAGCTCGGGGCCGAAGCCGATTGAGAATGCCGTGGAACGGATGCCGCACCAGCGGCCGACCAGATAATGGCCCATTTCATGGACAAAAACGAGCAGGGACAGCACCAGGATGAAAGGCACGATATAGCCGGTCAGAAAGCCGGTCGCCGCCATTACTGTGTTCATGACAATCTGCCCTTTATGTCGTGACCTTTCGCGCCGCCTAGAACCCGGGCAACAGACCACCGCCCGATCCGGGCACGTCGCCGGTTGCCGCCGCATGCACGAAAGCAATGAGGAATACCGTAAAGCAGGCAAAAACAAGACCGTCAACACGGTCCATGAAGCCGCCATGGCCAGGAATGAGGTGGCTGGAATCCTTGACCTGGAAACGCCGTTTGACGAAGGATTCGAAAAGATCGCCGATCTGGCTGAATACCGAAAGGATGAGCGCGAGCCCCAGCACCAGCAGGCTGATTCTGCCGTGATAGGCCATGGATACGGCCGCGCCGCCGATCATGGCCGCCACAGCCCCGCCGATGGCCCCCGACCAGGTCTTGCCGGGCGAAATCGAAGGCGCAAGCTTCGGCCCGCCGATGGCGCGCCCGACAAAATAAGCGAGGATATCCGTCGACCAGACGACGGCGAAAATAAACAGGATGGACACGAAGCCCGTCAGCTCGTCGCCACGGATGGCCGCCAGCGATATGCCGCTCAGGCCCGCATAAAAAATGCCGCCCACCAGCCACCAGTTTTTACCGCGCAAGATCGGAAACAGCGCCGCGGTCAGTGTGAATCCGGATAAAAGCGGCAGATCGAGCGAGGGTTCGCCGAAAATCGTGTTGCCGGCGATGACGGCGACCGCAAACCAGCCCCAGGCATTGCCGGTGGAATTGGTTTCCGAGAGCCGGGTAACCGTCGACCATTCATAATAGATGAGGATCGCCAGGAGGCCCGCGACGATGCGGAACAGAATGCCGCCATACCAGGTTGCGGCCAGAATGACCGCAGCCATGACGATTGCGGACACGATCCGCAGTCTGAGTTCACGGCCCATCAGGCGCCTGCCACGGCAACCTGCTCGGTGAGTGCGCCGAAGCGGCGGTCACGCGTTGCATATTGCTCGATTGCGGAAAAGAATCGCTGACGGTCGAAATCCGGCCAATATTCGGGAACGAACAGGAATTCGGAATACGCCGCCTGCCAGAGCAGGAAGTTCGACAGGCGTTCTTCGCCGCTGGTGCGGATGATGAGATCCGGGTCCGGAATTCCGGAGGTATCGAGCCTCGCCGAAATCATCTCCGGCGTGATCGATTCGGCATCCAGCCGACCTTCGGCAACATCGCGGGCAATCGCCACCATCGCGCGGGCGATCTCGTCGCGGCTGCCATAATTGAAGGCGATCACCAGCGTCAGCTTGGTGTTGCCAGCCGTCATCTGCTCCGCCTCTTCGAGAAGAGAGCGTATGTCGTGCTTCAGGCCCTGCCGGTCGCCAATGATCCGCACACGGACATTTTCGCGATGCAGTTCCGCGAGATCACGCCGGATGAAGGCCTTCAAGAGCCCCATCAGATCGCTCACCTCCGATTCCGGCCTGCGCCAGTTTTCCGACGAGAAGGCAAACAGGGTGAGATAACGGATTCCGCATTCGCCAGCCGCACGCACGGTCTCGCGCACGGCCTCCACTCCGCGGCGATGCCCCATCACGCGGGGAAGACCGCGCTGCTTTGCCCAGCGGCCATTGCCATCCATGATGATGGCGACGTGCTCGGGTATGGAGGAACGTGTCGTCGTCGGCATATCGATCCAGTAACAGGGCAGCGCGGAATTAAAACGAATAAAATACAGGTCTATCGCGAACGATATCAGACCTGCATGATTTCCTTTTCCTTCTCGGCAAGCAAGCGGTCAATTTCCGAAATCGTGTCATCGGTCATTTTCTGCACCTTTTCCGACTGTCCACGGCTTTCGTCCTGACCGATGTCACCGTCCTTTTCGGCTTTTTTCAGACCATCCATGCCATCGCGACGCACGTGGCGAATCGCCACCTTGGACTTTTCGGCATAATCATGGGCGACCTTGACGAGCGATTTGCGGCGCTCCTCGTTGAGTTCAGGCAGCGGGATACGCAGGTTCTGGCCGTCGACGATGGGGTTGAGGCCGAGATTGGATTCGCGGATCGCGCGGTCGACGGCGTTGACCATCGACTTGTCCCAGATGTTGACGCCGAGCATGCGCGGCTCCGGAACGGTGATATTCGCGACCTGGTTCAGCGGCACGCGCGAGCCATAGGCTTCGATGGTGACCGGATCGAGAATATTGGCCGAGGCGCGGCCGGTGCGAAGCGATGCGATATCGCTCTTGAATGCATTGATGGCGCCGTCCATACGGCGCTTGATATCGTTGAGGTCAACACCACTCATCTTGATACTCCATCTTGTCGGCCAAGCCGGCCGTAATCGCCCCTTGAGGCGGCATCGTTTTGATTATTTGTCGTGCACGATGGTCTTGCGGCCGCCGCCGGTCAATATCTGCGCAAAACCGCCCTTCTCGTGGATCGAGAAAACAATGATCGGAATGTGGTTTTCGCGGGCAAGCGCAACGGCGGCGATATCCATGACCGCCAATCCCTTGCCGAGCACTTCGCTGTGGGTCAATTCGTCGAAACGGGTGGCCGTCGGATCCTTTTTCGGATCGGCCGAATAGATGCCGTCCACCTGGGTGCCCTTGAAGATCGCCTCGGCGCCCATTTCGGCGGCGCGAAGCGCTGCAGCGGAATCGGTGGTGAAGAACGGATTGCCCGTACCGCCGGCAAAGATCACCACGCGGCCCTGGGCCAGATGGTGAAGGGCGGCGCGCTGGGAGAAGCTCTCACAGATTTCAGGCATGGCGATTGCCGAGAGAACGACGGTATCGATGTTGAGCTTGCGGAGCGAGGTGGCAAGAGCCAGCGCGTTGATGACGGTCGCCAGCATGCCCATATGGTCGCCGGTAACGCGGTCTCCGCCCTTCGACGCCACGGCCACGCCGCGGAAAATATTGCCGCCGCCGACGACGACGCCGACTTCAACGCCCATCGCCCTTGCCTCGGCAATATCGGAGGCGATCCGGTCGGCCACCGCCACATCGATACCGAAACCCTGATCGCCCATGAGGGCTTCACCGGAAGCCTTGAGAAGAACACGTTTGTAGATCGGCTTGGAAGACATCATGACTCCTCGGAAATGTAACCGAAACGCGGATACACGAAGGGCACCGCGTTGTCACGCGATGCCCTCCCGT
>QFOL01000321.1 GCA_003241215.1 Agrobacterium fabrum
GATGCGCAAGGTTTCCTTCGAGCGCAATTTCTCGAAACATGCCGAAGGCTCCTGTCTCGTGAAATTCGGCGACACGCATGTGCTCGTCACCGCAAGCCTTGAAGAAAAGACGCCGCCATGGCTGCGCAACAGCGGCAAGGGCTGGGTCACCGCCGAATACGGCATGCTGCCACGTTCCACCCATGAGCGCATGAAACGCGAGGCCGCTTCCGGCAAGCAGGGCGGTCGCACGCAGGAAATCCAGCGTCTCATCGGCCGCTCGCTGCGCGCGGTCGTCGATCTGCAGGCGCTCGGCGAGCGCCAGATCAGCATCGACTGCGACGTCATCCAGGCCGATGGCGGCACCCGCACCGCTTCCATCACCGGCGCATGGATTGCTTTGCATGATTGCCTGAAATGGATGGAAACCCGCAACATGATCAAGGTCGAGAAGGTTCTGAAGGACCATATCGCCGCGATCTCCTGCGGTATCTTCGCCAACCAGCCGGTGATCGATCTCGATTATCTCGAGGATTCCTCCGCCGAGACCGACGCAAATTTCGTCATCACCGGCTCCGGCGGCATCGTCGAGGTTCAGGGAACGGCCGAAGGCGCGCCTTTCTCCGAGGAAGAATTCCTGACGCTGCTCGGTCTTGCCAAGGCGGGATGCAGCGAACTGGTCACCCTCCAGAAGCAGGCTATCGCCTGAGCCGACAGGAAAACGTCATGCGCAAGCTCGATACCAGAACGATCGTCGTCGCCAGCCACAACAAGGGCAAGATCGCCGAAATCGCCGATCTGATCGGGCCTTTCGGCTTCTCCGCCAAATCTGCGGCGGAGCTGAACTTTGTCGAGCCTGACGAAACGGGTACGACCTTCGAGGAAAACGCCGCCATCAAGGCGCTCGCTTCCGCCAAGGCGTCCGGCCTTCCGGCTTTGTCCGACGATTCCGGTCTGGTGATCGACGCGCTTGACGGTGCGCCCGGTGTCTACACCGCCAATTGGGCGGAGACGGCCGACGGCACCCGCGACTTCGCCATGGCCATGCAGAAGGTCGAGGATGCGCTGGCCGAACGGGGCGCATCGAAGCCGGAAGATCGCACCGGCCGCTTCGTCAGCGTGCTGTGCCTGGCCTGGCCGGACGGGCATGTCGAATATTTCCGCGGCGAGGTGGAAGGCACGGTGGTTTGGCCGCCGCGCGGAACGAGCGGTTTCGGTTACGATCCGGTCTTCAAACCGGAAGGATACGACACCACATTCGGCGAGATGAGCGCGGATGAAAAACACGGCTGGAAACATGGCGACGCCTTCGCGCTTTCGCACCGTGCCCGGGCGTTTAAAAAATTCGTAGAAACCTGCCTGGAGGCATGAACCCGATGGTCGGGGAGCATCAACTTTCTGCCCCCGGCGCGTCGCTTCTGCCGGATACGGGCGATCCCGGTTTCGGGATCTATCTGCATTGGCCCTTCTGTGCGGCCAAATGTCCCTATTGCGATTTCAACAGCCATGTCCGCCACCGGCCGGTGGATCAGGAACGGTTTACGGCGGCCTTTCTGCGTGAAATGGAACATATGCGGACGCTGAGCGGCCCGCGTGTCGTGACCAGCATTTTCATGGGCGGCGGTACGCCATCCTTGATGGACCCGCGGACGGTGGGTGCGCTTCTCGATGGCGTCTCGCGCTTCTGGCACGTGCCCGATGGTATCGAGATCACCATGGAGGCCAATCCTTCCAGCGTCGAGGCGGAGCGTTTTCGGGGTTACCGCGCGGCGGGCGTCAACCGTGTCTCGCTCGGCGTGCAGGCGCTGAACGACCGGGACCTGAAGTTCCTCGGCCGCCTGCATGATGTTGCCGATGCCTTGAAGGCCATCCGGCTGGCGCGGGAGATTTTTCCCCGCATGTCCTTTGATCTGATCTATGCCCGCCCGAACCAGACAGTGGCCGAATGGGACGCCGAACTGAAGGAGGCCGTATCCTACGCGGTCGACCATCTGTCGCTCTATCAGCTGACCATCGAGGAAGGCACGCCCTTCTACGGGCTGCATAAGGCCGGCAAGCTCATCGTGCCTGACGGCGAGCATTCGGCCGTGCTTTATGAGGCGACGCAGGAAATCACCGAGCGTTACGGCATGCCGGCCTATGAGGTTTCCAACCATTCCCGTCCCGGCGCCGAAAGCCGCCACAACCTGACCTACTGGCGTTATGGCGATTATGCCGGCATCGGCCCCGGCGCGCATGGACGCCTGACGAGAGGCGCTTCCAAGCTCGCAACCGCCACCGAGCGCCACCCGGAAACCTGGCTCGAAACCGTCGAGCGGGAAGGTCACGGCATGGTCGATCAGGAGATGCTGGGTGTCGACGAACAAGCCGACGAGTTGCTATTGATGGGCCTTCGTCTGCGCGAAGGCATCGATCTCGCCCGCTGGAGCGATCTTTCCGGCCGCGAACTCGATCCGGAGAAGGAAGAATTCCTCCTGCAACACGGTTTCGTGGAAAGGCTCGGCAATTCCCGCCTGCGCTGCACGCCTTCCGGCATGCTTATTCTGGATGCCGTGGTGGCTGACCTCGCCTGCTGATTGGCGGCATTGGTGCGACCCGAAAAGCCAATAAAAAAGCGGCCCAGAGGCCGCTGAAGATAACACACAGTCCGAAAACCTTTCCTCGCGTCATGCTCGGGCCTGTCCCGAGCATCTGCAATCGATTAACTTTCCGAAACGTGGTTGGATCCTCGGGACGAGCCCGAGGATGACGTCGCGTGTTGGGGGATAATTGCCAACGGACTGAAGCGGCCCGAAGGCCGCTTTTATTAGGCGTTGTTCTCGTTGATCAGGCGCTTCAGCAGCTCAACCTCATGGCCGAGCTTGGTGTCGCCGGAAATCAGTTCCTCGATCTTGCGCACGGCATGCAGAACCGTGGTGTGATCGCGACCGCCGAAACGGCGGCCGATCTCCGGGAAAGAGCGCGGCGTCAGCATCTTGGCCAGATACATGGCGATCTGGCGCGGCTTGACGATGACGCGGGTGCGGCGGTTGGAGACCAGCTCCTGTCGCGACACATTATAGTGCTTGGCGACGATGCGCTGAATATCCTCGATGCGCACACGCTTGGCCTCACCCGTCCCGACGAGATGCGACAGCAGCTCATCGACACGATCAACCGAGAGGTTGGGCTCGAAAGAGCGGCGGAACATCAGCTGATTGAAGGCGCCTTCCAGTTCGCGTCCGCTTGCCGTCACGCTCTTGGCCACATGGGTCAGGATTTCATCCGAAATCTCGAAGGACGGATCATCCTGACGCGCCGAGCCGAGGCGACGGTTGAGCATCTCGTAACGCATGTCGTAATCGGGACCTTCGATCTCGATGGCCATGCCGCCCTGAAGGCGCGAACGGACACGCGGATCGAGCGATTCCAGCTCCCACGGCGCGCGGTCAGCCGCGACCACGACCTGCTTGGCGCTGTCGAGCAGCATGTTCAGCAGGTGGCAGAATTCATGCTGGATCATCTTGCCCTGCAGGAACTGCATGTCGTCGATGACGAGCAGGTCGATATTGCGCAGCGTGTCCTTCAACGTCAGCGCGTCATTGTCGCGAATTGCGGTTGCAAAACGCCACATGAAATATTCGGCCGTCAGATAGACCACGCGCGGATTGCGCGGGCTGTCGATGGCGGCATTGGCGATTGCCTGCAGAAGATGTGTCTTGCCGAGGCCCACACCCGCATGGATGAACAGCGGATTGAAGCGCACGGCGCCGGCGCCGGCTTCGGCGATCGTCTTTGCCGCCGCAAGTGCGACACGGTTGGACGAGCCTTCGACAAAGGTATCGAAGGTGAAACGTGTGTCGAGCGGTGAGCCGAACAGCGGGCCGGATCCACCCTGGCGCAGCGTTGCCTGCGCTGCCGCAGGCTGTGCGGCAGGCGCCGACGCAGGCTGCGACGGAATGAAGGACTTGTTGCGCGGCGCAGCACCGATCTCCTGAGCAGGCTGCGCCCTTTCCTCTGCCTGAGCCGGACGGACCGGGCGGCTGGCCGAGCGGACAAGAATTTCCACCTTCAGCACATCCGGATCCTCGCTCTGGACGAGGTTGGTGATCAGATCCATGTAACGGTTGTTGATCCAGGATTTCAGAAAGGTCGTCGGAACGGTAAAACGGACGACGCTTTTCGAAACGGAATGGAGTTTTAGCCGTGCGAACCAGCTCGCATAGACCTCCGGACCAACCTGTGCTTTGAGCCGCGCGCTAAAACGTTCAAACAGCGCATCGTGCGTCATTGCCGATTTGTCCCCTGCCGCATCTGAGCAAGCTGCATCACATGCCTTTGGTGCGCGGTCCCCATCAGCCACCGCACCCATCGCCAAATTCAATTGCATATTGCCGCCTTTCAAATTGCCA
>QFOL01000322.1 GCA_003241215.1 Agrobacterium fabrum
AACTGCGATGCCTTCATCGTCTTCCGTTCCTTTCACAGCCAGGAAAAATGCACCGGAAAACTCTAGCCAAAAATGGTCCAGTTTGAAGGGTTCAGATCAAAAGAAGTGACGTAAGCACCTAGTTGAGTGATGCTGTTTACACGGTTCACAAAAAGTATTTCATCGCCTATCGTTTTCCACACTTTCGGAGTGGCTTCGATTTCGAGATTAGGTATCTCTGGGATATTCGTGCAAACTGCTTTGTAGTTTTTCGTGAATTGATTGGGAAACTCGCCGTAGAACTTTTGGAACGCCTTTATCCACTTAAGGTTGGTATTTCCCTCTTTGGATTTATAGGCTGTCGATCCTACTAAATCGACCGAAAGAAAGAGGCGTAATCGATATTCGGGTGCAGTTTCATTCTTCATTTATTCAGTCGAGGCCTAATGATTTAGCTCTCGTCTGAACAGCAGACGGGCTCACGTCGAATTCATGCTGTGCCGCACTTACTCCACCCTGCCGAAAGGTATGCGTGAATGTGTCTTGAGGCATCAAAAAAGCAGCAGCAAACCAATTTGCTTCCCACTCGGCACGCTTTTGTCCCTCATCAGTTTCATCTACCCAGCGAGTCGCGCGCATTATAGCGTTCGGATCGGCTTCTTTTACTTTTGGTAAATGTAACAGTAGGTGTCCTAGCTCATGGGCTATGGTGAACCGGTCCCGCTGCCTTGACGTATTTCTAGACAGATAGATCGTGTAATCGTTGAGATCTTTTGCGATGATAGAACCGCTCTCGTAGTCACCTGAGCCACTAGAGCCAAAAACCAGTTGCCCCCCTGTTAGAGAAACAAGTTCCTCAAGGCTGTCTCCTGGTGAGAACTCAACATGTTTTGCTACGTCTTCAGCAAAGCTCTCAACGAGATGCTTCGGCAAGCCACTAGCTATCGGCGCGCAATATCTTGTTGACATATTAACCACTCGCTTCCTATCGGGGCGAATCGATGCCCGGCCAACTCTAAATCAGATATAGGGAAAACACAAAACAAAACAAGTTCTCTTTTTGTTCTATTTTGATACCGTTGGTAACTCAAAAGATTGCCTTTCAAGTCAAACTCAATGGCTGTGTCGCGCATGAGAGTTCGATTTGCATTCCTCCTTGTTGGGGATGGCTATCGGTCGACAATCAGAGAAAGACAACGATTTCTTTTGCAACGTTCTCAAGCTGACGCGTGACTCGTCTTTGTTCGATCACCGAAGCTATGATCATGACAACGGCGGCAATAAGTCCCCAGAAACCGTCAACCGGATTCGAAAGTCCAAAGATCAAGAGAACAGCGACGAAGATCATCGCGATGTAGGCAAGAGCGTTCATCTGTGGGCGACCGACAAGTCTAACGACCGTTGCATTGTCTCCTGCAGGTTCGGTGGTCACCGTCGCTTTGAAACCGTAAGGCTTAAGGGGCGATCCTCCCTTGTAGAAAACTCCGTTGGTTTTCCGGGGCGTTGACTTGACGGAGGAAAACACATTTTCGAGCCGGGCTTTGACAGCATCCTGAACGGCTGTAGCGTCAGGATTGTTGATACGTACAACGGTATCGACTGATTTGGGCATCTTCTTATTTCTTCTTTCTTTTAGGAATGATTACTGGCTTGCAGGGCACTGAGAAACAACGTTCACGACAGAAGCGAGTGTTGCTTTCAGCTTTCGCTCATCAAGTCCGTTGATGGCGGCTGAGACTAAGAACTGGTTGATATTTGCGTTGTAGTTATCAAGTATGGCGTTGTAATACGTTATGGATTCTTCTGTATCTAGCGCTGGAGTCAGTTTCTGAATAATGCAAATGCAAGACATGCGCGACTTGTATTGCATATCGTCGTTATACCTTGAGAGTTCGTCTTCATTAAAACTTAGGCGCTTTGAAATTAAAGCGACCTCCATTTTGTATTTCATAGCTGTTTCACATGACTCGAAAGGTTTTTCCGTAGAAGATGTACGAGTCACAATCTCTTTTTTTTGAGCAGTCAGGTCTTCAAATGTCGGCATTGGAAGACTTTCCGTTCCCATGCCTTTCGGTGGGGCGCTAACCGTGTCATCCGGTGACAGTCCTGTGACCGGTTTCGAAACAGCGATTTGCTTGGAGGAGTTATCCGTCGTTCCCTTGTAGGGGGACCCTCTGGCGACGTTCTCAGCTTCCGTCCAGTTATCCTTATATTCCTGAACCGAAGCTGGCTTTAGCTTGCCGGTGTAGGAGCAAACTTCAGGCGGAGGGATGAGGTGCTTTATCTCGCTCCACTTGCCCGTCGCGGCAGCGTGCGACATGGCCTTGTAAAGATTGTATCGGCATTCCGATATTAACCGATCATAGTCCGGGTTGTTTTGGGTCGTAGTCAGTGACTTCAAGGTAAACCCTGCGTCATAGGCAGAGATGATAAAGTCCCTAAAATCCGGCGCGTTGGTTGTCGCTCCCGAACTCGTTGGCAACAATAATGATAGAGCGATGGCGGAAACCGTCACGGAAAATGAATTCAGAGAAAAGAGAGTTTTGATTTCCATGGACTACAAATCCTCCCACATGCGAGCCGAGATCATTTTCTGCTCGCTTCCGATTGCATTGGCGTAAATCGATGTGATCTCGATCGCTGAATGACCCATCCAGCGAGAAAGAAGGTTGAGGGGAACACCGGAAGAGATGGCATTCACGCCATAACCATGTCTCAGACCTTTGGGAGACGATTGCGGGCCTGATCCTATTCCTGCATCTGCCATCACCGATTTGACGTATCTCCACCCTGTTGCTCTCGACCACGGCCACAGAAGACGGTCCAGTTTTCCCGGCCGACGAATTTGATGGACAAGTTCAAGTGTATTCAGAAGCTGTGAAGGGACTGGCACGGCTCGAAACACGCCGGAGCGTCGTTTCTTCAAAGTTTCGAAAATGATCGTCTCGTTTTCCAAATCAATCCGGTCAACGGTCAGATTGAGTGCTTCGGAAATACGGCATCCGGTAAAGTGGAGCGTTTCGCAAAAAGAACGGATCGTTCCGGGTCGTTTGATGGCGGCTTTCAGGAAAGCCTGTCGCTCCGACGAGGTAAGATAAAGTCGTTTTCCATTGCAATCATTGATCATTGCTGAGTTATTCCTTTACGTCTTGAAACACTTTATCAAGACTAGATATCGAGTAAATATCTGATTTTACGATATAAATTAGATATTTTCCGGATTTCTAAAGAACGCCTACAACAGCCGCATTTGAAGGTTTATCGATATTGCTCGATCAATATTATTTTCGTTCATTACCTGATCCTGCTTCAAAGCATCGCCTTTGAAACCGAATAGATAATTTTGTTTCAGAAATGCTTTGAGCGAGGAAAACCCGAAATAGTTATCGAAGAAGAGATCGAAAGCCGCACTTCGCTTATCGAAACACTTCTTATACGAGGTGTTTCGAAATACCCAATCAGGGGTTGACTATTTGGTGCCGCAGGATATGAAAATGGCTAAATCGTGAAACCGAATTATCTATAGTGTTTCATCAAATGCAGCCGTTCCCAATTTGCGGATTTGGCCGAGTAAATCGCTTGAAACTCATAACTCCTTACACCTCGACAGGCAGCTTCCGACAGCAGTTGCGTTCTGGTATAAATATCCGCATTCCGAGTAGGTGATTCTAGTATCCTGTTTCTATAAAGGCCGTAGATGGAAATCGCATTTTGTAGCCAAGAGCTGCGTGCGCTATTCGAGTCAGCCCAAGCCATGAGAACAAAGTTTGGAACGGACGCGGCAGATACGCTTATGACGCTTATATCTGAACTTCGAGCAGCTGAATCCATCGAGGATATCGTTGGTCTCCACGTCCATACGACTTCCGCGGTGCCACCTTATTCCATCGCTATTTCCACCGACAAAAGACTTTGGCTGGAAATAAGAGCCAATCACGTTAAAATCCCCACGGGAAGCCACGGCTTTGTCGCATGGGAACACGTCTATATGATCAAAATTATGGGTATCGAAAATGGTAGCTAGCCAAGCGACCTATACTCCTGCTTGGAGCATGCCTCCTGGCAGAACCATAAAGCGCTTAATGCTACATAGAGGGCTTTCGATTTATGAACTCTCTATCGAGATTGAAGTATCCGAAGAAAAAACTGAGGCCTTAATCGAAGGCGAATTGCAGATTAATGAAAAACTAGCTGAGCGCCTGAGCGCCGCTCTCGGCTCGTCTTCTGCGTTTTGGATAAATAGGGAAAAGCAGTACAGGCAAGATTTAGAAAGATTACAGAATCCGGTAAACAGTTTGACCGCACTTGACGAGAAGTGGGCAAGGTCGTTTCCTCTCAAGGATATGCACAAGTTCGGTTGGTTTCCGT
>QFOL01000323.1 GCA_003241215.1 Agrobacterium fabrum
GACGTGGTCGTTGGGATGAACCGGCTTCTTGCTGCCCATTTCGCCGCCGAGCATCTCGATTGCGCGGTTGGAAATCACCTCATTGGCGTTCATGTTGGACTGGGTGCCGGAGCCGGTCTGCCAGACGACGAGCGGGAAATGTTCAGTCAGCTTGCCGTCGATGACTTCCTGTGCGGCGGCGATGATGGCTTCACCGATCTTCGGGTCGAGGCCGGCAAGCGCCATGTTGGCACGGGCAGCGGCCTGCTTGACGATGCCGAGCGCGCGAACGACAGAGGCGGGCTGCTTTTCCCAGCCGATCTTGAAGTTGCCGAGCGAGCGCTGCGCCTGCGCGCCCTTTCCCAGCCGATCTTGAAGTTGCCGAGCGAGCGCTGCGCCTGCGCGCCCCAATAGCGATCGGCCTGAACTTCAATGGGTCCAAATGTATCGGTTTCCGTCCGTGTGGCTGTCATCAATCTTGCCTTTTTACTCGTTTTCCTCCGCCAAAACGGCGCCTTCGCCCGCCTTGCGCGGCCGATATATAGAATCATCGCGCCGGCAATGAAAGCGTTGCAATGCAGTGGAGGCAGATATTTCCCGCCGCGCAAAAGCGATTTCGCCCTATGGCGCGGCGCGGGGTGAAAAAGGCGCCGGCGTGTCATTTTTACTACGACGCGAAATGGCTGGAAAACCGGGCTTTCCGGGGCGCCCGGAAGGTCTGGCGGAGCAGGGCAAAGTGAATGAAATAAATGGAAATTTAACCATTCTCGCCAATTCTGGAAATTACGTTTTTACGGCTTTGGCTGTATCATAAGGTTCATTTCGGCACGGTTGTGGGCTTTTTCGCGTTTTCTTTTCAACGGGCCGTCGATCGGCTAGACAGGCATGAAACTGATGCCCGCCCTTTCGCTGGCGGTGCTGGGTGCTACGAGGATCAAATTGCAAGTCACATCTGGAAAAACATCGGCAGCACTGGTGCTGGCTCTCGGTCTTTCCGTTTCCACCGCTCTTCCCGGCAGCGCCGGTGCGGTAACGCTGATGGACCTCCTGCGTGGCGGCCCTGGCAAGATCGCGCGTGATCGCGGTGAGTTGCCGCCGGCCGGCATCGTTACATCGCCCCCCGGATCGAGCGCAGGCCAAAGTGCCGATGCTTCCGATCCCGAGCCGCTGCCGCGTGTTTCCGGCCCGCGTTATTACGACTACAAGGCGGATACGGCCCGTGCGGTGAACACGGCGAATTTCGGTGAAGGCCTTGCCAATCTGAAGTTCAGCGCGACGCCCGAGATCGCCAAGGCGCTGGAAGCCTATTACGGCGCCGGCGGCAAGACGCTCTGGGTTTCGGAAGGCGAGCTGACCGCGCGCGCCAATGCTGTCATCGCCTTTCTCGAGACGGTCGGTGAAAGCGGCCTCGATCCGGCCGATTACAGCATTTCGCCACCGGCAAAGGATGTGACGGCCAGCATCAGCAACGCTTCCGGTGCGGCTGCGACCGGTACGCCGGTGGAGACGGCCTCGGCGCCCGTGTCCGACGCCTATCAACGGGCGCAGATGCAGTTCGAGCTGGCGCTTTCCGCCAAGGTTCTCGCCTATGTGCAGGATACGGCCCGTGGCCGTGTCGATCCGAACCGGCTCTCCGGCTATCACGATTTCAAGCGCAAGACGGTGAACCTCGCACCCGTGCTGAAGCTTGCGGGCCTGAGCCCCGATGTTGCTGCCTATCTGCGCAGCCGCGAACCGTCTAGCGCCGAATATCTGGCGCTGAAGGCGGAGCTTGCCCGCCTGCGCGGTGAGGGCGATGCGGCGCATGTCGTCCGCGTTCCCGCCGATCTGGTGCTGAAGCCCGGCAACAGCAGCGCGGATATGGTGAATGTCGTCAAGGCCATCGAACATCGCGCTTCGCCCGCCTTCAAGGCCGAGCATGCCGCGACCATTTCCGCTTACCAGCAGACGCCTGACTATACGCCTGATCTCGTCGACCTAGTGAAGGCGTTCCAGAGCGAAAACGGCCTGAAGCCCGATGGCGTGATCGGTCGCGCCACCGTGCGCGCCATGGTCGGCGAAAGCAACGATGCGAAGATTGCCAAGGTGCAGGTGGCCATGGAGCAGATCCGCTGGCTGCCGGCCGATCTCGGCCAGCGTTATGTCTTCATCAACCAGCCCGCCTTCATGGCCTATTACCACAATGACGGCCAGGAGCAGTTCGGCATGAAGGTGGTCGTCGGCTCCAAGGCCAACCAGACCTATTTCTTCCAGGACGAGATCCAGACCGTCGAGTTCAATCCCTACTGGGGCGTGCCGCAGTCGATCATCGTCAACGAGATGCTGCCGAAGCTGCGCCGCGATCCGTCCTATCTCGACCGGCTGGGTTATGAGGTGCAGGTGGGCGGCCGTGCCGTCTCCTCCACCAGCGTCAACTGGTATGGCTCGACCAACGCCGTTTCCGTGCGCCAGCCGCCGAGCAGCGATAATGCGCTGGGCGACCTGAAGATCCTGTTCCCCAATGCACATGCCATCTACATGCATGACACGCCGGCCAAAAGCTTCTTCAACCGCGACATGCGGGCGCTGAGCCACGGCTGTATCCGCCTGGTCGATCCGCGCCGCATGGCCGCCGCGGTTCTCGGCACCAGCGTCGAAAAGGTCGGCGAGCAGATCGCTTCGGGCAAGAACCGCGCCGTGCAGGTGCCGGTGAAAATCCCGGTCTATGTCGCCTATTTCACCGCCTGGCCGGACAAGGACGGCAAGGTGCAGTTCTTCGACGATGTCTATGACCGCGACAGCTATGTGCAGAAGGCGTTTGCCGTGACGACGAAGGCGCGGGCCGCGTCGATCTGATAGAACCGCATCGAGAGAGAAGGCGCCGGAAACGGCGCTTTTTTGATCGAAATGCAAGACGTGCGTGCGTATGAATGTTTGGCTCAACAGTAGCATCCGCATACCGTCACCCCGGCCTTGAGCCGGGGGCCGGCGCATCAACTCCTTGATCGCGAGAGACTCTTTTCACGGTGCAGACGCGCCGTGGCCGGATGCCGGATCAAGCCCGGCATGACGGAAGAAGGGGCGCGCAACTCTCATTGTGGTCGAGTGTGCCGCACCGTGGCTTTTTCCGCCTGGTCTCTAACCTCTCACGCCGCAGCCGCACCCTTCGCAACCAGTTCCTCGAACAGCGCCGGCGTCAATTCGGCGAAATCGTCGATCACGACATCCGGCTCAAGTTCCACCATCGGCACATCCGTATAACCGAAGGTGACGCCGACCGACGGCACGGCGGCGTTTTTTGCCGCGAGAATGTCGTTGATGCTGTCGCCGACCATGATCGAGCGCCTGATATCGCCGCCGGCCTTTTCGATGGTGCCGAGAATATGGCGGGCATCCGGCTTGCGGAAGGCGAAGGTGTCGCCGCAGGTGATGGCGGCGAAATAGCCTGTCAGACCGAGTTTTTCGAGCAGCGGCAGAGCGAGGATTTCGGTCTTGTTGGTGCAGACGGCGAGCGTGATGCCGGCTTCCCTGAGCGCATCCAGCGTGTTGACGATGCCGGGATAGGGGCGGCTTTCGCCGGGCATTTCGGCGCGGTAATGGGTGATGAAGCGCTCGTAGAGCGGCTCGATGTCGGTTTCCGGCAGTTCCGTCTCGCGAAGCGCAAAGGCACGCTTGATCATGACCCGCGCGCCCTGGCCGACGAGGTGGGTCAGGTCGTCATAGGTGACGGGGGCGAGCCCGGCTGCGGCAATGGTGTGGTTGAGGCTCGAGACCAGATCGGCGGCGGTATCGACCAGCGTGCCGTCGAGATCGAAAATGGCGAGCGGGGAGAGCGGGCGGGATGTCACGGGAACGGGCCTCTCGGGGATGCGTGTAGCTGATATATCGGTGCTTTCATTCGCGCCCAAGCCTAGGCAAACGGGCCTGTCTTTGCAACCGCGTCACAAGCTTCTGTTCGTTGGCTTGAAAAAGGCTTTCGTTTGGCTTTCGACCCGTGTAAACAGCACGGCGACGACAAAGTTACCGGAGTTTCAGGCACATGGATGCCCGCCAGATGAAGATCAAGGCCGCCGAGGCCGCATTGTCCCACGTGCAGGACGGGATGCGGCTTGGTATCGGTACGGGTTCGACGGCCGAGGAATTTGTCCGGCTTCTGGCCGAGAAGGTTGCCGCCGGCCTGAAGGTCGAGGGCGTGCCGACATCCGAGCGCACCGCGCGCCTGTGCGTCGAGCTTGGCGTGCCGCTGAAATCGCTGGATGAATTGCCGGAGCTGGATCTGACCATTGACGGCGCCGATGAAGTCGATCACGCGCTGCGCCTCGTCAAGGGCGGCGGCGGGGCGCTGCTGCGCGAAAAGATCGTTGCGGCGGCATCCGCCCGCATGATCGTCATCGCTGACCAGAGCAAGGTGGTGGAGACGCTGGGCGCCTTTCCGCTTCCCATCGAAATCAATCCGTTCGGTCAGGTGGCGACACGCATCGCCATCGAAAAACTGGCGGCACGATCGGGCCTTTCGGGCGATCTGACCATGCGCTCGTCGGGCGACGGCGTCTTCATGACCGATGGCGGACACCTGATACTCGACGCATCTTTTGGCCGTATTCCTGATGCAGAAGCGCTAGCACGCGAGCTGAACACGATTCCCGGTGTCGTCGAGCACGGACTTTTCATAAATTTG
>QFOL01000040.1 GCA_003241215.1 Agrobacterium fabrum
AAAATTCGTCTCGCACGCGGTGGTTCCAAGAAGCGCCCGTATTACCAGATCGTCGTTGCTGACGCCCGTTCGCCCCGCGACGGTCGTTTCCTCGAGAAGGTCGGTTCCTGGAACCCGATGCTTGCCAAGGACAACCCGCAGCGCGTTGAGCTGAAGACCGACCTCATCAAGGAATGGATCGCCAAGGGCGCACAGCCGACCGACCGCGTTCTGCGCTTCCTCGCTGAAGCCGGTCTTGCCGAGCGCGCCGCTCGCAGCAACCCGGAGAAGGCAAAGCCGGGCAAGCGCGCTCTTGAGCGTGTCGCCGAGAAGAAGCAGAAGGCTGAAGATGCAGCCGCTGCTGCTGCGGAAACCTCTGCTGCAGAATAATCTGCACGGAAACTTTTGAAGAACGGGTGGCGTGGTTTTCCATGCCGCCCGTTTTTTGTTTATTTTGGCGTCAACAAACCTTAAAGCTGACGCAACCAACACCAGAAGACGGACGGCCCGATGGCAAAGCTGGAAAACCCGGTACTCATGGCAAAGATCGGCGGCGCGCAGGGTCTGCGCGGCGAAGTCCGTGTCAGCACCTATACGGGCGATCCCCTGGCGCTCGGCGACTACGGCAATCTTGTCACGGCCGATGGCCGGGTCTTCGAAATCCTGGAATTGCGCGAAGGCAAGAATGTCGTCGTCGTCCGCTTCCGGGGCATCAATGACCGCAACGCGGCCGAGAGCCTGAACGGGCTGGAGCTCTTTATCGAGCGCGACAACCTGCCGGATGACGAGCTTGACGATGACGAGTTTTATTATGCCGACCTGGAAGGGCTGGAAGCCGTCGATGCCGAGGGAAAAAGCTATGGCGCCGTCAGCGCCGTTTATGATTTCGGCGCCGGCGATCTGCTGGAGCTGAAGGGCGCCGGCCGCCGCCCTGCCCTTATTCCCTTCTCGGAAGCGGCCGTGCTCGAGATCGATCTGGAGGCGGGGCGCATTCTTATCGATCCGATGGCCGCCGGCCTGATCGACAATCCCGACGACAAGGACGAAACCGGCATGTCGCCGTTCGGCAAGAAATAATCCATGACCTTCAAGGCGACCGTGCTGACGCTCTACCCGGAAATGTTTCCGGGGCACCTCCAATATTCGCTGGCCGGCAAGGCGCTGGAGCGGGGGCAATGGTCGCTGGACGCCGTGCAGATCCGCGAATTCGCCACCGACAGACATAGAAGCGTCGATGACACACCGGCAGGCGGCGGCGCCGGCATGGTGTTGAGACCCGATGTGCTGGCCGCAGCCATCGATCATGTTTCGGATGGCGATACCCGGCCGCGGCTGCTGATGAGCCCGCGCGGCAAGCCGCTGTCGCAGAACCGCGTGCGTGAACTCGCGGCGGGCGAAGGCGCAATCATCGTCTGCGGCCGTTTCGAGGGTGTCGACCAGCGGGTGATTGAAGCACGCGGGCTGGAGGAAGTGTCGGTCGGCGATTACATCCTCTCCGGCGGCGAGCCGGCGGCTCTGACTCTATTGGATGCCGTCGTCCGCATCCTGCCGGGCGTCATGGGCAACGACATGTCCGGTGTGCATGAGAGCTTCGAGGGCGGACTGCTGGAGCACCCGCATTACACCCGCCCGCAGGTCTGGGAAGGCCGCGATATTCCCGCTGTGCTCACCTCCGGCAACCACGCCCTCATCGACAGGTGGCGTCACGAACAGGCGCTGAAGCTGACGCAGGAAAGACGCCCGGATCTCCTCAAAAAGGCTCAGGCCGAAACGAAATAATAGGCCGTCAACACCAGCCCGACCGCGATGACCAGCCAGCGGATGATCCATTGCGGCACTCGTCTGGCTGTATGTACGCCGGCATAACCGCCAAGCGCAGCCGCCGGGAACATGATGACCGCCGCCCACCAGGAAACGACGCCGCCGCTGACGAAGATCGTGATTGCGATGATGGCAATCACCACCGACAAGAGGTTCTTCAGCGCATTCAGATGATGATAGCTGCCGCCCGAGGTTATTCCGAGGATGGCCAGCATCATGATGCCCATGCCCGCCCCGAAGAAACCGCCATAGATGGAGGCCAGCCCCTGAAAGATAAGGCTCAGCAGATTGCCGGGCGACCGCTCCACGCTCGCCTTCGGCCGGAGCCACGGACCGGCGGCGAAAACGGCGGTGGCGGCCAGAAGCAGCCATGGCACGAGCTGGCGGAACGAAGGATTATCAAGCGACAGCAGCAGCAACGCCCCGGCGAGCCCGCCGATGACGGAAACGGCGGATAAGAGGATTGCCTCGCGCCAGTGCGCCCGGATTTCCGGCCCATAAGCGATCACCGAAGTAATATAGCCCGGAAACTGCACGATGGCCGACGTGGCGTTGGCGACGATTGGCGGCAGACCGGCCAACGTCATCGCCCCGAAGGTCAGGAAGGTGCCTCCACCAGCGATAGCATTGACAACGCCAGACAGAAAACCGGTCGCAAACAGCATAAGAATAATGAAAACTGACATGGCCCCTCCCAAGGTTTTCATGCCATAGCTGGCGAAATGCGCCTTCGCAACCACCGGAGCACGGTGCGCAATTGATAAAATATTGTCATGAAAGGGATGACAAACGGCGCATCCTCGTGTATGTGCCCGCGTGGAATTGGGGTTTACCCCTTTAACCGCAAGCAAAGAATGGCGAACCCGCTCCTGCCGCAAGGCATGATCCCAAGGCTTTGACCGAGGGATGAACCGTTGAGCGCTCTGGCTGTTTCAGAAGAAATCAGAGGTTAACATGACCAATATCATTCAGCAGCTGGAAGCCGAACAGGCCGCCAAGATCGAAGCAAAGCGCACCCTGCCCGAGTTTTCTCCGGGCGACACCCTGCGCGTCAACGTACGCGTTACCGAAGGTAACCGTACCCGCGTGCAGGCCTATGAAGGCGTTTGCATCGCCCGTTCCGGCGGTGGTCTTTCCGAAAGCTTCACCGTTCGCAAGATCTCCTACGGCGAAGGCGTCGAGCGTGTATTCCCGATCTACTCCCCGCTGGTCGAAGGCGTTGAAGTCGTTCGCCGCGGCAAGGTTCGCCGCGCGAAGCTCTATTACCTGCGCGACCGTCGCGGCAAGGCTGCCCGTATCGTTGAAAACACCGGTACCCGCGCCCGCAAGCTGAACGAATCCGAGCGTCAGGCGCTCGCCGACGAAAAGGCGCGCCTGGAAGCAGAAAAGGTAGCAGCAGCACAGGCTCTCGCCGCCGAGAAGGCAGCAGCCGAAGCCGCAGAAGCCAAGGCAGCGGAAGAAGCGGCAAAGGCTGCTGAAACCGCAGCTGAATAAGATTTCCATTTCGATGGATGAAGTAAAAAGGCGGTCTCAGGACCGCCTTTTTTGTTATGCCTGAATGCCTGCCGGACGCTGCATATCGGGGCCTCCATAGGTGATCCGAGGGTAAGACCGGTCGTGCAGTCAGGAAGCTATCCTCTTCTCCCGTCCGCCCCACGCCTCCGCCATTCGTCAACCATTTTTGCCCATGGACCGACCCTGGCAGATTGAGGCCAGCACCCGATATTCACCCATTTCTTCCTCAGGCATTTTAGCCAATCCTCGAACAGCATTGCCTAATTCCATTTATTGTGCAATTTTCCTGTTGTTTTAGGTGTTACTATGTTTTTATTTAATTCTTTTTTAACAAAAAATAGGTCCGCTTTTTTCGCTGTTGGCCTTGCCAGCGCGTTGATGAATATTCTCAATCTCTCCGGCTCGCTTTTCATGCTGGAGGTTTACGACCGCATTCTGCCCAGCAAGAGTATACCGTCTCTGGTGGCGCTGGTTGTTCTCCTTATCGTTCTCTACGCGTTTCTTATGGGGTTTGACGCGCTGCGCGGCCGGATATTGGCGCGCATCGCCGATAATATGGATGACGCGCTCAATCAGAAGCTGTTCAGGGCATCGATCAGTACGCCGCTCATCGCTTCCGCCAAGATCGATGGGCTGCAGATCGTCGGCGATCTCGATCAGATCCGACAGTTTCTTTCCGGACCGGGCCCGGCGGCCTTTTTCGATATTCCCTGGCTGCCGATCTATCTGCTGATCTGTTTTGCCCTGCATCCCTGGATCGGTTTTGCGGTGCTCGGCGGGGCCGTGGTTCTCGTCGTGCTGACGCTGCTGACCAATTGGCTGACGGAAAAAGCGACAAAGCAGGCTTATACCGCCAGGGGGCAGAGAAACGTGCTCGTCGGCAGCAGTCAGCGCAACATTGAATCCATCAGGACCATGGGCATGATGGGCGCCGTGACATCCATGTGGGACGAGTTGCATTCCAGATACCGCTCCGTCACGCTATCGACATCCGATACGGCCGGCATGCTCGGCGCCATGTCGCGAACATTCCGCCTGTTGCTGCAATCCGGCGTCATGGCCGTCGGCGCCGTGCTTGTCATCGATGGCAATGCATCGGCGGGCAGCATCATCGCGGGCTCGATCCTTTCTGCAAAGGCGCTCGGCCCTGTCGAACATGCGATTGCGAACTGGCGCAGCTTCATGACAGCCCGGCAGGGCTGGAAACGCGTCAATGAGTTTCTGGAGCTGGTGCCGGAACCCGCACCGCCGCTCTCCCTGCCGCGCCCGCAATATACCGTTGCCGTTGATCGTGTAACGGGTGGCCCGCCCAAAGGCCCGCGCGATACGGTCGCCGATATTTCCTTCACGCTGAACGCGGGCGACGGCCTCGGCATCATCGGCCCAAGCGCCTCCGGCAAATCCACACTGGCACGCCTGATGACCGGCATCTGGCCCTATGAACGCGGTTCCGTCCGCTTCGATGGGGCTGCGCTCAACCAGTGGGATTTCGAGTTTCTCGGCAAATCCATCGGCTACATGCCCCAGCAGGTGGAGCTGATGCCGGGAACGGTGGCGCAGAATATCGCGCGTTTCGACCGCGATGCGACCGCAGAAGCGATTGTCGCCGCAGCCAAGGCCGCACAGGTGCATGAGCTGATCCTCAATCTGCCCAATGGTTACGATACCCATATTGGCGATTACGGAGAGGCTCTATCGGGCGGGCAGAAACAGCGTATCGGCCTTGCTCGTGCACTGTTTGGCGACCCCTTCTTCGTGCTTCTCGATGAACCGAATTCCAATCTGGACAGTGAGGGCGAAGGTGCCCTGCGCAATGCCATTGGCGACATCAGGGCCCGCGGCGGCATCGTCGTCGTCATTGCCCATCGCCCCAGCGCCATAGAAAGCGTCAACCTGGTGATGGTGATGAGCAACGGCCGGATGCTGCGCTTCGGCACCAAGGAAGAGGTGCTCGCGCAAATCCTGCGGCAGAACATCCGCCAGGTGCCTGAGGAGGAAGAAACGCGCAAGATTGAAAACCGGGTGAGCGAAAATGGTTGAGGCAGAAAAACCCGGCATGACGAATGCGTCCATCCTCAGACATTCGACCGCAGTGGTCGTTCTCGCGCTAGGCCTATTGGTCGGATTGGGCGGCTGGGCGGCTTTTGCAAAGCTTGCCGGCGCAGTGGTGGCAACGGGACGGGTCGTCGTTGAAGGCAATTCAAAAAAAGTCCAGCACCTTTCCGGCGGCATCGTCAGCGAGATCAATGTCGCCGAAGGCGACCGGGTCGAGGCCGGTCAGGTGCTGTTGCGGCTGAGCGATACGATCGTTCAGGCGAACCTTTCCATTGTCGAGAATACGCTTGCGCAGCTCTATTCGCGTCGGGCTCGTCTGCGTGCGGAGATTGCCGAAGCCCCGTCTTTCACAGTCACGGAAGACCTGGCGGCGCTGACGGGCTCGAAGGCGGCCAAAACTTTCATCGATAGCGAACAGAACCTTTTCACCAGTCGTCGCAGTGCGCTGATCGGCATGAAAAAGCAGCTGGGAACACGCAAGGACCAGCTCGCCGACGAGTCGCGTGGCCTCGCGGTTCAGGTTGAGGCCACCGACAACGAGCTTGCCATCGTGAAAGAAGACGTTTCCAAGACGGAAGAGCTCTTCAAAAAAGGTCTTGTCACGCTTCAGCGCCTCAATCTCCTCAAGCGCCAGCTTTCCAATCTCGAGGGTCAGCAGGGCCAGTATATTGCAGCGCGTGCACAGACGGTGGGCAAGCTGAGCGAACTGGACCTGCAATTGCTCCAGCTCGACGAGGACCGCAAATCGGAAGTTACGAAAGATCTGACGGCGATCGAAGCAACCGTTGCGGAATATGAAGAACGGCTGGCGGCAACGCGCGATCAGCTGGATCGCCTCGACATCCGCTCGCCGATTGCCGGCCGCATCTACCAGCTGTCGGTACATAACATAAATGGCGTCATTCAACCGGGCGAAGTGCTGATGCTGGTGGTGCCGGAGCAGGACGATCTTGCCATCGAAGCCAACATAACGCCACGAGATATCGACCAGATTTATGTCGGGCAGCCGGTTACCATTCGCTTCACCGCATTCAACCAAAGCACGACACCGGATCTGAAAGCGGAAGTTGCTGTCGTCGCCCCTGATCTGCAGACAGATTCCCGAACCGGCGCATCTTATTACGCGCTGCGCATCAAACCCGACAAGGCCGGGATGGGTCATCTGCCCGGTGGGAAATTATATCCCGGCATGCCGGCTGAAGTATTCATACAAACCAGCGAAAGAAGTGTTCTTTCTTATTTTGTGAAGCCATTCCAGGACAGGCTCAAAAAGACCTTCGTACAGGAATAAATAATTTTCGCCGCATAATTTTCAGAAAGAAATTTCTGAAAATTAGTAAAAACGCGCCAAGCTTAAAAAAACAATTTCCTATATTGTATTATCGTTTTTTATGTATTAAATATCATCCGCAATATTTAGTATAAATTTAATTTCAATTCATCGATTTCTCAAAAATTTATGGGAGTGTAAAATGGCGTTAAAAGTGACTTTTGGTAATGGTGGCGCTGCATCGGTTTCTTCGCTCACCAGCCTGGTCGATCAGGAAGCTTATAAGCTCCTCACGGAATCGACTGCACTGGTCAAGAACGGCTCTTCCCTCGACACGGGCGTGGTCAATGTCGGCGCTGTATCGGTTCCCGGGACCGGCGCGGGCGGCACGGTCGATGTTGGTTACGATCCCAGCGCGAACGGCTTCAAATTTGACGTATCGTCGGCATGGAATTCGGTAAAGAATGCTCTCGCCCAGTCCGATACCTCTGAAAACCTTACCTTCAAGGATTTCGTTCAGGTCGACGTTCATCTCGGCGGCACGGGTTCGTCCACCGTGGAAGTTCTCAATGCCAAGCGTGGCAATATCTCGACCGGCGCGGGCAATGACACGGTCACCGTCTCCGTCGTTTCGAACGAAAAGACCTGGGTAAACAATTTCAACATCGACACCGGCGCCGGTAACGACACGATCATCGTCAAGGCGGGCGCTGCATTCAATGATGCGTCTGCGGCCGGCACGGGCGGCCTTGCCGCCAACACCGGCGCCGTGAACGGCGGCGCTGGCATCACCGACGGCAGCTTCACCTCCGTCAAGATCGATGCTGGTGCAGGTAACGACTTTATCGACCTGAGCGGCGTGAACCTTGCTTCTTCGCTGGTAACCGGCGGCAAGGGCATCGACCACATCAAGGCAAGCGGTGGCGCCGATACCTTCGTCTTCAATCTCGGCGACATGGCCAAGAGCCTGGCGACGGATACCATCGAAGGTTTCAATGCCGCCGTGGACAAGCTCAAGCTGGTCGGCACGGTAATCGATAACTGGGCGGTGTCGACGATCGATAACGACACCATCCTCAGCTACAACGTGACTGGCGAGCACAAGGGTGAAAAGATCATCGTTGCCGGTGTTCACCTGACCGGTAGCGACTGGTTCACCGCATAATTCTCTCGAAGAGAATTTCATCTCTTGCCGCTTAAAAAATTGTGGCCCGGAAACATCCGGGCCACAATTTTTTTACATGTGCGACGGTCGCCAATCGTGTCAGCCGCCGCAATCTTCCAGAATCAGGCGGCCTTGACCCGATTGCCCATTTTACGCGCTGCGATGATGACCAGCACCCCGGCAAGCGCCAGGCAGAAGGCAAGGAAGAACATCGGCGCAATGGTGCTACCAGTCTGATCCTTGATCCAGGGCACCACATTCTGCGCCACGAAGCCACCCAGATTGCCGACGGAATTGATCGCGGCGATGCCGGCGGCCGCACCTGCGCCCTTGAGGAAACGGCCGGGCAGGCTCCAGAATACCGGCTGGCCGGCAAAAATGCCCGCGGCGGCGATGCAGAGGAAAGCGAACTGCAGGACCGGATCGCTCAGCAATGCCGACATCAACAGGCAAAATGCGCCGATAAAGGCAGGACCGACGATATAAGGCGTGTTGTTCTTCGCCTTGTCTGCGGCCAGGGGCACGACGAACAGGGCGATGGCCACGATCACCCAGGGGATGATGTTGATGAAGCCGTTAGCGGTATTGGAAACGCCGAAGCTCTTCACGATGGTCGGAAGCCAGTAGCTGAGACCATAGGCCGCCAGCGGAAAGCCGACATAGCAGAGCGCCATGAACAGGACGCGCGGATTGATGAGCGCCTTGAAGCCATCCTCCGCATGCTCTTCCATGCCCTTGTTTTCTTCGGCCAGCCGGTTCTTCAGCCAGTCCTTCTCGTCCTGTGTCAGGAACTTCGCCTTTTCGGGCGTATCGTCCAGATAGAAGAAGGTGGCGATACCGGCGATGACAGCCGGAATACCCGTGGCGAGGAATACCCATTCCCATCCGGCATAACCGAGGAAACCATCGAGATCGAGCAGCATGCCGCCGAGCGGCGCACCGATGGCATTGGCAAGCGCGCTGAAAATCATGAACAGGCCGATCATCCGGCCGCGATAATCGCGCGGGAACCAGAGCGTCATCAGGAACAATACGCCCGGAAAGAAACCCGCCTCGCAGAGACCCAGCAGGAAGCGCAGGATGTAAAACATCGTGGCATTCTGCGTATAGGCAAGCGCGATGGTGACCGCACCCCAGGACACCAGAATGCGGGCGAACCATTTGCTGGCGCCGAAGCGGTTGAGGAACAGATTGCTCGGCACTTCGAAGATGAAGTAGCCGATGAAGAACAGCGAAGCGCCAAGACCGTAGGCATATTCGCTAAGGCTCAGCGCATCGACCATCTGCAGCTTGGCATAGCTGACATTCTGGCGGTCGATATAGGCGATGAGATAGAGAAGGCCAAGAAACGGCATCAGCCGCCAGGTGATCTTCGAGATAAGGGCCTTTTCGGATACCATATGCTTTCCCTCCCTTCGATTTCTCGTCGAAATGCAAATGATAAGGGGACCCATCTATATGTGCAGCGCAAAATACGCAAGTTGCATTGCAACATAACCATTGGGGAACCCCGCAAGAGAAGCCTGTTACGGACCTTCAGTAATGATGCAGTGCACATGGAAAATGCCGAGCCGTCGCATTCGGTGCCATACGCATTCATGTTGCCGTAAAACCGGCGATCTGCTATGAAGGCTGCCATGGGATCTAAATTCGGATGTCTCGCGCAGAATGTTTATGTGCTGCAGGACCATAAGCGTCTGCCGGCACGGTTCTTTGCGCGCGTTTCCGGGGCGCTCACCAGCCGACTTAGGCTCGCCTGACAGCACCCGCTGTCCACCGCCTTTCTGAACCCTGATTACCCTTTTCCATGACAAGGCATAGAGCCATGAGCGCACCCCGCACTTTGTATGACAAAATATGGGACGACCACGTCGTCAATCGTGACCCGGACGGAACCTGTCTTCTCTACATAGACCGTCACCTCGTGCATGAGGTGACGAGCCCGCAGGCCTTCGAAGGTCTGCGCATGGCCGGTCGCCCCGTGCATTCGCCGGCCCGTACGCTGGCTGTCGTCGACCATAACGTTCCGACTACGGCCGACCGGCTGGAAGGCATCAAGAACGAGGAAAGCCGCATCCAGGTGGAAGCGCTTGCGCAGAACGCCAGGGATTTCGGCGTCGAATATTATTCCGAGCGCGACAAGCGCCAGGGCATCGTCCATATCGTCGGCCCTGAACAGGGTTTTACCCTGCCGGGCATGACGATCGTCTGCGGCGACAGCCACACCTCGACCCACGGCGCCTTCGGCGCGCTGGCGCATGGCATCGGCACCTCGGAAGTGGAACATGTTCTGGCCACCCAGACGCTGATCCAGAAAAAGGCCAAGAACATGCTGGTGCGTGTCGATGGCAAGATTCCTGATGGCGTCACCGCCAAGGACATCATCCTCGCCATTATCGGCGAGATCGGTACGGCCGGCGGCACCGGCCATGTGATCGAATTTGCCGGTGAGGCGATCCGTTCGCTCTCCATGGAAGGCCGTATGACGGTCTGCAACATGACTATCGAGGGCGGCGCCCGCGCCGGTCTGATCGCGCCGGATGAGACGACCTTCGAATACATCAAGGACAAGCCGCGCTCGCCGAAGGGCGAAACGCTGGAACAGGCGATCGCCTACTGGAAAACGCTGAAATCCGACGAAGGCGCCCATTATGACAAGGTGGTCATTCTGGATGCGGCCAATCTGCCGCCCATCGTCTCCTGGGGTTCGTCTCCGGAAGACGTGACCTCCGTTGAAGGCATTGTTCCCAATCCCGATGATATCGAGGAAGAAAACAAGCGCGCTTCCAAGTGGCGCGCGCTTGAGTATATGGGCCTGAAGCCCGGCACGCGTATCACCGATATCGCCATCGACCGTGTCTTCATCGGCTCCTGCACCAATGGCCGCATCGAGGATTTGCGCGCGGCGGCGAAAATCGTTGACGGCCGCAAGGTGGCCCCCACCGTTTCGGCCATGATCGTGCCCGGCTCCGGTCTCGTGAAGGAACAGGCGGAAAAGGAAGGTCTGGACAAGATTTTCCTCGAAGCCGGTTTCGAATGGCGTGAGCCAGGCTGCTCCATGTGTCTTGCCATGAATGACGACCGCCTGAAGCCCGGCGAACGCTGCGCCTCCACCTCGAACCGCAATTTCGAGGGCCGCCAGGGCTATAAGAGCCGCACCCACCTCGTCTCCCCCGCCATGGCGGCAGCGGCGGCGATCGCCGGTCATTTCGTTGACGTGCGCGAGTGGCAATAATCATCGCAGATAGCTGATGACAAAAACCCCGGAGTGATCCGGGGTTTTTCTTTGAGGTCTATTCCGAAATGATCTTCACCCGCTGCCCGGGCTGAATGGTGGCCGTGGCGCTCATGGCATTGATCATGCGGAACATGTCGAGCTTCCGGTCGGTTCCCATCATCCGTGCCGCCATCGTCGCCACGGTTTCACCGGGCTTCACCGTCACCACCCGCACCCTTAGCGGCTTCAGCGAGGTGATCTCCTGCGGCGTCATCTTGCGGAAGCTGGTGCGCAAAATATTGGCGATAGAATCGAGTTGCGTATTGCCCTTCGGCACGGCGGTCAGGAAACGGAATATCTGCTGCCCGACACGGATGACGGTCACGTCGAAATCCCATTTATCCGCACTCGCCCGGGCTGTCGCGGCCTCCAGACCGTTAATCTGGATTTCCTTGACGGTTTCCGGCAGCAGACCGGCAACCCAGCCGCTGGTCAGGTAATTGGCAAGGCTGGTCTGTTTCGGATCCGCAACGCCATCGAAACGGATCGCCGTATCGCCCGGTCCCGTCGCCAGAACGGCCTCGACCTTGTTGTCGATGACAAAACCTTCCGGCACATCGAAGCGTATGCCGAGCGTTCCGTGCAGAAATGTCTGGCCGCGGACATAACCTTCCTGCGGGCTGTCGCCATAAAGCAGGCCATCTATGCCATCCAGAAACCAGTCGCGACCACGATCCCCGACCTGGCCGTCCTGGCCGAAGGCGCGGGCATGACGGCGCGCAAGCTCGATGCGTTGCGGCGTATTGGGATGGCTGGAAAGGAAGTCGAGGCTCTGGTCGTTTTCGGGATCGGCAGAGGAGAAGCGCGCATAGGCCGCCATGGAATCCAGAAAACGCGGGGAGGCGAAGGGGTCGTAACCGGCCTCGCCCAGCATGCGCACGCCGATCACATCCGCCTGCAATTCCTGCTGGCGCGAAAAGGCCGCGAGCCGCAGCTTGCCGCGCGCAAGCGCCTGCTTGCCGGCAAGATCGCTCGACAGCACTTCGGCAACCACGCGGCTCGCAATCACCTCCGCCTCTTCGCGGCGCTGGCGTTCGATACCGTGGTTTGCCGTGACATGGCCCATCTCATGCGAAAGCACGGCGGCCACTTCCGAAGCATCGTTGGCAAGTGCCAGAAGCCCGCGCGTCACGTAAAGATAACCGCCCGGCAGGGCAAAGGCGTTGATGGCAGGCGAGTTCAGGATCGTGATTCGATAGGATTGCTGCGGATTTTCCGAAACCGCCGTCAGCGCGCCGGTAATACGGGCGACAAGCCGCTCCGTCTTGGCGTCGCGATATTCCCCGCCATAGCTCGCCACGATGCGCGGATGTTCGCGCGCACCCATCTGGGCGCGGGGATCGTTCTTCTGCACCTCTTCCACGGTCTGCGGATTATCCGAAGGACGCAGGGTGGACTGGTAGGCCGGACTGAAAAGAGACTGGCAGGACGACAGAAAAACGGCCGACGCCGTCAGCACCGAACAGGCTGCAGCCATCCTGCCCGAACGGCGAAGGCCTGAACGGGAGAAGAGCCTCCACTGTGCAGTCATGCTATTTCTCATTCTCTGTGCCTGCCCCTAACGTTCCTGATCATCCGTTAATTGCAGACCAGAATAACAGATTCGCCCCAACGGACGATGAATGCCAAAACGGTAAAAACGATCCATCAAGTCCGGAATATTCCTGAAGAACGCAATAATTCCCATCTTTTCTCGGGCAACAACTTGAAACTGGCAAGTGCAAATTAGCGCCATTGAAGTCATCTAAAGCGATTGCCAGCGGCACGCGTCGAAAATAAGGCGATCAGCCGTTCAGAAAACTGTCGATGGCCTTCACATTTTGTGTGGCGAAGAAATCTGCGGTCGCGCCCGCATAGACAACACGGCCGCGATCAAGAAAAACCACCCGCTGCGCCAGCTTTTTTATGTCGTCCGGATGGTGCGAGACAATAATCACGGTGTTTTTTGTTTCCACGTGCAAGTCGAGAAGCAGCGACGTCATGCCCGCCCTGAGACCCGGGTCAAGTGCCGCAAAAGGCTCATCGAGCAGCATGACCGGTTTTTTCCTGACCAGCGCACGCGCAAGCGCCGCCCTTTGCCTTTCACCGCCGGAAAGCGTACCCGGCAGGCGCTTGCCGAAACCATCGAGACCGACGCGCGTGAGCGCCACATCGATCCTCTGCCTGTCTGGCGCCTGCAGTTTAAGCCCGGGGCTGACGCCGAGCGCGACATTGGTGAAAATATCGAGATGGGCGAAAAGATTATTGTCCTGAAAGATCGATGAGACCGGTCTTTCGGAAGGATCGAGCGCCGTCATGTCCTGCCCGCCGATCATCACACGCCCTGAATCAGGTAGTTCGAAACCGGCAACGAGATTGAGGAGCGTCGACTTGCCCGAACCGGATGCGCCGACGACGGCGGTGATCCGGCCCTGCGGGAAGGCGCAGTCAAATTCGAAATCCTGCGCCCCGAGCCGCAGCCTCACCCTGTCCATCTCAACGGCAAAATCATCGCCCGTCATATACTCGCCCTTGCTGATTGAGATTGCCGTGAAACGCCGCCCGCGGCGAGCAGCAGGCAAATGACACCAAGGATGAATGCATAGCCGGCAGCATCATTGGTGCGGTAGCTGCCCATATTGCTATAAACCAGCCATGGCAAGGTCACGAAATTTTCCGAGCCGAACAGGGCGACCGCCCCAAGATCGCCAAGCGACAGCGCCATGGCGAAGGAGAATGCCATAAGCAGCGGCCGCCACAGAACCGGCAGATCGGCGAAGCGTAACCGCGTGAGACCCTGAAGCCCGAGACTGGCGGAGAGCTGGCCAGTGCGCAGGAAATGGCTGGTAAAGGCCGGCTCCAGCACCCGCATGGCAAGCGGCAGGGCCATCAGCATGTTGATGAGCGCAACAAGCACCGGGGCATAGACGCTGACATCCCCGAAGGGCCGCAGCAACAGGAACCACCCGCTTCCCAGCACGACGGGCGGCACCAAAAGCACCAGCGAAGACCCCGCTCCCAGCATGGCGGAAAGCGAGCGCAACGGCCACGTCGCCTGCCGTTTGGAACGCACCGCCTGGCGCGCGCCGATAATCGCCATGCAGCACAGCACCACCAAGGCGGCGGAGAGCACGGCGATTGCAAGACTGGTCGCCATTGCCCGCAGGAAGACCGGCGCAGCGAGCAGGCGCGGCAGATCGGCCCTCAGGCCCGAGACAGCTATAGCGACAAGCGGCAGGCCGACAAGCAGAACCGCAAAGAGGATTGCCGTCCCGTCCCAAAGGCGCGCGCTGGCGGTCTTGCCATCGAAACGACTGATGGGACGACCAAGCGAGGAGATTTCCGCTTCCGGCGATGGCAAAAAGGCCAGCAGGCCAAGCAGAACTGCGGTGAGAACGATCTGCAAGACCGAAAGCGCAATCGCCCGCTGCGGATCGAAATCGAACCGCAGCGCCTGATAGATCGCTACCTCCAGCGTCGTCGCCGCCGGCCCGCCGCCCAACAGAAGCACCAGCGTGAAGCTGGTGGCGCAGAGCATGAAGATGAGCCCGGCGATGCCCGGAACGAGCTTCGATACCGCAGGCCATTCGACGAAACGGAAAACCGACACCTGCCCCATGCCGAGGCTTGCCGCCATGCGCCAGTATTCACCGGGAATGCGCTCCAGCCCGGCCAGCATCAGCCGTACCGCCAGCGGCAGATTGAAAAACACGTGGGCGACAAGAATGCCGGAAAGGCCGTAAATGCTGAAAGGCTCATCGGCGCCAATAAAAACGAGGGCCGTATTCAGGACGCCCTGCCTACCCCAGATGGCGATAATGCCGAAGGCGCCGACAATCACCGGCAGCCCCATCGGCACCGCCATCAGCCTGATGATCCAGATCCTTCCTGGAAAGTCTTTGCGGCGGGAAAGCGCCAATGCCACCGGCAGGCCGAGAACAATGGAAAGAACCGTGGAAAGCATTGCCTGATAGAGCGTGAACCGCAGGATGCGCAGCGTATAAGCGTCGCTGATTCCGGTAACGGACGCGCCGGAATCAAAGGAGAGCAGAGCCGCGACGGCGAGCGCCATGAACAGGAAAACGGCGGCGAAGGCCACCATCCCGAAAATGATCGACCGCCTGTAGTCGCGACGCAGCATCATGCCTGGGCGCGCCTCTTCGTCAGTTCATGCTCATGGCCGCAAGCCACTCGTCGATCCACGCCTTGCGGTTCTTCGCCACCTCTTCCGGGTCCATCAGAAAGGTCTTCTGCGGCACGACTAGCTTCGAAAATGCCTCGGGCAACGGCTTGGAAGTCGCTGCAACTGGCATCATCCAGTTATTTTCCGGAATGGCGTCCTGAAAACCCGACGTCAGCGTGAAAGCAAGGAACTGCTTTGCCAGCTCCTTGTGCGGCGCGTTCTTGAGGAGGCCTGATACTTCGATCTGGATGTAGTGCCCTTCGGAAAACGCGGCCGCCTGATAGCGGTCAGTCTTTTCCGCGACCATGTGATAGGCCGGCGAGGTGGTGTAGGAGAGCACCATCGGCACCTCACCCTTGGTGAAAAGCCCGTAGGATTCCGACCAGCCCGGCGTAACGGTCAGAATGCGCTTCCTGAGCTTCGCCCAGGCCTCCGGCGCCTTGTCGCCATAAACAGACTTCACCCACAAGAGCAGGCCCAGCCCGGGCGTGGACGTGCGAGGGTCCTGAATGGCGATCTTCTGCGAGGGATCGCCTTCCACGAGGTCCTTAAGGCTCGCCGGCGGATTTTTCACCGTCTGCGTATCATAGATGACGGCGAAATGGCCGTAATCATAGGGCACGAAAACATCATCCTTGTAACCGCCCGGCACCTTGGCAGCCGATGCGTCGATACCGTTGACATCGAAAAGACCGGTCTGTTTCGCTTCCGCGACAAGATTGGTGTCGAGACCGACCACCACATCCGCCCTGGACCCCGCCCCTTCAAGCTTCAGGCGATTGAGCAACGCCACGCCATCCGCGACACCCACAAAATTGACCGTGCAGCCGCAGACCTTTTCGAAAGCCTCCTTCACCTTGGGACCCGGCCCCCATTCGGAGACGAAGCTTTCATAGGTGTAGACGGTCAGTTCTTGCCTGTCCTGCGCGGCGGCAAGACCGGGCATAAACAGCGAAGCGACAACCAGGGAATTCAGAAAAAAACGACGGCGCACGGGTATCTCCTCACAACAAAAAGGGAAATAGCCGCCTGTCCGAAAGCCGTCTAATCCCTCCGCCGGTATGAACCGGATCAGGTTCTTCGGGTTGGCAAGCCTCTCAGCCTTTTGCACGAAAGCACAAAAGACACCCCGTTAGATCATGATGATGGTGTAGTCCCGTCGTCTCTGCTTGGCAAGATGGCCGGGATCAGCCCTGCCCCGTCATATGCACCAGTTCCCAGACGTGCCCGTCGGGATCCTGAAAACTGCCGGCATACATGAAGCCATGGTCCTGAACCGGTTTCCAGCCATTGCCGCCAGATGCAAGCGCGGTTGCGATCATCCGGTCGATTTCTTCGCGGCTTCCGGCGGAAAGACAGGTCAGAACCTCGGTGCTGCTCTTGGCGTCAGCGATATCCCCATTGATGAAATCGCGAAAACGCTCTTCCTGGAGCAACATCACGAAGATGTTCTCCTCAACGATCATGCAGAGCGTGCGGTCATCCGAATATTCCGGATTGAAGCTGAAACCGAGAGCCGTGAAGAAGCTTCTCGATGTCTCGATATTCTTGACCGGCAGATTGACGAAAATCATGCGCATTTTCAGAACTCCTCCGACAACGCCGGCATAGAACGGCAATTCCGCCTGTCTGTCAAAGACCAGGGAAGGATCGCATTGCGACCGACCGCCTTCAGCCCTCCAGTTCCTCGCGCAGCATCTCCAGTTCCAGCCATTCCTCTTCCATGCGCTCCAGCTTTTCGCGCAGCTTCGCCATCTCCTGCGCCAATGTGTTGAAGGCGGCCGGGTCCTTGGTAAAGAGCTGAGGATCGGCCATGCGCTGCTCCCGTTTTGCGATTTCGCCCTGGGCCTTTTCCATTTCCTTCGGCAGATTTTCGAGCGCGAATTTCTGCTTGAAAGAAAGCTTGCCTTTAGCCTTCGAAGGATCCTGCGACGCAGAAGCGGAAGGTGCGGCCTTTGCCTTTTCCTGTTTCTCGGTCCTGCGTTTTTCTTCGGCGGCGCCCTTGCGCTGCGCCATCATGTCCGAATAACCGCCGGCATATTCGATCCAGCGTCCATCGGGCTCATCGGGATTAACGGGCGCGATGGTGGACGTGACGGTGCGGTCGAGGAAATCGCGATCGTGGCTGACCAGAATGACTGTGCCGGAAAAGCCCGCAACGATTTCCTGCAACAGGTCGAGCGTTTCGATATCGAGATCGTTGGTCGGCTCGTCGAGGATCAGAAGATTGGTCGGCCGCGCCAGGATGCGCGCCAGAATAAGACGGGCGCGCTCGCCGCCGGAAAGGTTGCGGATCGGCGTGCGGGCCTGTTCCGGCTGGAACAGGAAATCCTTCATATAGCCCGTCACATGTTTCAATTCGCCATTGACCAGCAGATTCTCGCCGCGGCCATCGGTCAGATAATGCGCGAGCGTATCGTTGGGATTGAGATCCTCGCGTTTCTGGTCAAGCGTCGCGATCTCCAGATTGGTGCCGAGCTTCACAGTGCCGCTATCGGGCTCAAGCTGGCCGGTGAGCATCTTCAGAAGCGTGGTTTTGCCGGCGCCGTTCGGACCGACGAAACCGATGCAATCGCCGCGGTGGACGCGCAGCGAAAACGGCGCGACGATCACGCGCTTGCCATAAGACTTGGTGATGGCATCGGCCTCGATGACCAGCTTGCCGGATTCCCGCCCTTCGGTGACGGTCGCCTGCACCGTGCCCTGCGGCCCCTTATGGCCGCGATATTCCGCACGCATGGCCTGAAGCTCGCCGACGCGGCGCATGTTGCGCTTGCGCCTTGCGGTCACGCCATAACGCATCCAGTGTTCTTCGCGCTCGATGGCCTTGCCGAGCTTGTGCTGCTCCAGTTCTTCCTCTTCCAGCACCTTGTCTCGCCATTCCTCAAAATGGGCAAAACCGCGATTGAGACGGCGGGACTGGCCACGATCCAGCCATACGGTCGAGGTCGAGACCTTTTCGAGAAAACGCCGGTCGTGCGAAATCAGCACCAGTGCGCTGCGCGTCTGCTGCAGCTCGCTTTCAAGCCATTCGATGGTGGGCAGATCCAGATGGTTGGTCGGTTCGTCCAGCATCAGAATATCGGGCTCCGGCGCCATCACGCGGGCAAGGGCGGCGCGGCGTGCTTCACCGCCGGAAAGGCTCACCGGATTTTCCTGTCCCGTCAACCCGAGGTGCTCGAGAAGATAGGTGACACGATAGGGATCGTCACCCGGCCCCAGCCCCGCCTCGGCATAGGCCTGAACCGTGTCGTAACCGGCAAAATCCGGCGCCTGTTCCAGATAACGGATGGTGGCCGCCGGATGCCGGAAAACCTCACCCGACTGCGCTTCGACAAGGCCCGCGGCGATCTTCATCAGCGTCGACTTGCCCGAACCGTTGCGCCCGACGAGACAGATGCGGTCGCCCGGCTCCACCTGGAGGTTGGCTCCATCGAGCAGCGGGGTCACACCGAAGGTCAGCTTGATGTCATCGAGTTTCAAAATTGGGGGTGCCAAGGCGTCAGGCTCCGGTCAGATCATAGGGGCGGGCGAGCACGATGGCTTTTCCGCTTTTCAGCGAGAAATGCACGGGGCCGCCATTCGCGACATTGGAAATAGTGCGGGAGGAGCCGAAAGCAAGCGCGAAATCCTTGAGCGGATAACGCACATTGCCGATATCGAGCCCCTCAAGGGCGGTGAACCCGGTAACCGAGAACAGCGAGCCGGCCGGCAGGTCGACATTGAGTGAGCCGGGGAGCAGCGGCTGCGCTTCCTCTTCACCGGAGGTCAGCGTTATATCGAGACCGCGTTCCGCAAGCGCCACCGCATAAAGCAGGTGCTGAAGCGCATGGTCGCTTCGAGCCCCGCCGAGAGCGCCCACCAATATCAGCGCATGCGCGCCGCGGAAAAGAGCCTCCGAGACAGCGATTTCACCGTCCGTCACGGCCTTTGCTGCTGGATAGGGTTGCCGCGTCACATCGGGCCAGGCGTTGAGCAGCTCTTCGCTGGCGGAATCGAAATCCCCCACCCAAAGCTCCGGCCTGAGACCGAGCGGCGCTGCATGGCGCATGCCGCCATCGGCCGCGATCACGCGGCTGTTCGCGACCGCTGCCTTCAGACGATCGGTCACCGTGACATCGCCGCCAAGAAGAATGGTGAAGCGCTCTTTATCCATGCCCTGCCTTATCGCACCTCGGCCAAAAATGGAAAGCCGAAAGCCGATGAAATCGGCCTATATTGATTTTCGCCGGCTTCGGGATTATGAAACGCCTCAGTGGTGATTTGCCGACCGGCTTGCAGCCACTTTAAAGAAGTCGCTAAAGGGTCGAGGAAAAAGGCAATTTCCTGGGACCGGCCGCGATTTCGCTGCCGGTTTTTTTGTTTTCGCAACGTTCTTTACGTGATCCGGAAAAGAGAGTTCGACATGCCGATCAAGATTCCCGATACGCTTCCCGCCTTTGAG